>JBJOGJ010000056.1:0-17967 GCA_046048295.1 Pseudomonadota bacterium | reverse complement strand
CGCAGGGTGTGAAAGTCAACACGCCAATTGCGACCATCCTGGCGGATGGCGAAGACGCATCTGCGATGCAGGCGCCGCGAAACAACGGCAGTGCCTCACCTGTGGCTGCGGTGTCGGAGAGTGGGAAGGCTGCAACAGCTGGTCCGCCGCAGCAGAGCGTGCCCGACGACATGGAGTTGCCAGCCGGCACGCAGTTCCAGACCATCACGATGCGCGAGGCGCTGCGCGATGCGATGGCGGAGGAGATGCGGCGCGATCCTGACGTGCTGCTTATGGGTGAGGAAGTCGCGCAGTACCAGGGTGCCTATAAGGTGAGTCAGGGCCTTCTAGAGGAGTTTGGCGATAAGCGCATCATCGATACGCCGATTACGGAGCAAGGCTTTACCGGTGTCGGCGTCGGAGCCGCGATGGCCGGGCTCAAGCCGATCGTCGAGTTCATGACGTGGAACTTCGCGATGCAGGCCATCGACCAGATCATAAATTCGGCTGCGAAGACGCTCTACATGTCGGGTGGCCAGATGGGTGCGCCGATTGTCTTTCGCGGGCCGAACGGTGCGGCAGCGCGTGTCGCAGCGCAGCACTCGCAGGAGTATTCGGCATGGTATGCCCATGTGCCGGGTCTAAAGGTGATCGCGCCATCCAATCCGGCGGACGCCAAGGGGCTACTGAAGAGTGCGATCCGTGATCCCAATCCGGTGATCTGTCTCGAGAACGAGATCCTCTATGGGCAGTCCGGTGAAGTGCCTGTGATCGATGATTGGTTGATCCCGATCGGAAAGGCGCGGATAGCGCGGGCGGGCGACCATGTCACGATTGTTTCATTCTCGCGGGGCTTGGTCTATGCGCTAGAGGCTGCCGAGAAGCTCGCAGGCGAAGGTATCGAAGCGGAGGTGATCGACCTCAGGACGCTGAGGCCGATCGACTACGAGACGGTTTTCGCGTCGGTTCGGAAGACGAACCGCTTGGTAACGGTCGAGGAGTCGTGGCCGGTTTGTTCGATTGGCGCCGAGATCTGCTCGCAGGTGGCCATCCATTGCTTCGACTACCTGGATGCGCCGCCAGCGAAGATATCCGGCGCCGACGTGCCGATGCCATATGCTGCGAACCTCGAGAAGCTGGCGCTGCCCAACGCAGAGCAAGTCTACAAGGCCGCGAAGGATGTCTGCTACAGATAGCGAGAGGTAGTTGCAGTCAGCCGAAGTGCGGCATTGATTGAAAGACCCGGGCTGCGATGGGGCCTTCTTTCTTCCAAGCTGCCGAAACTGCGACTGACGATCCCGCCGAACCAACCGACAAGACCTAGGAACTCCATCCGCCATGCCGATCAACATCTTGATGCCCGCGCTGTCGCCGACCATGGAAGAAGGCAAACTTGCCCGCTGGCTCGTTAAAGAGGGTGATGGCGTCAAGTCGGGTGACGTGATCGCCGAGATCGAAACGGACAAGGCGACGATGGAGGTCGAGGCTATCGACGAGGGCAGGGTTGCGAAACTGCTCGTCGCGGAAGGCACGGAAGGCGTCAAGGTCAACCAGCTCATTGCGGTGCTGGCGGAGGAAGGCGAGGACATGTCTGCCGCCGCGGCGGGTGCGAAGGCGCCGGCTGCCGGTGCGCCAGCTCAGGCGCCAGTGCCGGAGATGGCAGCCGGGCCTGCCGGACAGGGGGCATCGACGGGCACCTCCAGAGGAAACGGTCACGCCAACAAAACCGTCTCCGGTGGCGGCAGGATTTTTGCGTCACCTCTGGCCCGACGGCTCGCCAAGACTCAGGGGCTGGATATCGCGCGGATCTCAGGATCGGGGCCACACGGCCGGGTCGTGAAGAGCGATGTCGAGGCGGCGGCGAAAACGGGACAGGGCGGCACTGCGGTCGCCACGACGAGCGGGGCGCTGGAGCGCGCGGGCATGAGTGTCGAGGCGATGCCCGACAAGCAGATCATGGCCCTTTATGAACAGGGTACGTTCGATGTCGTGCCACACGACGGCATGCGTCGTATCATCGCTCAGCGGCTTACCCAGTCGAAACAGACGGTGCCGCACTTCTATCTCAACATCGATTGCAGGCTGGACCAGTTGTTGCAAGCGCGAGAGCGCATCAATGCGGCGGCACCGAAGGAAGGGCCAAGGGCGTTCAAGCTGTCGGTCAACGATTTCATCATCAAGGCGCTGGCGCTCGCGTTGCAGCAGGTCCCCGGCGCAAATGCTACGTGGACGGAGCAGGGAATGCTGCGCCACCGCCATTCCGACGTTGGGGTTGCTGTGGCGATCGAGGGAGGGCTGTTCACGCCGGTCATACGCCATGCAGAACTCAAGACGCTCGGCGAGATTTCCAACGAGATGAAAGACCTTGCGGCACGTGCTCGCAATCGCCGGCTGGCGCCTCACGAGTACCAGGGCGGGACCACGTCGATCTCCAATCTCGGCATGTACGGTATCGAGAGTTTCGATGCGGTGATCAATCCGCCCCATGCGACCATTCTCGCGGTTGGGGCAGGGCAGAAGAAGCCGATCGTGGTCGACGACACGATCGAGGTGGCGACGGTCATGGCATGCACGCTCTCGTGCGATCACCGTGTCGTCGACGGTGCGCTTGGCGCACAACTCCTCAACGCGTTCAAGGCTTTGATTGAGGATCCGGTGCGGATGCTGGTCTGAGGCCTCCGCGGCTTGCGGTTAGCACGACTTACCGGCCGATGCAGTCACTGGATTGTGTTAGTTCAGTCACGCACAGAACTTTTGCGCTCTGCGGGGGCAGGCGGCCCGAATTTCGCTTTGGATAGTGTATTCCCCTGAGGTTGCCGGCTCGCTTCGCTGCTCCTACTGCGAGGAGAGGGAAGTAATCGTGTGAGTCGAGCGCTTAGCTGGTATTCGGCCAAGCCCATGCAACGGGAGACTCTCTATGCGCGCCAAGCATTGCGTGCCTGCCATCTTCGTCCTGACCTCGTTCGTGCTGGCAGGATGCGCCGCCGACGGGGGGGTCGGCGGGGCGAATTTCACTACGGCCTCCATTCCGGAAAAAGATAAGGTGAACCCGGCGTGTGTCGCACTTGCCGCCAAGATCGATACACTCAAGCAGGAAGGTACCGTCGGTCGTGTCGAGCAGGCCGCTACGGGTAAATCCAAGACCGTGGTCGTGAAACGGGCTTCGCTCGGCAAAGTCGCGGAGTTGAATCAAGTCTATGCCGAGTATCAGGCCAAGTGCTCGACGATAACTCCAAAGGCGGCAACTGCCGGCGCGCCTGCTACTCAGCAGGTTGCGGCGAATGCGGCCGGAGATGCCACTGCAGTCGCTGCGAAAGCGAAGGCCGCAGCCGCGGCTACGAAGAAGTAGTTCGGCCGCCGATGTATGGCGTTTTGCGACGTCAGAGAATGCATCGACTTTGTCAGATGCACTGCGGCATCAGTGCCTTGAAAAGTCCCGGCCGGGAATTGCATCGGCCGGGGCCATGTGGCATTTCAAACGTTTAGGTGCGCCTGCGCTGGTTGAGGCGGGCGCTATTCGTTTTCCCAGGCTCGGGAGGTTCGGGTGATTAGAGTTGGGCGAGTGGCAGCAGCGGCGGCGGGTCTTTTGGGAGTAGCGTTGCTGGGCGGTTGTGCGACCAGCAATGCAGCCGGTCCCTATGCGCGGCCGATGCCGGTGGGCATGTCGTGCAAGTCGGTGAAGCAAGAACTTAATCAGTTGGACCGCCGTGGGGTGCGGTCGAAGGTTGAAGCGATAAGCGCAGGCAGGCGAATCTCGGCCGATGCGCGCAAGGACGCCGACCGTTACAACTATCTTCTCAGCGTGTATCTCGGGGCCCAGTGCCACTCCTGATTGGATGCGTTTCGGTCGCTAACCATCCTGTTGGTCGTGGCGCGTTTCGGCACTTGACCATTTGAATGTGGGCGTCGGCTCCAATAGATTGATTCGGTATCGAAATCGTGCGCGGTTGACCACGTGCTGCCGCGTGCGATTTCATTCGCAAACCGACGAGGGGGGACATGGCGAGCCAATCCTATGACGTGATCGTGATCGGGGCGGGTCCCGGTGGCTATGTGACGGCCATTCGTGCGGCGCAACTCGGTCTCAAGACCGCGATCGTTGAGCGGGAGCACCTCGGCGGGATCTGCCTGAACTGGGGTTGCATCCCGACCAAGGCGTTGCTTCGTTCTGCCGAGATGTACCATCACATTCAGCATGCCAAGGACTACGGCTTGGTGGTCGAGGGTAAGGTCGGGTTCGATGCGGCTGCGATCGTGAAGCGTTCGCGGGGCGTTTCGGGACAACTCAACGGCGGTGTTGGTTTCCTGCTGAAAAAGAACAAGGTCGATGTGATCTGGGGCGAGGCGGTGATTGACAAGCCGGGCCAGATCACGGTGGCAGAAGCGAAAAAGAAGGCGATGGAGCCTCAGCATCCGGTGCCGAAGGGCGTGCTCGGGGCAGGCAGCTATCAGGCAAAGCACATCATTGTGGCGACAGGTGCCAGGCCGCGAGTGCTGCAGGGGCTCGAACCAGATGGGAAGCGGATCTGGACCTACTTCGAGGCGATGGTTCCCGAGGGAATTCCGAAATCGCTGGTGGTGGTCGGTTCGGGCGCAATCGGTATCGAGTTCGCGTCGTTCTACCGGACGCTGGGGGCGGATGTAACCGTCGTCGAGTTGCTCGACCAGATCCTCCCGGTCGAGGATGCGGAAATCTCCGGCTTGGCGCGAAAGGCGTTCGAGAAGCAGGGGATGAAGATCTACACAGGCGCCAAGGTGACGGGCGTCGAGAAGAGCGGCGATGGGATCGTTGCCACGATCGATACCGGAGGCGGCAAGACAGAGAAGGTGCCGGCGGACAGGCTCATTTCCGCTGTTGGCGTGGTCGGCAACATCGAGAACCTCGGGCTTGAGAAACTTGGAGTCAAGACGGACCGGGGATGCATCGTGACGGATGGCTATGGGCGGACCAATGTGGCCGGCATATACGCCATTGGGGATGTTGCTGGGCCGCCGATGCTGGCCCACAAGGCGGAGCACGAGGGGGTGATCTGCGTCGAGGCGATCAGCGGCCAGGACGTACATGCGATGGACAAACTGAAAATTCCCGGCTGCACATACTGCAATCCGCAGGTGGCGTCCGTCGGGCTTACGGAAGGTAAGGCCAAGGCCGCCGGGTACGAGGTGCGCGTGGGGCGCTTCCCGTTCCGTGCGAACGGCAAAGCGATCGCACTCGGTGAGCCGGAGGGGCTGGTCAAGACGATATTCGACTCCAAGACCGGCCAGTTGCTCGGGGCGCACATGATTGGCGCCGAAGTAACCGAGTTGATCCAGGGCTATGTTGTGGCGATGCAACTCGAGACAACAGAGGCGGAACTCATCCACGCTGTGTTCCCGCACCCGACACTGAGCGAAATGATGCACGAGAGTGTCCTGGATGCCTATGGGAGGGTGATCCACACCTAATTGGCCTTGCAGGTGTTCGTTTTTGCCCGACTCGGACTTGCACTATGGTAGGTGTATGGGCAAGGAGCCTTCAGGAGTCGCCGCAATGGATGCCAAGACAAGGGATTTGCTGATCTTTCTTGCGATCGGGCTGGTTGCTGGCTGGTTGGCATCTCTGGTTGTCGGAGGTGGCGGTCTCCTGCGCTACATGGTTATCGGTGTCATCGGATCGTTCGTCGGCGGCTATCTGCTTAGGGCGGCGGGCGTCAATCTGGGTATCAAGAATGCATTGGCGTCGCAGATCGTCACAGCTACGATCGGCGCCATCGTTGTCGTAATAATTGCACGGTTTATCTCGTAAGTTCCGCGCGGCTTGCCTATCACCGGGGGACAATCATGGAAAACCTACCTACAATGGCTCAACTGGAGCCCTATTGGCCGTTCATCGTAATGGCGCTCAACGGCCTCGTGGCCGGTTGGCTCGCCGGCCAACTGCTCGGCGGCGGAGGCTTCATCCGCAATATCGTCGTCGGGATCATCGGCGCGTTCGTGGGTGGTGCGTTGGTGCATGCCGGCTGGCTCAACCTGCCGCCTGCCATCACCAACATAACCAACCAGGTTCCTCACGGCACCCAAATTCTCGTTTCGACGATCGGCGCCATACTGGTGGTTCTGGTCGCCCGGTTCCTGGGTGGGCGCCGCTGAGCAGCGTGGTCGAGCCCCTGGCTGGTGGCATAGCCAGGGGCGGTGAGCATACGTAGTCCGGCTGCAGAGCTGTTGGCATTTCCACAGCAAGACTTGCCGGGCGCTGACACTTGACATGGGCTTGCGCTTTTAAGAGCGTGCCGTCGTTCCTAAATTGGTTCGACAGGACGGGTGGCGGGTCTTGCCGGACACCGTCGCGCAGTGGAGAGGCAAGCAGCAGTCATGGTCAATCTCGTCGACAAGCGGCCGCGTCATCCCGAGAAGGCGCATCGGCCCGACACGCCGGTGCTCCGCAAGCCCGACTGGATCAGGGTGAAAGCCCCGAACTCGCCTGCGTTTGCCGAGACACGTAGGATTGTGCGGGAAGCGGGCCTGCATACGGTCTGCGAGGAAGCCGGCTGCCCTAATATCGGAGAGTGCTGGACGAAGCGGCATGCGACCATGATGATCATGGGCGATACCTGCACGCGGGCCTGCTCGTTCTGCAACGTTAGGACCGGCCTTCCAGCCGCTCTCAATCCAGACGAACCGGAGAATGTTGCGACGGCGGTGGCCCAGCTGGGTCTCCAACACGTGGTCATTACGTCTGTCGACCGTGACGACCTGGCTGACGGCGGGGCAGAGCATTTCGCACGCACAATTCGTGAAATCAGGGCGCGGACACCAGCGACGACGATCGAGATTCTGACGCCGGACTTCCTGCGCAAGGTCGGAGCGTTAGAGGTCGTCGTTGCTGCGCGGCCGGATGTCTTCAACCACAATCTCGAGACCGTCCCGGGGCTCTACCTCACGATCCGGCCGGGTGCACGCTATTATCATTCGCTGCGACTGCTGCAGCGCGTGAAGGAACTCGATCCGACGATTTTCACGAAATCCGGGATCATGGTCGGACTTGGCGAGCGGCGCGAGGAAGTGCTGCAGGTGATGGACGACATGCGGTCGGCGGATGTTGATTTCCTCACCATCGGGCAGTACCTGCAGCCGACGCGAAAGCACGCTGAGGTCAAGGCGTTCGTGACGCCGGAAGAGTTCAAGTCCTACGAGCGGACCGCAGTGGCGAAGGGCTTCCTGGTCGTCTCGGCGACACCGTTGACGCGGTCTTCCTATCACGCAGATGAGGACTTCCGGCGGCTTCGCGCCGCACGGGAAAGCGGCAGGGGTTGAGAAGGGGCAATGCCGGCCTTCCGCACCCAGCGCCGGGTTCCGTTCAGCCCGAAACAGATGTTCGACCTCGTGGCGGACGTCGAGAAGTATCCCGAGTTTCTACCGCTGTGCGAGGCATTGTCGGTCGAGCAGCGCCTTACTTCTCCGGCGGGGCATGCGATTCTGGTGGCACGAATGGTGGCGGGTTACGGTGCGATCCGGGAATCGTTCAAGTCACAGGTGACGCTCAGGCCCGAAGATGACCTGATCGAGGTCGCCTACATCGACGGGCCGTTCCGCTATCTTTCGAACACCTGGACCTTTCTGGACGTCGACGGCGATTGCCAGATCGATTTCTTCATCTCCTACGAGTTTCGCTCCGCGATACTGGGGATTGTCGTGGGCAAGCTCTTTGACACGGCGTTTCTTAAGTTCTCGGAAGCTTTCGAGGCCCGCGCACATGTCGTGTATGGCAGCGCACAAAGAAGCGCGTTGCTCGGCAACTGACTGTGGCAATGAGGACGAACTGCGTTGTGCGAATGCAGAATCAGCCGCTACTCGTCTTGCAACTGATGCATCGGTGCCCCTCGGAGGCGTAATGGACCAGTGCTGCAAGAGAATGATCGCGGTGTCTGCATGCTTTCTTGCGGCGTTGCTGAACGGGTGCTCCGCAGATGTACGACAGATCGGCTCGCATTCGCTCAGCACGGGTTCGGTCGAAAAGGTCGCGCGGGTCGATGGTGGATGGACTGTGCGTCAAGTCCCCGTCATCGATGCGGATCATGGGCAGGATATTCCAGTTGGCTTGGCAATGCCGGCGCCAGTGGCAGCCGCCATAGAGCCATCGATGGTGGATGCGGCGCGGGTTGCCAGAGCCCGCGCCGGCGGTGCGTACAAGATCGGCAAGCCCTATGTCGTGAACGGGATGTCGTTCACGCCCCGAAAGGATGCGACTTACGACCAAGTGGGAATTGCATCCTATTATGGTGCGCGTCACCACGGGACCAAGACGGCCAACGGCGAAACCTATGACGAGGGCCTGCTTACTGCTGCGCATCCGACGCTTCCGTTGCCATCGCTTGCGTACGTAACTAATCTCACCAACAACAGGACGGTCCTCGTGCGGTTGAACGATCGCGGTCCATTTGTTCGCGGTCGTATCGTCGACGTGTCGGGCCGGGTGGCCGAGTTGCTTGGCATGAAGCACAAAGGGATCGCGAAGGTGAGGGTTAAGTACGCAGGCCCGGCGCCGGTTGGTGGAGATAGCGAGACGGAGGAGGCCTATGTTGCGCGGCAGCCATGGATCAATGGCAATCAGCTGCAAATCCGACCGCGTATGGCGAAGGGTGGCGCTGTGGGTGGTCATGGGTTGACGAGCACAACTTCACCGCGCTAGGCGAGTATTATGATGGGGATCTCGCAGGTCGTGTTCCAGTATCGCGCGGAGAGTAGCGCTTGGTTGTGCCGCTGCGTCTCGCTTCTGACGATCTGCCTGCTCGTAATGGCGGGGCCTGCTCGTACGTCGTGGGCACAGTCGCAGTTCGCCTCTGGCGCCAAGCAAGCGATACTGATCGACGCAGAGACAGGCTCAATCCTCTACCAGAAGAATGCCGACGAATTATTTGCTCCGGCAAGCATGAGCAAACTGATGACCCTCGCCGTGGTATTCAAGGCGATCAAGGCGGGTCAACTTAAGCTCACAGACGAATTCACAATGAGTGTCAACGCCTGGCGGACCGGCGGAGCGCCATCGCGGACATCAGCGATGTTCGTGCCGGTTAACACCAAGGCAAGCCTGGAGGATCTGATCCGGGGCATGATCATCCAGAGTGGCAACGATGCTGCTATCTGCGTCGCGGAAGGGATGGCTGGTTCCGAGAGCGCGTTTGCCAAGTTGATGACGGCGGAAGCGCGCCGGATCGGTCTGGAGACGAGTACATTTGGCAATGCGACCGGATTGGCGCATCCGGATCAGAAGATGACGGCACGGGAGCTTGCGAAGCTCGGTCAATTTCTGATCCGAGAGTATCCGGACTCCTACAAGATTTTCTCGGAGCGGAATTTCAAATACAGGCGGCACAACTTCTACAACCGCAATCCCCTGCTGTTTCAGGATCTCGGGGTGGATGGGCTCAAGACAGGCTATCTGGAAAAAGCCGGTTATGGGATGGTCGCGTCTGCCATTCAGGGAAAACGGCGGCTGATCGCTGTTACCAGCGGTCTCGATAGCGCTGGGGATCGCAGAGACGAGACGCGCAAGCTGTTGGAGTGGGGTTTCCGTAGCATCGGCGAGTTCCGGCTGTTCGATCCGGGTGAGGTTGTGGGGCACGCCCGCGTCTGGGGCGGGGCGGCGATGTACGTTCCTCTCGCCGGAAACGAGAACGGTGTGACGGTTGCATTGCCACGGTTTCCGGCCACCCAGAAAATCAGGGCGGAGGTCATCTATCTCAAGCCGATCAAGGCGCCGGTACGAAAGGGCGACAAGGTCGCCCGGCTGAGGGTGAGGAGTTCGACCTCAGCGACGAGCGAGGTACCGCTCTATGCGATGGAGGATGTCGAGCGCGTTGGTGTTGCGCGGCGGGGAATCGATTCCCTGCTGGTCATGGCGCTGGGCTGGCTCCTGTAAGGCAACTCCCCTATTCTGCCGTATTCCGGTGTATCGAGGCATGGTCAGCCTGAGCGCACCGTTCAGCCAGGAGCCGCAATGGGTAGGGGCAGGTTCATAACTTTCGAAGGCGGTGAGGGCGCCGGCAAGTCGACGCAGGCGCGCCGGCTCGCCGAACAGCTGGAGGCGGCCGGGCATGCCGTCGTCGTCACGCGGGAACCCGGCGGCACGCCTTTTGCGGAACAGTTACGTGGTATTCTTCTGCTGGAGGGGGGCGAGGAGCGGAGCCCCAACGCCGAGGCGCTGGCATTCTACGCGGCACGTCTCGATCATCTCGACAGGCTGATCCGGCCGGCACTGGCGCGCGGGGAATGGGTTGTCTGCGACAGGTTCTCGGATTCCACACGCGTGTACCAGGGGGTGGCAGGACGCGTGGCCGGGGAGTTCATCGACGCCCTGGAGCGTGTCGTGGTGGGCGAAACGAAGCCTGACATGACGATTGTTCTCGATCTCCCCGCCGAAGTCGGTCTCGCGCGTGCGGCCGCGCGTCGTGTGAGCGAGGGACAGATCCGCCCGGATCGCTACGAGGAGCGAGGTCTCGCCTACCACAGCAAACTCAGAGAAGGGTTCCTGGCGATCGCGGCGAGGGAGCCCGAGCGGTGCCTTGTCATAGACGGCGGGCTGGAGATCGAAGTCATTCGGGCGGCCATCTGGCGGGCGGTGGCGGCGCGGCTTACAAGGGAGGCGTGAGGGGTGGCACGCAGACCCGTCACGACGGATATCGAGGTCTTTCCTGAGGCCGACCGGCTCGAAGGCTATCCGCATCCGCGCGAGACACTGCAGGTTCACGGACATCAGACGGCCGAAGAAGCATTCGGGGAAAGCTTCCGCTCCGGCAGGTTGCACCACGGGTGGCTGATCAGCGGCAAGCGCGGAATTGGCAAGGCAACGCTCGGCTACAAGCTCGCGCGTTATCTGCTGGCGGAACCGGAAGAAAGGTTGCCTGGTGGGATCGAGATCGTGCCCGACGGGACGACTTGGAGGCAGGCGCTGGCGCTGTCGCATCCACGCCTGCTGCTGATACGGCGGCCGTACGACATCAAGGCGAAACGGTTCGCCGCCTCCATCCCGGTCGACGAGGTCAGGAGGTTGAGGTCGTTCCTGGCGCATTCTGCAGGGCCGGGGGCCTGGCGGGTGGTTATGGTGGACCAAGCCGATGAACTCAACGGTCCGGCGGCCAACGCATTGCTCAAGGCACTCGAGGAGCCGCCGCAGCGCTGCGTATTCCTGCTCATTTCCTCGGAGCCTGGACGTCTGCTCGCCACAGTGAAATCGCGTTGCCGGCGGTTGGATCTCGATCCCCTCAACGATGCCGACTTCGCGCGTGCAGTCAGTCAGGCGCGAGAAGCCGGCGAGTTGGAACCCTTTGCGGGTGAAGAATTGCAGCGGCTTGCTGCAATTGCGCAGGGGAGCGTTCGGCGGGCGTTACAACTCTCGGAGGCGGATGGGATTGCGCTTCAGAGTCGGGTGAGTGCCCTGCTCGGAATGTTGCCCAAAGTGGATTGGCCGGGCGTGCATGCGCTGGCAGATGAGGTGACGGGCGCGGGGAGCGAGCAACGGTTCGAGATCTTCTTCGACCTTCTGCTCGAGACGGTCGCGGACATGGTACACGCCCGGGCGACGGGGGGCGCGATGCGGTGCGGTGGCATCGATTGTGGCCGTGTGATAGATGAGGGGCGCCTTGCCGGCTGGGCCGAACTCTGGGAGCGGGTCGTGGCGCGCAAGGCTGAGGCGATGGTTCTGAATCTCGACCGCCGGGCGCTGGTCATCGAGACAGTCGGCCGCTTGCAGGCTTTAGCACGGGGCTAGGCGAACGATCCGGCGGCAGTCGAGCGGATGGCGATGGGGCGACACCTGCCGGTGAATTGCGGCGATTGAGGAGCAGATGGCAGAACGGCCGAAATTCTACATCACAACGGCGATCTCCTATCCGAACGGAGCACCGCATATCGGCCATGCCTACGAGGCGATCGGGACCGATGCGATCGCGCGGTTCGAGCGTCTGGATGGCAAGGACGTGTTCTTCCTGACGGGAACGGACGAGCACGGCCTGAAGATGAAGCAGACGGCCCAGGCAGAGGGCGTGTCCCCGCGAGAGCTTGCCGACCGCAACGCTGCACGATTCCGCGACATGGCGGTTGCGCTGAACCTTTCCAACGATGACTTCATCCGCACGACCGAGCAGCGCCACTATTCGGCGTGCCAGGAGCTCTGGCGGCGGATGGAGGCCGCTGGCGACATCTTCCTGAAGAAGTACGGCGGGTGGTATTCGGTGCGCGATGAGACCTATCACAAGGAGGGTGAGACCGAGGTTCGCGAGGACGGGCAGCGCTATGCGACGACGACCGGGACCGAGGTGGTATGGCAGGAGGAAGAAACGTTCTTCTTCAGGCTCTCGAAGTACCAGGATGCGTTGCTCGCCCATTATCAGGCCAACCCCGATTTCATACTTCCTCCGGAGCGGCGGAATGAGGTTGTCAGCTTCGTTCGCCAGGGGCTCGAGGATCTGTCGATCTCGCGGACCACACTCGACTGGGGCATACCTGTGCCGGGTCATCCGGGGCACGTCATGTATGTCTGGGTGGATGCGCTCAACAATTACGTTACCGCGACGGGTCTTCTCGATGGCGATGCCATGCGACAGGACTACTGGCCGTGCGACGTGCATGTGATCGGCAAGGATATTGTGCGCTTTCACGCCATTTACTGGCCGGCCTTCCTGATGTCGGCGGGCATCGAATTGCCGCGCCGGGTGTTCGGGCACGGGTTCCTGTTCAACAAGGGTGAGAAGATGTCGAAGTCGGTCGGCAATGTCGTCGACCCTTTTGCGCTCATCGCTCACTACGGCGTCGATCAGGTGCGCCACTTCTTCTTGCGTGAGGTAGCGTTTGGGGCCGACGGCAGTTATTCGCCCGATGCGATCGCTGCGCGCATCAACGCCGACCTCGCAAACGGGCTTGGAAATCTTGCGCAACGCTCGCTTTCGATGATCGCGAAAGGCTTCGATGGCAAGGTTCCGGAACCGGGGGCTTTCACGGGAGCCGACGAGGCGATGCTGGCGCAGGCGGATGGACTATATGAGACGTGCCGCATGGCGATGGACCGGCAGGCCATAAAGTCTTGGCTCGATGCGGTCTGGGAAGTGATCGGGCATGCAGACCGGTATTTCGCGAGTGAGAAGCCGTTCGACAAATCGCACTCGTTGGAGCGCAAGGGAACGATCCTTTATGTGACGGCTGAGACGGTGCGCCAGATCGCCATTCTCGTACAGGCCTCGATGCCAGATTCGGCTGCAAAGTTGCTTGATCTGCTCGGGCAGCCGGCAGGAGCAGCGCGGCAGTACGGAGCGCTTGGTCCCAAGGGGCGCTTGAAACCGGGGACCGATCTTGCGCCACCATCCGGTGTGTTCCCACGTTACGTCGATCCAGCCGCTGCGGATGAAGGGAAGAAGAGCGGCGGAAAGCCGAAGAAGGCCTGAGCAATGCTGGTCGATCACCACTGTCATCTCGACTTTCCTCAGCTCGCCGAGCAGCGGGACGAACTCATGGCTCGTGCGAAGGCTTCAGGCGTGGGGGTGATGGTTACGATCTGCACACGCATTTCGTGTCTCCCCGAGCTGATCGAGATTTCAAGCGGCTATGACAACGTGTTCTGCTCGGTCGGGACGCATCCGCATAATGCGGATGAAGAACAGGGTATCGAGACTGAGGAAATCGTGGCGCTTGCCCAGCATCCGAAGGTCGTTGCAATCGGAGAGGCGGGGCTCGATTACTACTACAAGCGCAGTGCGCCGGAAGCGCAGGCGGAAGGTTTTCGACGCCATATCCGGGCCGCGCGGGAGAGCGGACTGCCACTCGAGATCCATACCCGCGATGCAGACGCAGACACGATCGCGATCCTGCAGGAAGCTCGCAAGGAGGGCCCGTTTCCGGCAATCCTGCATTGCTTCACGGGCGGTCGCACGTTGGCGATGGCGGCCGTAGATCTCGGGCTTCACGTCTCGTTTTCGGGTGTCGTTTCGTTCAAGAAGTCGGACTCGTTGCGGGATATCGTGCGCGACATTCCGGCTGATAGGCTGCTTGTCGAGACGGATTCACCGTTTCTTGCGCCCGAACCGAGGCGTGGTCAAACCAATGAGCCGGCGCTGGTCGTGCATACAGCGGAAGCCGTCGCGCGCGCGCGCGGTACGGATATCGAGACGATAGCCCGTCAGACGACAGATAATTTCTTCCGATTGTTCACGAAGGTTCCTCGCGATCTCCAGCAGGTGGAAGGTGCGCGATGAGCTACAGGCTCAAGGTTCTCGGGTGCGGGTCATCGACGGGCGTCCCTCGCGTCGGGAACGATTGGGGCAAGTGCGATTCAAAGAATCCGAAGAACCGGCGACGCCGTTGTTCGGCGATTTTCGAACGCCAGACCCCAACCGGCACGACAAGGGTGCTCGTCGATGCCGGTCCGGACCTGCGCGAACAGTTGCTCGATGCGCGGGTGGATCAACTCGATGGCGTGCTCTTCACGCACGACCACGCGGATCATACGCATGGTATTGATGATCTCAGGATGATCGCCTACGGAATGAAAAAGCGAGTCGATGTGTGGATGGACAAGGTAACCGGCGATAGCCTGATGTCGCGGTTCGAGTACTGTTTCCGGATGCCGGCTGGGCAAAACTATCCGCCCATCCTCAAGGCGCACGAGATCCTGCCGCCGGAGCCCATCGCCGTAGAAGGGCGTGGCGGGAACATCATCGCCTTACCGATTTCTCAGGTGCATGGAGAGATTGCTTCGCTCGGGTTTCGTGTCAACGATGTCGCGTATTCGCCGGACGTGAGTGACTTGCCGGAGGCGTCGGCATCGCTGCTGGAAGGGCTGGACGTGTGGATCGTCGATGCGCTCAGGGATCAACCACACCCGAGTCATTTCAGTGTCGGCCAGGCTCTGGAGTGGATCGAGCGGCTGAAGCCGCGGCGAGCGATACTGACGCATCTGCACATTGACCTGGACTACGAGACGCTGAAGCGGCGCCTGCCACCTCATGTCGTGCCTGCCTATGACGGCATGGAATTCACGTTCTGACCTGACTACAGAGATCTGTCCAAAGGGGGAAGTGGTGGGCCTTCCAGGAACGTTGCGATCGCCGTTGAGGGAGTGCGAACGGCTAGTGCACCAATGATGCCTGGATCGTGATCGAGGTGGTGAAGGGACCAGTTCGGGAGATCGCCAGGCGCGTGGTCGAGGCGGACGATGCGAGGCGCTTCCGTTGCGGCAACCGTAACCTCTATGGACTGCAGGTCGTACTGGAAACCACTACCCAATGCCTTGATGACAGCTTCCTTGCGCGTCCAGCAACGCAAAAAAGCATGCTGATGGTCGCTCGGTGGAGCGGCTGCGATACATGACCGCTCGGCATCAGTGAACAAGCTGTCGATGTCGGTTTCGACCAGGCGGACGTATTCGATGTCGATGCCGACGTCTCCTGCGCCTGTCACGGCAAGGGCTGCTGCCCCGAAAGAGTGCGAAAGGTTGAAATGTATGGGCGTATCGATGCTTGCGATTGCCGGCTTGCCATGTGCACCGAGACGAAACGCAAGTTCCTCGGGAGCGCAATCAAGATAGCGGGAAAGGATGCGTCGAAGGCCATTGCGGGCGGCCAGGAAACGTTGGCGATCGAGCGGCTGCTGCAAGCGGTCTGCGCGGATGCGTTCGTCGTGTGAGAGTTCACTCAGCGAGGCAGACAGTTCGGCTGCCGCATCGAGGGACCAGAACCAGACGTCGATCCGTTTTTCAGATAGCTCCGGCATGGAGTCAGGTGACGATGTTTGCGATGTCCGCTGGCTGGAATACTTGCCCATTGGCCGCCAACCCGGGGAGCGCCAACTTCACGAACAAGGGTGCTATGTCATCGGGCGTCGGCAGGGTCATCGGATCTTCGCCGGGTGCAGCCTTGGCGCGCATTCCAGTCCGCACGCGGCCGGGCCGGACAATATTGGCACGAACGGGCGTATTCACGATCTCAGCAGCGTAGGCTTTGGCAAGTGCTTCGAGCGCGGCTTTGCTGGCAGCATAGGCGCCCCAATAGGCTTTGCCGGTCTGCGCGGCACCGGAGGACACGAATATTGCACGGCCGGCCGAACTGCGGCGAAGAAGCGGATCGCAGGTGCGGATTAGGCGCCAGTTGGCAGTCAGGTTGATGGTGACGACCTCGTTCCAGGCATCCGTCGAGATGTGCGAGAGGGGGGACAAGGGGCCCAGGACGCCTGCATTCGCTACGAGTATATCGAGATGCTGCCAGCGTTCGAAGATGGATGGTCCAAGCGCGTCGATGCGCTCGCCGTCGGCTAGGCTCATGGGGATGAGTGTAGCGGTTGAACCCAGCGCACGGATCTCGTCGTCGAGTTCTTCGAGCGCCCCAACGGTCCGGCCCAAGAGGATGACGTGGGCGCCTTCGCGTGCGAGGGCAAGTGCCACTGCACGGCCGATGCCGCGTGAGGCACCTGTCACAAGGGCGATCCGATCTGCTAGACGCCTGGTGCTCATCTCCTGCTCCATAGTGGCAAAGGCCGGCGACTTGGGCCGGCCTGCTCGTGATTCCTTCGTCAGGCCTAGTGGGGCTTGGCCTTTTCGATGAGGTCCTTGACGCCTTCCTTGGCCTTTTCGATGTATGGCTTGGCGGCCTCGCGGGCCTGCTCAACATATGGCTTGGCGTTTTCGCGCGCCTGGTCGGAGAGTTCGATCAGCTTGCTTGCGCTGGTTGCCGACAGTTCGCGCGTGCGCTTCCAGATGCGGGTGAACATGTTGTTTTCCAGCATAACCTGCTCGGGCCTGAGGGCCTGCAGGGTCTTGACGAGATCGCGGTGGTCCTGACGCGCTGTGTCACCGGTAATCCGGTCCGGGTTGCCGGTGAAGAGAATCAGCGGGGTGCAGGCGGTTACGACCGTTTTCTTGGTTTTGAGCCAACTGCCGGTCGAGACCTGGGTCTCCTGCGCAAAATACACCTTCTTGCCATCGATCTCCTGGCGGAGGATCGAGCGGTCGATGACGGGTATGACGCGGCCCTTCAGCTTGTCTATGAGCTTGAAGCGTTCGTTGGCAGGGTCTGGAAACTGGACGAACAGCGTTACGCCCTCTTCATCGGCCAGGGCCGCGGAGATCGCGTCCTTCGTCGTGCCAACATTGGTGACGTTGGTTGCCTTGCCAAGGCCATCGGGGTCGATCTTCTGGAGATAGTTGAACGTATGTGCGCTGCCAGAATCCTTCGGTGGCAGGATGAACTTGACCTTGGCTGCATGGACGGCGATCTCGCCGAAATTCTGGATCTGCGGGTTGCGGGTAACTGCGAAGAGGCATTCGCGGACATCATCGCTGCGGATCGTGGTGAAAGTCTGTGTGCCGCTCATCCCGGGAGCGAGCAGGGCGAAGATGTCGAACTGGGCGTAGCCGATCGCCGTTGGATCTGCCGCAACGCGCTTCAGGTTCTCAGCGGTGCCGGCTGACGTTCTACAGGTGTAGTCGAACTTTGCGTCCTTCAACTGCTTTTCGACGGCCGGGCAGAAATGCCTGTGATAGGCGCCGGTGTCGCCGCCGGTATTGATGTCCTTGGCGACTGCCGATTGCAGGGAAGTCGCAAGGAGTGCTGTGGTCAAAGAAATAGCCAGACGGTTCACTTGTCGATCTCCCGGTTGGTTCGACGCAACTCATGGGGGGCCCCTCGGTTACGAGAGGGGGCCTTAATCCGGCGGGCCGATCGCGTTCCTGGTTCAGGAGGATGGACGGCGCGAATTTCCACACAACTACCCCATTATCATGGAGAGGTGGCGGAAATCGTGCTTAGCACGCGACATATTGTTTCGGGCGGATACTACAGAGCCTCGGTCAATAGTGAGAGTTGGCGCGGGCAATTCTTGCCTTCGCCGCCGTTCTCATCCGTCAGAGTGGTCGGATAGTCTCCGGTGAAGCAGTGGTCCGAGAAGTCAGGAGCATTCGGATCGCGGCGTTCGTAGCCCATTGCGCGGTAGAGCCCGTCGACCGACAGGAACGCGAGGCTCGAGGCA
>JBJOGJ010000055.1:0-18447 GCA_046048295.1 Pseudomonadota bacterium | reverse complement strand
AAGCTCGGCGGTATTCGCCGTCCGTCACGGCCTTGAGGCCGGTTTCCTCCTGCCTGGCGACGACCCTGCGAATCTCGCGGTCCTCGATTTCCTTCAAGGCCACGGTGTCGATTTCGCCCCTCGCACCTTTCTCACGTGCTTCCTTCAATGCGGCGGGGCGGAGGAGGCTGCCGATATGGTCGGCGCGAAAAGGTGGCTTGGTGCGCGACATGGACATTTCTCCCGATCGGATTCAGCGTGCCGGGAAGCGATCACTCGCCGGCGAGGAAGTGTTCGAGCCAGTGGATGTCGTACATTCCGTTGGCGATGTCGGGCTGATGGATCAACCTGTCGAAAAGTGGGATGGTCGTCTCGATACCGTCGATCACGAATTCGGAGAGGCAGCGCTTTAGGCGCATGAGGCACTCGTTGCGCGATTTGCCATGTACGATCAGCTTGCCGATCAGGCTGTCGTAATGGGGAGGGATGCGGTAACCTTGGTACACACCGGAATCGACGCGGACGCCGAGGCCGCCGGGGGGATGCCAATAGGTGATCTGGCCTGGCGATGGGCGGAAGGTCTCCGGGTTCTCGGCGTTGATACGGCACTCGATGGAGTGACCCGAGAAAGTGACATCCTCCTGGCGGAATGAGAGCGGCGCACCGGAGGCAACACGGATCTGCTCGATGACAAGGTCGAGGCCGGTGATAGCCTCGGTCACCGGATGCTCAACCTGCAGACGGGTGTTCATCTCAATGAAATAGAATTCGCCGTTTTCGTACAGGAACTCGACAGTACCCGCTCCGCGGTACTTCATCTTCTGCATGGCGGAAGCGACGATGTTGCCGATGCGGGCGCGCTGGGCGTCGTTGAGGGCGGGGGAAGGGGCCTCTTCCCAGACCTTCTGATGGCGGCGCTGAAGGGAGCAGTCGCGCTCACCCAGATGCACGGCACCGCCCTTGCCGTCGCCGAAAACCTGGATCTCGATGTGGCGGGGCTTGGTCAGGAATTTTTCGATGTAGACGCTGTCGTCGCCGAAAGCAGCCTTGGCCTCGGAGCGTGTCGTTGCAAGGGCAGTTGCCATCTCGTCAGGGTTGCGAACGACCTTCATGCCGCGCCCACCGCCGCCGGCCGCAGCCTTGATTAGCACAGGATAGCCCATGTCTTCGGCGACCCTGCGGGCGTCAGCCTCGTTCGTTACAGCGCCATCGGATCCAGGAACAACAGGGATGCCGAGGGCCTTGGCGGTCTCCTTCGCCTGGATCTTGTCGCCCATCGTACGGATGTGCTCCGACGTCGGGCCGATGAAGGTGATCGCATGCTCCTCCAAAATTTCGGCAAAGCGCGCGTTCTCGGAAAGGAAGCCATAGCCCGGATGGATGGCGTCGGCGCCAGTGATTTCGCAGGCGGCAAGGAGGCGTGGGATGTTGAGATAACTCTCGGAGGCCTGCGGCGGGCCAATGCAGACGCTCTCGTCGGCGAGACGAACGTGCATGGCATCAGCGTCGGCGGTGGAGTGAACGGCGACCGTTGCTATGCCCAATTCCTTGCAGGCGCGCTCGATGCGCAGCGCGATCTCGCCGCGGTTGGCGATCAGGATCTTGTCAAACATACGCGGGCCTCGCTGTGGAATTCCCGGCGGCGCGTGCCCAATTCATCAGATGTGTTCCCCATCATTCCAAGATAACGAGCGGTTCGCCGAACTCCACGGGCTGACCGTTTTCAACGAGGATCTGGGCGACGGTGCCCGAGCGTGGTGCCGGAATGTGATTCATTGTCTTCATAGCTTCGATGATCAGAATCGTCTGCCCTTCGCTGACGCGGCTGCCGACTTCGATGAAAGGTGGCGCGCCTGGTTCCGCCGCACGGTATGCGGTGCCGACCATTGGCGATTTCACGGCGCCGGGATGAGTGGCCAGGTCTGGCGCGGCGTCACCACCCGATACAGCTTGCCCCCGGGCAGGCGGCGGCTGGACGACGGCGGGGGCGGCAGCGGCGAAGGAAAGGCTGCGGGCAACACGGATACGAAGACCTGCCTTTTCGATCTCAATCTCGCTAAGTCCAGTCTCGTCGAGGAGTTCGGCAAGAGCTCGAATGGCCTCATGCTCTGTTCCCGGCTTGTCTTTACTTTCCTTGGCCATCTTCCAACGTTTCTCTGTTCGATACCGATCGGCGGAGCCGTGCAGCGCGCATTGCCAGCTCGGGGCAGGAGATTCGAACGCATCTCCGCCCACACTCCTGGTCACTTGCGGGCAACAGCGCGGCAGTGAGCACCATTGCTTCGTTGACAGTGCAACCCGTGTCGCGTCCCCGCCTCCGGCAGTGGAAAGCGCTGGCGAGAGGGTCGTTTAACAGCTTTATCGGCGGTGCGGAAGTACCCAGGAGCCGCCAGATCAACAGACCTTGCAGCCCTGCTTGCGGATATCGGCCAGCATTGCCTTCATCTCGTCATGGGCGAGGTAGCCGACGTTCACGCGAGTGTCCAAAAGGAAGCCCGGTGTCGCGTCGATACCTGCCATCCGGCCGTACTGGACGTTGTCACGGAGGGTATTCTCGATTTCGGGGGCGGCCATGTCCTTCTTCAGCTTTTCAACATCGAGCCCGATGCGCGCTGCAACCTGGTAAAGATTTTCAGGGGTCACGCGTCGTTCGCGCATCAAGGCTGTGTGGAAATCCCAGTACTTGCCCTGTTTCATGGAAGCCAGTGCGGCCTTGGCCGCCTCGACACTCGGCGGCCCGCCAAATACCGGGAACTCCTTCATGACCACGCGTACGTTGGGATCAGCCTCGACGATCTTCACGACCTCGTCGAGCGCGCGCTTGCACCAGCCGCAGTTGTAGTCGAAGTACTCGACGACGGTTATGTCGCCTTTCGGGTTGCCGTACACGAAGTCCAGTGGCGAGCGGAAGATCTCGTTTTTCTTCTCGCTCAATACCTTCTGCGCCTGGGCCTCCTGCTGTTCACGCTGCAGCTTTTCCAGTGCCTGGCCGGCGTCGACCAGAACCTGCGGGTTCTTGATCAGATAGGCCTTGACGATCTCGCCAATCGCATTCTCCTGGTCGGCGCTGAAGGAAGCGGTGGTGGGAGTCGTGACAGCGGCGGTCAGTGGAGGCTTGCCGGCCTGGCTCTCCGAGCCGGTTCGGCCAATTATGAGGAGGGCTATGGTGCCGAGCACGGCGAAGGCTATCAGCGCCAAGCCCTTGCCCGAAGTCAATGCAGCAGCAAAGCTCGAGGCGGGGGTAGTTGACATTTCGGAGGCTCCTTGGCGCCGGGCAGCCTGGCGCGGTTCAGCTTACGGGCCGAAGTGGCCACAGGTTCTGGTGCGGAATATATAGCAAGGCACATCTTTCGAAAGAACTCAGGGACCAAATAGCGAATTCCGGGGCTTGGGCGCCAGCCGCACGATGTCCTCGGCCTTGGTCCAGCCGCGGCTACCCGGTTTGAGTGCACGCTGTGCCCGCTTCGCGAAAATCACGGCGGAGCGGAAGTTGCCGCGATACTCGTGGGCGCGTGCGGTGGAGAGGTCCGCCATGCCGATCAAGCCGCGTCGACCATACGCCTTCGCGAGTGAATCGTAGGTAGAAGCATCGCCTTCGCCAAGATCGGCAATCCGCTCGAGCATCGACACTGCGCCTTTGAGGTGCTTCTGATCGCCGGATTCGATCATCGAACGGGCGAGTTCCTTCTCGATCAGCGTGTCTGGACCCGGATACCGGCTTCTATTGCTGCGAACGAGTTGGAGTGCCTTCGAGAGGTGGGGGATTGCTTCGCCGGCACGACCCGACTTGCGGAGGACCTGGCCCTTGAGCTCGATGAAGTAAGGATAGGTTGCATCCTGTTTGCGGCCGGTTTCAATGAGGCGGTCGATGAGGGCGATGCTGGTCGGATTGGCCTTGGTGCAGACGCCACTGCAATCGCCACTGCAATTGGCTGCGATGGCCTGGACGTACAGTGCGGGCAGGGAACCAGCTTTGAAGGCACTCCTACCCGCCGACTGGTCGCAATAGCCGTAAAGCTTTGCCCGCATGAGCTGGTGCCGGCGGATGCGCTCTGGCGGGTCCGAGGCGCCGAAGAAGCGGCTCGCACGGACGCGCTGATCGAGTTGTGCAATACGCGCCGTCTCGGTCGGATGGCTCAGAAGATAAGGATTGATGGCAGAATTGATGCGGTTTTCCTCGCGCAGGGTGGCAAAGGTCGTGAGCATGCCGCGGCCGGATTGGCCGGTGTTCTCCAGATACCTGAGGCCGGCCTGGTCGGCTGCGGCTTCCTGTTGGCGGCGCTCGGCAAGGAAGCCGCGGACAATGATCTCGTCGGCGGCCATGATGGCGCCCGGCCCACCGCCCAGAATGGCAGCGCCGATGCCGAGAACACGAAGGAGTACCAGCTTGGTGGTCTCGCGCTGCAGGCGCGACGTCAGGGCAGCGATATGAGCGCCGTCGATGTGCCCGATCTCGTGGGCGATGACGCCGATCACCTCGTTCGGCAATTTGGACTGAAGGATGGTGCCGATATGGATGTAGACATTCTGACCATCAAGCACGAAGGCGTTGAAGCTACGGTCCGGAACAATGCGCATCGCTACCTGCTCGGAGCCAAGGTTGGCAGCGCGCAGGAGCGGGTTGGCGTACTGGATGAGGACGCTCTCGGTTTCGTGGTCGCCAACCACTGGAACGCGCTGCGCGCCAGCCGGTGCAGCGAGCGCCATCATGGCGGCGATAACGGCCAGCACGGCAGTAAATGCGCCGCCGAAATTCCAGCAGGATGGGGCTAGCGCTTCAAATCCGCGACTTCTCATGGCAGCACGGGTATCCTAGAGAGATTAAGCAGTCTCGGAGCAGTAATTAGTGGTGCAATTGAGGTCAAGGCATGGCGACTCGAACGGTGTTCAACAGGTCGTGCCCGAGTAGGGAGCGGAGGTGAACGGGCGAGCATGAGTACGCTTGGGGAAGGCGGTCGATGGAGGGCATCGCGTCGCAGCGCAGTCGATCCATTTATCGTAATGGATGTGATCAGCCGCGCCGCGCGGAAACAGGCGGCAGGCGAACACATCATCCACATGGAAGTCGGCCAGCCCGGGACAGCAGCTCCCGAGGCAGCGCGGCGAGCACTTAGAGAGGCATTGGACAAGGAGCCGCTGGGCTATACGGAGGCGCTGGGCATGCCGGCACTCAGGGAGCGCATCGCGCGGCACTACAAGGAATTCTACGGTGTCGACGTCGATGCGGAGCAGGTGGTCATCACAACCGGTTCATCGGCAGGCTTCCTGTTGGCCTTTCTCGCGCTATTCGATGTGGGTCAGCGTGTGGCGATTGCGACGCCCGGCTACCCTTGCTACCGGCAGATCATGGCGGTGCTCGGCCTCGAAGCGGTTCTGATCGAAACTGGACCGGAAAATCGTTGGATGCCGACGCCAAGCCAGGTGTCGCAGGCGATCGCAAACCAGGGCGCCTCGGGGCTGCTGATCGCCAGCCCTGCGAACCCGACTGGCTCGATGCTGGATCCAGGCCGCCTCGGCGAACTGGTGGCACGATGTGCGGGCGGGGGCGCTTGGTTCATTTCAGATGAAATCTATCACGGGCTCACTTACACGTTTGCCGCGGAAACTGCGGCGGGTCTCGGCGATAATGCCATCGTCATCAACAGCTTCTCCAAGTATTTCTCGATGACGGGGTGGCGGATCGGATGGATGATCCTGCCGCAGCAACTTGTCCGCACCGTCGAGCGGATACAGCAGAACCTGTTCATTTCCGCACCTGCAGTGGCACAGGTGGCAGCGATTGGCGCCTTCGACGGTATCGATGAGCTGGAGCGCAACAAACAGGTGTACATCGCCAACCGCGACGTACTGCTCGATGGATTGAGTCGAGCCGGCTTCGACCGCATCGTGCCGGCTGATGGTGCGTTCTATGTCTATGCTGACGTCAGCCGGTTCACAGACGACAGCGTAGCCTATGCCGGCCGGATGCTGGACGAGATCGGCGTAGCGGTTACACCCGGAGTCGATTTCGACCAGGCGCGAGGCCAGCGGTTCATCCGACTCTCCTATGCGGGCAGGACGGAAGACATGATTGAAGGCGTGAAGCGTATTGCGTCCTGGGGGGCAGTTCGAGGGTGACTTCAGCGCATGCGGATAGGGCCACCCTGTAGGTGGCCCGTGCAAGCTGATTCCCGAAGTGTGGCCTTTCAAGCCGTCTCGAGGATTTCGTCGCGATCCTTCTTGAAGCGGTAGCGCGGTACGTGGTCCAGGTCGGTGCCGGTGACCCGGATGACCCAGGCTTTGCTTGTCTGTTCCGTGGAATGGATCTTTCCAGGCGGATATGGCCGGGCCTGTCCAGGACCAATCAGATAGTCCTCGGCAAGCCGCAGCACGGCCTTCTCCTCCGCTTCTGGGTTGACTCGAGACCATTCGCGCATGCGAGTGGACTCGCGAGCGTTGCCGTAGATGGCCCAGGACGAACCGTGGCTGTGCGGCGATCCCTTCTTGCCGCCATGCTGAACGTGGGCCAGGACGTAGAAATCTAGCTCGGGGTCATGATAGAGGACGCGCTTGCCGAATGGTGTGTCCTCGTTGAACGTCTCGTTGACGAACGCCTTGTTGTTGAGGAGTTTCTTAAGGTCTTCGGCAACTGTGACCAAGCTCTGCTCGAGCGGCTTGCCGGTCTTCAGGGCATCGTGGGCGTCCTTGCAGAACTGCTCCAGTGTGTAGGACATCGTCGTTCCTCCTTGGCATGGCATTTTGTTTCGGGAGCGAATTCAGGGATGATTATGCGCGCATAAAGAAACGGGCGCAACAAGGGGCGCCCGTTTGTATTCTCGAACTACGGAGGTCGCGGGCGAACGATCAGCCGCCGATGCGGCGGCTCCACCAGCCGCGTTTTGCCGGTTCCTCGACTGGCGGCGGCGTGGCTGCCTCCTCGCGCTCGGGCCCAACGAATACACGCTCGAGAACGGGCTCTGTCTGGGCGGCGGATCCTTCTTCACTCACCACTTGCTGCTCAGTGGCCGGAACCTCCTGTCGTGAAGCAGGTTCCTGCGACGCGGCAGCCCAGGGCTCCGAGACGTCCGGTTGCGGTTCGGTCGATGGCTCGGCTGCCCGCTCTTCCGTAATCTCGACCGGCTGTTCCGGTTCGATTTCGGGAGAAGGTTCGGCTTGCGCCACGGCAATGTCGCTCTCCGACCCGTGCGGGTAAGCATCAGCGACGGATCCGTTGTAAGTGGCGGGAGAGGCGACCGGGTCCGAGTGAGAAGGCTCGCCGTAAGCATCGTTGGTTTCCACGCCGTTTCCCGGCTCCTGCTGCCAGTCGCCGTTCTCGGTTGCGGCGAGTGCTGCATCAGCCTGCTGACCTGGACGGCCCCGCCGGTTGCGGCGGCCACCGCGGCGGCCCCGACGACGGCCGCGATTGGATTCGCCGCCTTCCGCCTGGGGCGATTCGCTGGCGTCCAGCTCCGCGGCTTCCTCTTGGTTCACAAAGGCCGTATCGGGAATATCCGGCTGATCGTCTTCGTATGAGACAGGTGCACGGCTCTGCTGCGCGGCGCGCTCGCCTCCATCGTCGCGGCGACCACGGCGTCTACGGCGACGGCCGCGGCGCCGGCTGTCGCCAGTGTCACCGCTTTCTCCCGCGTCTCCGCCATCTCGGTTTTCGGATCGCGTCTCGCGCTCGGGTGCCTCATCGCCGTTGAAGCTCCAGTCCATGGACACGGCGCCAGATGCCTGCGACTGCTCGCCGCCGCGGGCGACCGCGAGTTGCTCGATGTTGAAGTCGCTGCCTTCCATCTTGTCGCTCGCCATCACCGTGACGGATACGCCGTAACGGCTCTCCATGTCGTTGATGAACTGGCGCTTGTTGTTGAGCAGGTAGAGGGCGACGCTGGTGGTCGTATGGGCACAGAGCGGCGCCGGGCGATTGTTGCTCAGCGCATCCTCGAGGGCACGCAGAACGCTGAGCGCGACGCTTTCCGTCGAGCGGATTATGCCGGTGCCCTGGCAATGGGGGCACTGGGTCGTCGAGCCTTCGAGCACACCGGTGCGCATGCGCTGGCGCGACATCTCGAGGAGGCCGAAATGCGAGATGTGGCCAACCTGAATGCGCGCCCTGTCATTGCGCAACGCATCCTTGAGCCGACGCTCGACGGAGCGATTGTTGCGCTTCTCCTCCATGTCGATGAAGTCGACGACGATCAAGCCGGCGAGGTCGCGCAGCTTCAACTGTCGTGCGAGTTCCTCGGCGGCTTCGAGGTTGGTGTTGAGCGCGGTCTCCTCGATGGAAAATTCGCGGGTCGCCTTGCCGGAGTTGACGTCGACGGCAACGAGCGCCTCGGTCTGGTTGATGACCAGGTAGCCACCGGAGCGCAGGTAGACATAGGGGCTGAACATCGCGTTCAGCTGGCGCTCGATCTGGTACTTGGTGAAGAGCGGTTCCGAGCCCTGGTAGTTCGTGACGTTCTTTACGTGGCTCGGCATCAGCATACGCATGAAGTCCTTCGCTTCACGGTAGGCGGCGTCGCCGGCAACTATGATCTCGTCGACCTCCTTGCCATATAGGTCACGGATGGAGCGCTTTACGAGATTGCCTTCCTCGTAGACGAGGGTCGGGGCAGTCGACTGAAGCGTCAATTCGCGAACGCTCTCCCAGAGACGGAGCAGGTACTCGAAGTCGCGGCGGATCTCCTGCTTGGTGCGGCTGGCGCCGGCGGTGCGGATGATCAGCCCCATATCCTCCGGGATGTCGAGTTCGTCAGCAATTGCCTTCAGTCGCTTGCGGTCCTGCGGGTTGGTAATCTTGCGTGAGATACCGCCGCCACGGGCAGTGTTCGGCATCAGCACGGTGTAGCGGCCGGCGAGCGACAGATAGGTGGTCAGCGCCGCTCCCTTGGTGCCGCGTTCCTCCTTGACGACCTGGATGAGGATGATCTGCTTGCGCTTGATCACCTCCTGGATCTTGTAGGAGCGCATGCGGCGACGCGGACGCGACGGGAGTTCCTCGAGCGCGTCATCAGAAGCGGAAAGGGTCACTTCCTCGACAAGGTCGACGGCTTCGGCCTCGGTTTCTGATTCGGCGTCGGTGACGCCCTCGTCCTCGACCAGCCCGATCGGTGCCGGTGCCCCTATATCCGCTTCGCTATACGTGCTTTCGGTGTCGGCTGTTTCCTGACTTGATGCAGCAGCTTCGGGCGAAGACGGAACGTCGCCCTCGAGTACGGGATCGCGGCCGGCCACCCGCTCGGGCTGCGATCGCTCGGATGGAGAGGATGTGCTGTCCTGATCGTTAGCAGCGGCAGAACCGGCGGCGTCCCGGTCCGCATCGCTTGCCGACGGTACGGCTGCCTCGGCGTCGTGGTGTACGTCGTCGACATGCTCCGGCGGAAGATACTCGGTTACATCGAGAGCCTGGTCCTCAGCCATGTCGGCGGCGACGTCGCCGATGTCATCGTTGGCAGCTTCGTCGGCAACGTAGGCAGGTGATGCGGCGGTCGAAGACTGACGGCTTCTGCGACGTCCTTCTGCATCGGCCTCTGCGTCGGCAATGGCGGCGGCCTCGGCCTCTTCGGCAGCCTCGGCTTCCTTCAGGGCAAGGCGGTCGGCGATCGGGATCTGGTAGTAGTCAGGATGGATTTCGTTGAATGCCAGGAAGCCGTGGCGGTTGCCACCGTAATCCACGAAGGCGGCCTGAAGCGAAGGTTCAACGCGCGTAACCTTGGCGAGATAGATGTTACCCCGCAGCAGCTTGCGGGCGGCGGATTCGTAGTCGAATTCCTCTACGCGATTGTCGCGGAGCACGACGACCCGGGTCTCTTCCGGGTGCGTCGCGTCGATCAGCATCTTGTTGGTGTTCGTCCTGGTGTCTGTGCTCTTGTTGTCTGCCATTGCTCGTGTTCCATGCGGCGCCGGCTGTAGCCGGGGACAGTCCAGCGCTCAAGCTGGTCCTGGCGTCCGGTGGCGGCGGCCGCGATATGTTGAAGACCGCTCGAAGCGATCGATAATGCAGGCGAGCAGGGCGCCATCATGCGGTCATCGGCATGCCACGACAGGGTATCAGCGCGCACGCTCGCGAGCATGGCTGCGCTGTTCCTTCCTGCAGGTTTGGCATGTTTCGTCCGGATAGGCATTCTCACCTACGGTTCTTTGCGAGGGGTGTCGGAGCCGGATGTGGCCAATGCCGCCGGCGCTGCGCCCTCAAACTCGGTAATGAAGCGGCCGGATGAGACCGGCCCGAGGCGTTCGTAGTTCCTGGTTCAAGTTGCTTGGTCGTGATCTCTCGGCGGTATCGTGGTTGTAGCGAGCCGTCTTGTCGCAAGGCGGACCCGGCTGAGTTCCTGTTTGTACACCGCGGCGTGGCGGTCCAAGATCCGACAGGGCTCGGGAGTTCGAACTCCTCCGCGGAGCCGGAGCCGTGGCGGTAGAACCACAACAGCGCCGCTATCGTCTCACGGGCGGAACCGAACTGTAGATTCGGTATCGGCCAGGACTGCAAGGGGCCTTACCATAGGGTCCGGAACTTGCGGTCGAATCTGCCGACACCACCTTCCGGTACTGTCCGCATGAGCAGTTAGATTTGTAAGGGTTCCACCGATTTGACGCAAGCACGTATTGTCATATTGGTGGGACATAGAGCTGCGGGAAGTATGCGGCCAATATGGCAAAGATTCGGTTAAGCACCGTCTCAGTGGGGGAAATCTGGGTGTTGCGGCAGACGTTCAAGGCAATATTCGGTGATGCCGCCACGCGCTGTAGATTCAGGTGCGTTCTGCTGACGGCGGCCGCCGGTGCGGCATTGGCGATTGTTTCGACCGCGGAGCCCGGGCTCGGGCAGGAACGCTTGCGGGGGGCGGCGATGCCGCCTGGTCATGGCCACGATATCGTGAACGATCACGTGGAGATTCGGGATACGGGGGCAGCGGCAACGATGGTGCTGCGGTTCTCGAGCGCCGTTGCAGCCAACGCATTCGTGCTCGGAAGCCCTTACCGGGTGATAGTCGATCTGCCGCCAATCGACTTCCGGTTGCCGCCTAATGCGCTGGGAGAGGGGCGCGGCAAGCTGGTGCGGGCGTTCAGATATGGCCGCTTCGCGCCTGGCCGTTCGCGAGTCGTACTGGATCTGGCCGGGCCGGCCGTGATCGATAACGTCAAGGTCGAGGACGCTGGCCGTGGCCGTCGCCGAATGGTGTTTTCGATCAAGGGTATGGGCAAGGCGCAGTTCGCCGCGCTGGAAGCGGCTGGCCTGATCGGGCCGCCACGGGGCTCGGAAAAGACCGGCGAGACGGCGCGCCGGAAGTTGGGGCGGCGGACAGAGAAGCGCCCGGTCGTGGTGATCGACCCGGGCCACGGGGGGCTCGACCCCGGTGCAGTGGCCGGCAAGGGCGTCACCGAGAAGGACGTGGTGCTGGCGGTGGCGAGGCGGCTGCGCAAGGCGCTGGAAAAGACCGGCCGCTACAAGGTGTTGTTGACGCGAGACGGGGACGAGTTCGTGTCGCTGAAGGATCGCCAACAATTCGCCAGGGAGAACGGTGGCGACCTGTTCATCTCGCTGCATGCCGATGCGCTGGCCGAGGGGACGGAGGATGTGAGCGGTGCGACGGTCTACACGCTGTCCAACAAGGCCTCCGACGAGGCGGCGCAGAGGCTGGCGGAGAAGGAGAATGCGGCCGATCTTGCCGCAGGTCTCGAACTCGGAGACAGCGAGCAGGAAGACAAGGTACGCGGGATCCTGTTCGACCTCATGCAGAGGGAGACGCGAGCGTTTTCACAGGATTTTCGAAAAATCCTGCTGAAGAAGTTGTCCGGCCGGGTCCGCCTTTCCAAGGCGCCGGCGCGATCCGCCGCGTTCGCAGTCCTGAAGCAGACGGAGACACCGTCGGTGCTTGTAGAGCTCGGCTACATGAGTAATGGCTACGACCGCGGCAACCTGACCTCTCCAAAGTGGCAGTCGACCGCTGCAACCAGCCTTACAGCGGCCGTCGATGCGTTCTTTGCGAAACGCAATGCGGCAGCAGGCCGGGCCGCGGCGCCACGGTGACGCGCCTCTGCCATAATGTCGGCTAAGGTCGCAGTGCTAAACTGTTTTTTCTAGCGTATACTTGCTGTCGCATGGCGATCGCGTTAGACGTCGCAGCCAACACAGCCGGAAAAACGAGAAGGTGATGAGACCACCAGTCCTGCCCCCGCCGCAGCCGCGCAAGGTGAAGCGGAAGCGGCGAAAGAGCATGCTTCTCGGGTTGCTGGGCTTCGGTTTCGCAACCAGCGTGGTGATATTCATCGCCGCGTCCTTGGCGGCCGGCTATTTCCTCTGGCAGGCATCGCAGGATCTGCCCAGCTACGACAAGCTCTCCAAGTACGAACCGCCGGTGATGACCCGCATCCACGCCAACAATGGCGCGCTGATTGCCGAATATGCGCGGGAACGACGGATTTTCGTACCGATAAACACGGTTCCAAAGCGCATGATCCAGGCCTTCCTTTCGGCCGAGGACCGCAGGTTCTACGAGCATGGCGGGCTCGACTACGTGGGTATCGCGCGCGCGGTCGTGAACTATGCAATGATCAAGATGAAATTGAAGCGGGGCGGGCTTCAGGGTGCGTCGACGATCACACAGCAGGTCGCAAAGAACTTCCTGCTTACGAGCGAGAGAACGTTCGACCGCAAACTCAAGGAAGCCGTTCTCGCGGTGCGAATCGAGCGGGCCTATCCAAAGGAAAAGATCCTCGAACTTTATCTCAACGAGATCTATCTGGGCATCGGATCGTATGGAGTCGCGGCGGCATCCCTCAATTATTTCAGCAAGGAGCTGAAGGACCTGACGCTCGAGGAAGTCGCATTCCTCGCGGCGCTGCCGAAGGCGCCCAGTAATTATGATCCGCGGTTCGAGAAGAAGCAGGCGGCTGCAGTCGAGCGTCGCAACTGGATACTCGGCCAGATGGCGGAGAACGGCTACATCACGGAAGCCGAGAGGAAGGAAGCGGCCGCAAAGCCGCTCAACACCAACCTGAGGCCGTTCGGAGCGCATATTTTTGCCGCCGAGTATTTCGCCGAAGAGGTGCGTCGCACCCTCCTGGCGCGCTATGGCGAGGATCGGCTCTATGGCGGCGGCTTATCAGTGCGGACAACGCTCGATCCGGTGCTACAGCAGTATGCCAAGACGTCGCTCGTGGAGGGGCTCGTCAAATTCGATAGGCAACGTGGCTGGAGGGGACCGGTCAAGAAGATCCCGATCACTGGCGATTGGGGCGAGGAACTCGCCAAGATCGACAAGCCATCGGACATCGATCCTTGGCGCCTGGGTGTCGTGCTGAAAATCGACAGTTCCAAGGCGCTGGTCGGATTGCGACCGGGAAAGCTGCCGAACGGGCAGCTCGTGAAGGAGCGCCAGGCCATTCATCTGACCGTTTCTGGCATGAAGTGGGCTGGAAAGTTCGTTGCGACCGACAAGCCGAAGGGACGGGCGCCAAAGCGGCCGGATGATGTGGTCGAAGTGGGGGACGTGATCTATGTGGCGCCCGACGAGGCCACGGATCTCGCCGGCAGTTGGTCCTTGATGCAGGTGCCGGAAGTCGGAGGTGGAATCGTCGCCATCGATCCACATACCGGACGTGTGCTGGCCGTGGTCGGAGGGTTCTCGTTCTCGGTCAGCCAGTTCGATCGGGCGATGCAGGCTCGGCGGCAGCCCGGTTCCTCGTTCAAGCCGCTGGTCTATGCAGCTGCACTCGACAACGGCTACAAGCCGACCTCGATCGTGCTCGATGCTCCCATCGAAATCGAGCAGGGGGCGGGCAAGGACGTTTGGCGGCCCGAGAACTACAACAAGAGTTCGTCGCTGGGACCGGCTACGCTCAGGACCGGGATCGAGAAGTCACGCAACCAGATGACGGTCCGGCTCGCCCAGGACATGGGGATGCCACTCATTACCGAATACGCGAAGCGCTTCGGCGTTTATGACGATCTGCTCCCCGTGCTATCGATGTCGCTCGGAGCCGGAGAAACGACGCTGCTGCGGATGGTCAACGCCTATGCGATGCTGGCAAATGGCGGCAAGCAGGTGCAGGCGACGCTGATCGACCGCATACAGGATCGTTGGGGGCGCACGGTCTGGCGGCACGACCAGCGGACGTGCGCCGGCTGTCAGGCAGCACAGTGGACCGGGCAGGAAGAGCCGGAGATCATCGACAACCGTCGCCAGATTATCGATCCACATACGGCATATCAGATGACGTCCATGCTGCAGGGCGTCGTCGAACGCGGGACTGCCACCGGAGTGCGCAGGGAGGTGCCCGGCGTGCCGCTTGCGGGCAAGACGGGAACGACGAACGATTCCAAGGACACCTGGTTCGTCGGATACTCGGCGGACCTGGTCGTCGGGGTTTTCATCGGTTACGACAATCCACAGCCGATGGGCAAGTCGGCCACAGGTGGACAAGTCGCTGCGCCAGTCTTTGCCGATTTCATGAAGAAGGTTCACAAGGACAAGAAACCCGTGCCGTTCCGTATTCCGCCGGGGATACAGCTTATCGCTGTCGATAAGAACACCGGGCTCCGGGCTTCGTACGGCGGCGGCGGGGCGGTCATTACCGAGGCTTTCAAGCCCTACGAGGAGCCAGACGATCCGAACTCGTTCCTTGGCTATGAGACCTCGGATCCCAGTAGCGGTGGACGACCAGGTGGTCCTGGGAGAACCTCGGTCTACTGACGCCAACAGGTGGGTGGATCGCGCTGGCGGAGTGTCCTATCCTGCAACGAACAGATTGCAGTGGCCGCCGGTGTGCGGCCACGATGTTTTGAAGACAATCGAAATCCGAATGGAGGCCAAAATGCGCGCTGAAGCACAGAAGCATGTCGATTCGATCAAGGAGTCACTCGCCCTGCTCCGGAGGCATCTTTGACTGGGATACTGCAGAGCGACGATTCCAGGAACTGACGAACAAGGCCGAAGACCCGACATTCTGGGACGATCCGCAGAAGGCCCAGAAGCTGATGCGCGAGCGTAACCGCCTGGAAGGGCAGATGAACTCATATCGTGAACTCGAGGGCGGCCTCGAGGACGCGGTGACGCTTATCGAACTCGGCGAGGCCGAAGAAGACAAGGACACGGTTGCAGAGGGTGAGACGGCGCTTGTCCAACTGCAGGCCTTGGCACAGAAGAAAGAGGTCGAGGCGCTGTTGTCCGGTGAGGCGGACGCCAACGACACTTATCTCGAGGTGCATGCTGGCGCGGGCGGAACCGAGAGCCAGGATTGGGCCGAGATGCTATCGCGGATGTACATGCGGTGGGCTGAGCAGCATGGCTACAAGGTGCGGCTGCTGGAAGAAAGCCCGGGGGAAGAAGCCGGTATCAAGTCGGTTACGCTCGAGATCAGCGGTCCGAACGCCTATGGCTGGTTAAAAACGGAATCGGGGGTGCACCGGCTGGTCCGTATTTCACCGTTCGATTCGAATGCGCGGCGGCATACGAGTTTCGCCAGCGTATGGGTCTATCCGGTGATCGACGACGACATCGATATCGAGGTCAAGGAAAGCGATTGCCGGATAGATACGTATCGCTCATCGGGTGCCGGCGGACAGCACGTGAACACCACGGACTCGGCAGTTCGCATCACTCACCATCCAACGGGCATCGTTGTTGCGAGTCAGCAGGAGCGCAGCCAGATCAAGAACCGCGCGATCGCCTGGGGGATGTTGAAGGCGCGGCTCTACGAACTGGAACTCAAGAAGCGAGAAGAGAAGGCGAATGCCGAAGCCGCGAGCAAGACGGAGATCGGCTGGGGGCATCAAATCCGCTCCTATGTGCTGCAACCATACCAGTTGGTGAAGGACGTCCGAACCGGGGTGGAAAGCACCGACCCCGACAGCGTACTCGACGGAGAACTCGACCCGTTCCTGGAGGCTTCGCTGGCACAGAAGATCAAGGGAGGCGGGCCAGCAGGCGAGATCAAGGATCTCGAGTAGGCCAGTGACAATGGACAACGACGAGCAGCCCCGGCTTGTGGTGACGCACGGCTTCACCGGCTACGAACTGCTGGACAGCGGGGGCGGTCGTAAACTCGAGCGAATCGGGGGGGTGATCGTGGACCGGCCCGAGGCACAGGCGATCTGGCAGAGATCGCTTGATGGCGCTACATGGGCCGGCGCGCAGGCGGTATTTGCAGGCAGCAAGGATGACGAGGACGGCGAGAGCAGCGAGCGAGGGCGGTGGAAGCTCAACGGTAAGCTGCCGGAAACCTGGCCTGTAGTGATCCCGGCCGAGGGTTGCGGGGACGTCACGATACTGGGCCGGTTGATGAGCTTCCGGCACCTTGGGCTGTTTCCGGAGCAGGTCGCGCACTGGGATTGGATGCGGGACAGGCTGGCGGAGAGCACTGGAAACGGCCCCCGAGAGAAGCCTCGAGTCCTAAACCTGTTTGCATACACGGGCGCGGCGTCTCTGATTGCGGCGGCGGCGGGGGCCGACGTCGTGCATGTCGATGCCTCGAAACGGGCGATCACGTGGGCGCGCGAGAACCAGGCGGCATCCGGACTAGGGGATGCTTCTATTCGCTGGATCGTGGAGGATGCGCGCAAGTTCGTGGCGCGAGAAGTACGACGTGGGCGGACCTACGACGTCATCCTGGTCGATCCGCCAAAGTTCGGGCGTGGGCCGGGCGGAGAAGTTTGGGACCTCTTTGCCGATCTGCCGCCGTTGCTCGCCGATTGTGCAAAATTAATTGGCCCCGGGCGGTCGGCGCTTGTGCTGACCGTTTACGCCATCCGGGCCTCGAGCCTGGCGTTCCGGCAGCTTGCAGGTGAGTGCATGGCCGGGCGGGGCGGCGTATTCGAATACGGTGAGCTTGCCATCGCGCCAAGAGCGGGAGGGAATGCGGTGCCGACGTCGCTTTTCGTGCGGTGGAGCAGTACGTGAACCAGCATGAGAAGATCACGAGCCTGCAGAACGCCCGCATCAAGGCGATCCGCGCACTCGAGATGCGGAAGGCGCGGCGAGAGACGGGGCAGTTTGTTGCAGAGGGCGCTTCGCTGCTGATCGCCGCACGGGAGGCTGGACACGTGCCAGAGACGGTCGTCTATTTGGCGGACCAGGAGCCGATGGCGATCGTCTCGGAGTTCCTTGCGTGGGCGGACGAGCAAGGTGCGCAGTGCATGCCTGCTTCCCATGCCGTGCTTGCGAAACTTTCCGGAAAGGACAATCCGCAGACGTTGCTCGCCGTCTACCGGCAGAGGTGGAGAGACCTCCCCGCCGCTGGAGGCATCGGACAGGACCAAATGTGGCTGGCCCTGGAAGAGGTTCGAGACCCGGGCAACCTCGGGACCATCATCAGGACGATGGATGCCGTCGGCGGTGCCGGGGTGATATTGATCGGAAATTGTTGCGATGCTTATGCGCGGGAGTGCGTCAGGGCAACTATGGGATCGGTATTCTCAGTGCCGCTGGTGCGGGTGACGCTCGATCGGTTTGCGGCTTGGCGGCAGGGTTTTCGGGGCGATGTGGTAGGGACGCACCTCGCCGCATGCGAGGACTTTCGTGAGGCAGAGTATTGTCGACCGACGGTTCTCCTCATGGGGAGCGAAGGGCCAGGGCTCAGCCAGCGGGCAGAGGCGCTGTGCACGCGGCTGGTCAAGATACCCATGTCCGGCCGGCTCGATTCGCTCAATCTTGCGGTGGCAACTGCATTGACGCTCTACCAGATCCAAGGGCCGAGGCTGAGACTTTGACATGCGGATAGAATATCATCGCACGCTGCTCGCCGATGCGGTGCGGAACCGGGCGCTGGAGGCGGCGCTCAAGGCCTCGATCAAACCCGGTGAGACCGTGGTGGCCGATATCGGGGCAGGCACCGGGTATCTTGGCATACTGGCTGCCAAGCTCGGCGCCCGCGAGGTCTATCTCTATGAGAGCGGCGCGGTGGCGGAGGTCGCGGCCGAAGTAATCCGGCGCAACAAGGCGCGCAACTGTCACCTGATGCCATTCCTTTCTTATGAAGTGGACGAGCCACCAAAAGTCGATCTCGTCGTTTCCGAGACGCTCGGCAACTATGCGCTCGAAGAGGATATCGTCACCACCTTCAACGACGTGCTCAAGCGTCACCTGAAGCCGGGTGGACAGGTCATTCCGTGCGCTATCGCGCAGTACGTCGCACCGGTGGTCTCGTCGATATGGCACGATGAGTTAACGGCGTGGCGTCAGGTCGGCGGCCGGATCGACTTTTCGGCGGCAGAGGTGATGAGCCTCAATAATGTCTATGTGCGCACTATCGAACCGTCGGCGCTCATGGAGGAAGGGCGGTCAGCGCAGGTCTGGGATCGTCTCGATCTTGCACGGCAGAACAAGACGTCTCGGAAGGGAACGGCGCGCTGGTTGATGGACGGTGCGGCAACCGTTTATGGATTTGCGGTCTGGTGGGAAGCCCAATTGGCGCCGGGAGTGCTTATTTCGACGGCACCCGGCGCAGCAAGGACGCACTGGGAGCAACTGTATTTTCCTC
>JBJOGJ010000054.1:0-18722 GCA_046048295.1 Pseudomonadota bacterium | reverse complement strand
CGATAGCATTCGTGCCTGCCGCCGGGAGGAAGTGCAGTCGCGTGGAGTCGTCGATCAGTATCGTCGTCCGGACGTCGTGGAGACCGCAAAGCGCCTCAAGGAGGCCATTGCGTCCACCCGCTTCGAGGGTCGTGGTCAGGCTTTGCTTGCGCAAATCGCCATCGATGAGCAGCGTGCGGTGTCCGGTCAATGCGAGGCTGTGGGCCAGGTTGGAGGCCAGTAGCGACTTGCCTTCGGCGTCGAGTGCCGATGTGACGAGGATAATGCGCGGCCCCTGGTGGTGATGTCGCCAGTCCAACTCGTACTGGATCTCCCGGATGGCCTCCGCATAAAGGCCGTCGGGGTTGGCCAGCATCAGTCGCATGGCCCGAATAGGGCTGTCGACGCCGTCCTCCTTCCGCTGCAGCTTGGGGATCGACGCCAAGTGCGGCAGGCCGAACTCCTGCTCGATCTTTTCCGCCGCAGTGATGCCGCCGGCCAATTGGTCGAGAAGAATGGCGAGACCGCAAGCCAGTGCAAGGGCTGCTGCAAAGGCGATCAGAACGATGTTCTTGCGCTTCGGGAAGGAGGCCTGCAGCGGAATTTCTGCCTGCGCGACGAACTTGGCGTCGGGGAAATGCAGGCCGAGCGTCTCCTCTGCCTGCTTCTTGCGCGAGAGCAGGACTTCGTAGAGCTGGTGGTTGGCCTTTGCTTCCCGCTCAAGGTCGTGCAGCTTCCATTTCTGAGCCGTGCCCGTGCTGACCCTGCCCTTGAGCTCTTCGAAGCGCGCCGAGAGCTGCGCCTCGCGGTCTGCCGCGACTTCGTACTCCACCTTGAGGGAATTCGTGAGCTTCCAGAGTTCCAGTTTCAATTCGCCCCTGGCCTTGTCCAGCGCCGCTTGCGCTTTCCGCATCTCGGGATGCAAAGGCCCATACCTGCTGGCGATCTCCGCGTGGCGCTGACGCGCGGCACCGAGGCCGAGGCGCAGCTGGCGTATCAGATCGTTCTGGACGAGTTCGGTGATCTTGTCCGGATCGCCGCCCAGTTGGGCAAGCCGCTGTGCCTGCTCAAAGCGAACGCGGGCCTGAGCCGTCTCATTCCGGGCCTTCAGTACCGCCTCGAGCTCGCTGGCGAGTTGGTGGTCCCGCAGCCCGTGCCCCTTGGAGTCGAAGATGTCGTTGGCGGACTTGAACCGCGCGATCTCGCGCTCGGACGCTGCAAGCCGCTCGCGCAGTCCGGAAAGCTTTTCGTTGATGAGCGATACGGCGATCTCATTCGCGCGGCGCTTCTCCTGGAACTGGCGCTCGATGTAGATATCGACGATGGTGTTCGCGATCCGCGCCGCCTTCAGGGGATCGCGCGAAGTGAACCGGACCTCTATGACGAGGGAGTTCCTGAGCCGGCGCACGTCCATGTGATTGAGGAAGTTCTGGACGACGCGATCGCGCTTTTGTGCGTGCTGCGGATCGTCGTCGTTCTTGGAAAAGGCAACCGTATCGTCCGACGCCGGTGTCTTGTCGCGTGCCGCGGCGCTGGGAGCTCCATGCGGACCGGAAACGCCATCTGCTGGCGGAGTGCGGCTGAACTCCGGGTCCGAACGCAGCCCGAGGCGCTCGATGACGCGAAGGGCGATGGTCGGCGATGCGATCACCTCGATCTCGCTCTCGAGCGTCGGCGTATCCGCTTTCAGGTCCGAAAGGACGCCGTCGATATGGATGATCTTCTTGTCGCGCCGGTCGATCTGGACCGAGGCGCTCGCGGTATATTGGTTCGGGATCGAGAATGCGATGGCGCCTGCGACGGCGGTCGCGAGCAGGGTTACAGCAGCAATGATCCGCCATCGCCGGAACAGCGGCGATACCAGGTCGCGCAGATCGAAGCCGCCTTCGTCGAGCGGGTCTTCCTGTTGTTGGTACGTCGTCATGCTCATGTGGTTTCAACCACCCTCCGCATACGCCTGCCACCCCCACGGCTATCGGAAATGGGGTTGGCTGCAGAGCCTGGTTTGGGGATACGCAGATACATCGAGGCCGGCCTTGCAATGCGGGAACGCGCCTGCCTTGGCGCAGACGAACACCATCCAAGTCAACCACGACCCTGGTAAAGGTTGAGCTAAGCTCGCGGGGAATATCAGTTAAGAAACCCTGCCAGCATGTGTCGAAGTCGTCGGCGTACGACCGAATGCCATGCGGCATCATTAAGTGCTCGTTAGGTCGTCGTTCATTGCTGGCCGCTATGGTGAAGACAGTTTCCGCGAGCGAGGGGATTCACGTGAACGTTGCGATTGCCGAAGCGGGCGCAAGAGAAGCCCTGTACACCGACAAGCGGGCCGCATACTTCGATGGCGCCCGGGCAGACATGCTGGCACGCCTGCCAGACGACCCGGCAGCGGCGGTGATAGAGATCGGTTGCGGCAGCGGTGCAACCGGCGCGATGGCGCTCAGGGACGGCAAGGCTGGGCGTTATGTCGGCGTGGAGTTGTCGAATGCGGCGGCAAGCGTCGCGGCACGCCGTCTGAGCGAAGTGGTCGTCGGCGATGTGGAGGCAATGCGGTTGCCTTGGCAACCAGGTTCTTTCGATGCGCTCATCCTGTCCGAGGTCCTGGAGCATCTCATTGAGCCGTGGTCTGTCGTCTCGAGGGCTGTGCAACTCGTCAGGCCCGGCGGCAGGGTGCTCGCGTCCTCGCCCAACGTGGCGCATTGGCGCGTGGTCCGCGAGATAATGATGGGGCGTTTCGAGCTTGCCGACGAAGGCGTGTTCGACCGGACGCACATGCGCTGGTTCACGCCGACGACCTTCAGGCGCCTGTTCGAGCAGGCCGGCGTGGAGATTGTGGACGTCGGCCCGGTGACTCCTTTTGCCGCTCGCACGCGTATGCTCTCCCGCCTCACAGGCGGCCGGCTCGACCACCTGTTCATGTCGCAAATACTGCTTGAAGGCCGGCGCATCGGTTGAAGCGGCACGCCGGCCTCGCCTGAGGGTCAGTAGCGGGTCTTTCCTCCGGAAACGTTGCTGTTCTGCTGGCGCATCTCCTTGCGCTGAAGGTTCCACGACGCGCTGTCGCGATCGTCGATCTCGGAAGCCTTGACGTTTGCTTCGCGCTCCGCCTGAAGTTCAGGAGACGGCGCCATTCCGTAAAGCGCTTGCTGCGCAGATATCTCGGCTGCATTGGCCTGGAACTTGCGCTTCGCCTCCTCGAGGCGCCCGGCGTCGCGCAGGCGGATGGCTTCGTCCTTGCGGGCACGCGCTTCTAGCAGGGTTGCATCGCGGATCACTTCGTTGCGATAGCTGCTCTTGGCTTCGTCTTTGTCGGTTGCGATTCGTGCCTCCACATTAGCCTGCACCGTTTCCGGCCTGTCGTTGACGGCGCTGCGGTAGACGACGCGCACATTGGCGATGCTGGCCGGCTTGTCGCCGAGAAGTTCCGGAGTCTCGACCTCCGCCAGTAGCACCTGCTCGCTGCCGCCGATGAGTTGCCCGACCTTGTAGACGATGCGGTTGCCTTCAATGCGGGCCGCCCGTCCGAGGCTCTTCATGGGCACCACGCCCTCCTCGCACTCGATAATGATCTCGACATCCTGGGCGACAATGTTCTCGGCGTCGTCGAACTCCTTGTTGAAGAAGGTTGCCAGATCCTGCGGTTCCTGGACGAAGGCGTGATTGCCGTCGGAGGCACGCGCCAGTCGCGTCATCAGGTCCTCGTTGTAGCCGAGCCCGAGCCCGATCGTGGAGACGACGATGCCTTCGGTGCCGAGTTCGCGCCCGAGAGATTCGAAATCGCTCGGTTTGCGCGGGCCGACATTGGCAAGGCCGTCAGACAGCAGGATGATGCGGTTCACATAGTCGCGGGACTTGAACTTGCGGACCTCGTTGGCGCCAGCGAGAAGGCCCGCGTGTATGGCTGTCGAGCCGCGTGCGGAAAGTCCGCGGATGCGCCTCTTGATGTCACGCCCCGAGCCGGCGCGCGTTGCCGGTACTTCGACCTCGACGCGGTCATCGTAGCTGACGACCGATATGATGTCGCGCTCCCCAAGACGGTCGACGGCCATCATGGCCGCGCGCCGGGCCTCATCCATCTTGCGACCCGACATCGACCCCGAGCGGTCGATGACGAGGGCAACGTTGAGTGGTGCACGGTCGCGCGTGCTGCGGATGCGCTCGCTCTTCAGACCGACACGGAGGTAGACGCGGGTGCGCTCGCCTCGAGGGATGGCGGACTGGCTGAGGGTAGCCTCGAGCGTGACCGGGGCGGCTGCAGCGGTTGCCATGGCAGGAAACAGCGTAGAAACGGCAGCGACGAGAAGTCTGCGTAAATACATTGTGCTAATCCCGAAACAGTTTTCACTGATCAATGAACGCTCTCCGACCGTGGCCGCGTCTTGGAAAAAAGATGACCGAGCCGGGGCAGTTTGGTGGCGCGGTCGTTCCGCGCGTTAACCGTTGCCGTTCGGCCGCACCATTGCGCTGTGTCAATGCCGGAAGCAGCGATGTCTCCGAGGATGGGAAAAACGAGATGAAGGAACAGGATCAGCGCCATGTACAAGCATATTCTAGTGCCAACCGATGGCACCGAGTTTGCGGGCCGCGCCATCGCGCACGCTGTTGAGCTCGCGAAGCAGTTCGGGGCCAAGCTCACCGGGGTTACGGTGCTGCCGCCGTTGCGCATGATGGCGGTCGAAGGCGCCGTCTTGTCCGAGACGCCCGAGGACTACGAACGGTGGATGGTGGAAGTGGCCGACGAGCGGCTCGATCCGATCAAGAAGGCCGCCACGGCGGCGGGGGTCGTGTGCGAAACCGTCTTCGTCGAGCACGACCAGCCCTATCAGGGCGTCATAGATGTGGCCAACGACAAGAAATGCGACCTGATCGTGATGGCGTCGCATGGACGCCGCGGCGTGTCGGCACTGCTGCTGGGTAGTGAAACCCAAAAAGTGCTGACCCACAGCGGCATCCCGGTTCTCGTCTACCGCTGAGATGTAGCGCTCAGAGAGGCCGGCGACGGAGGAAATTCAGCGTGTCATGGGTCAGAACGAGTTCGTCGTTCTGATTGAAGGTCTCGAGAAACAGGTTGATGGCGTCCTTGCCGCCCGGCTTCTGCGCCGGCGATACCTGCTTGACGTGCCCGATGACATAGATCGTGTCGCCGGGCCGGATCGGCCGCACCCACCGGACGTTCATGCCCGGCGAGCCCTGCGCGGCGGCATCCAGCACGCCCGTCTTCACGAAGAGGCCGAAGGCTATTCCTGCTGCGAGGTGCCCGGACGAGATGAGCCCGCCGTAAGGGCTCGCCTTCGCGGCTTCGGGGTCGGCATGATATGAGAGCGGTACGTAGCGCCGGGCAAACTCGAGCATCTCTTCTTCAGAGACCGTATAGCGCTCCGAGCGCCAACTCATGCCAACCGCGAAATCCTCGAAGTAGTAATCTTTTTGCTCGCTCATGATCGGTTTTTCGTGTGCGCCTTGAATGCCTGAATCCGGGGATGGTAGTGATAGCGCAGGGAAGAGGAAACGCAAGCAGCGAGGAGACCCCGATGGTAGCAGACGGATCGCTCGAGGACAGAAGCCGGCGCAGCGAAGGCTGGCCCGAAGGTGGTCCCACGCGCGTGCCCTCGTGGATCTTCACCGACCAGCAGCTCTACGAGGCGGAGCGGGAGAGAATATTTCGCGGGCCTACGTGGAACTACGTGGGGTTGTCCTGCGAGATCCCGAACCCGGGCGACTTCAAGCGTGACTACATCGGCGACATTCCGGTGGTCGTTACGCGCGACGAAGCCGGTGTGGTGAATGTCTTCGTGAACAACTGCGCGCACCGCGGCGTCATGTTCTGCCAGAAGCCGCGCGGCAATCAGAGGGAGTTCATGTGCCCTTATCATCAGTGGACATATGACCTCAAGGGCAACCTCATCGGCCTGCCCTTCAGGCGCGGGTTCCAGAAAAAGGGCGGAATGCCGGCCGACTTCAAGCTCGAGGAGCACGGTCTCGAGAAGCTGAAGGTCACGGAGCGCAACGGCGCAATATGGGCGTCGTTCCATCCGGCGGTCGAGAGCTTCGAGGACTACCTCGGCCCGAAGATGCTGCACTATTACGACCGTGTCTTCGATGGCCGTGAGCTGAAGGTGCTCGGCTACATGCGCCAGGAGATCCCGGCGAACTGGAAACTCTATGTCGACAACCAGAAGGATCCCTACCACGCGACGCTGCTGCACTACTTTCTCATCAGCTTCGGGCTGTTTCGTGCGACCGAGCCGTCCTGGGTGCGGATGGACGACAAGGGGCGACATGCCTGCCTGATGTCGCAGAAGGGCGGACAGGTCGACAGTACCGGCGAGGAGGAGATCAAGCACAACAAGGTCGACATGACGCTTCAGGGCGCAGAACTTATCCAGCCCGAGCGCGAGTGGGCAGGCAAGGGACCAGAGACGGCCGTCATTCAGACCATCTGGCCGGCGGTGATCGTCCAGCAGCAGTCGAATACGCTTGCCATGCGCCACATTATCCCGCGCGGGCTCACGGCCTACGAACTCGACTGGACGTTCTTCGGATATGCCGACGAGCCGGCGGAGCTGACAGAGAAGCGCCTGTTGCAGGCAAACCTCATGGGCCCCGCGGGGTATGTATCGCTCGACGACAGCGAGGTCATCGCATTCGTGCAGGAGGGGATCGACACCAACGACGGGCTCATCGGTGTCGTCGAGATGGATGGCCGCGAACCGAAGGAAGCTGATACGCTCGTCACCGAAGGGGCGCTGAGAGCCTTCTACAAGTACTACCGGGAGGTGATGGGACTATGAGCGCCGGACTGAAACTGCCGCATCTGCCGGACAATCTTGGAACCGCCAGCCTGGCCGACCTGCATTTCGTCATATCGCAGACCTTCGCAGCGTACACGAACGCACTCGACGACGATGAACTGGAAAGGTGGCCGGATTTCTTCGTCGATGAGACAATCTACAAGGTGATCCCCCGCGAGAACTACGACAACAACCTGCCGCTCGCCGTCATGTATTGCGCCAATCGCCGCATGATGCTGGACCGCGTAGCCCACATCCGGGAGACGGCGATGTTTGCCCCGCGCCGCCATCGCCACGTCAGCGGCGATATCCGCATCACCGGCATCGACGGCAACACCGTGGGGGTCAACTCCAACTATGCCGTCTTCGAGACGACACGTGACGTGAAGACCCAGGTATTCAACGTCGGACGCTATATCGACCAGATGGTGGTCGTGGACGGCGGGCTCAAGTTTCGGCAGCGCTATTGCGTATTCGATTCGAGCCTCATCCCGACGTCACTGATCTATCCGGTCTGACGGCTAAAGAAGTGCCCGGGACAGGCCAACGACTGCGACGGACAGAACGATGGCGGCGGTTTCGCTGCGCCAGGTGGCCATGATGCCGAAGGCGGTCGCGAGGCCGAGCCATTCGGGGACGTTGCCTTTCACGGCACCAACCGAGATCACCGACATGACGAGAGCCATCGGAAGCGCCTGCAGCGCAGTGCGCAGGCGCGGCGTGATGGTCACGTAGCGCATGAGGAAGAAGCCCGAGGCGCGGCAGCAGTAGGCGGCAATTGCCATGACGACGATCGCCAGCACGATTTCGGGACGGACCGTCATGGCCTTGCCGCCTCATCGCTGTGTCGCAGGGCAGCCACCGTGCAGCCGGCGATGGCGCCGGCCAAAATGTACCACGGCCCAATGCCGGCGAAGTGCGAGCCGACTGCGACAGCGATTGCGGCAACGACCGGTATGGCGTCCTTCATGTGGCGGGCGAAAGTTGCAGCAAGCACGGAAAAGAAGGCGAGCAAGGTGAAGTCGAGGCCGTAGCGGCGCGCGTCACCCAGGAGCTGCCCGAAGATGTGTCCCGTGGTGGTCCCGACCATCCAGATGCTCCACAGCAGCATGCCAGCGCCGAGGAAGAAGGCGATCGGTCGCGAACCTTCGCGATCCTCCTGGATGGCAAGCGCCCAGTTGTTGTCGTAGAGCACGAAGAGCGAACCGTAGGAGAATGCCGGCGGGAGGCCAACATACAGTGGACGAAGGGCAGCTCCAAGCAACAGGTAGCGCGCGTTCATGGTCGCCACCGCCAGCGCCATTGTCAGCAGTGCGACATCGGCGGTCCAGATCTGCAGCGCCGCGAACTGTGCGGCACCGGCATTGACAAGACCGCTGAATAGTAGTGCCTCGGGAAGCGAGAGCCCCGCGGCGTCCGCCGCCACGCCCATGGCGATGCCATAGACGATCACGCCACCCGCGCGTGGCATGCAGGCACTGGCGCCAGCCAGCAGGTTGGCGCGCGTGAGTTGGCCAGCGGGACCCGGTTCGGGGCGGTCCATTTCAGGCAACTGCCTCAGAATCGGAACACGTCGTCGCGCTTCGCGCCGGCGGAGACGTTGATGAACAGATCATCCCAGCCGAGCAGGCGGCGGGTGAGGCCCTGCTCATGGGCGTACTGCAGGAGCTGGCCGATATTGTTCTCATTGCTTGCCGTGCGCCCGTACTGCCAGGGATCATGGCCGAAGATCTCCTCCTGCTCCTCCCAGTACTCGCGGTACAGGACGAGCGGTACGATCCGCGGGTTCTCCATGCGGCGCATCGCCGTTGCCTTGGCCTGGTTGAACGCCTGGTAGAGGTTGACCGGCAGCCAGGGATAGCGATCGACGATGTCTCGCCGGATGGCGATCAGGTGCATGATCGGGAAAATGCCGGATTTCTTGTAGTAGGCGACCTGCTCGTCCCGGTAGTTGGGGAACAGCCGTCCGACGCGCGGGTCCTTGCGCTTCAACGGTTCGATGAGGTCGGGATGGAGCAACGCGTCGAGTTCGCCCTCGGCCAGCATGTCCTCGGCCGACTTGTCGTCCGGGATGCGCTCGAGATGGAGCCCTTCGGGGGGCGTGAATTTCACGTGCTCGTCGAGATCGGTGAACCATTTGATGGACCGGTGCGGCACGCCGTACTCGTGCTCGAGGATGCCCCGCAACCAAAGGACGGCGCTCGCCTGATACGCCTTGAGACCGACCTTGCGCCCGATCAGGGCCTTCGGCTCCTTGATGCCCTTGCCCGTGTTGATGAACACGAATGCGTGGCGGAACCTCCGGTGCGGGAAGACCGGTATGCCGATGTAGGGCATGTCCTGGTCGCGTCCGGTGATGAAAGAGGAAGAGGATACCTCGGCAATGTCAAACTCGTTGGTCTTCAGCGCGCGATGATGCCGCGTCGTCGAATCCATGGCTGACAGCACCGTCAGATCGACGCCATCCACCTTGACCGTGCCGTCGATGATGGGGCGGGTGATCTCGTAGTTGCCGACAGCGAGCGTGAGTGGAATGCGCGATGACATGGTTTTCTGGTCCTCCGTCATTTGAGCCAGTTATGATCGCGAAGCGGGCGATTGGCAATGGCGGCCAGGCATTGACAGGCGGCCAGGATTTCCCAAAAGTGTCGCCGCATTCGCCATGCCTTACCTCGATTATCCCAAGAAGCAAAAAAACCGGAACGGCACGTACTCATGAAACTACCCGATTTCCAGTACAAGCGCCCAGCCACGGTGGAGGAGGCTGTTAACCTTCTCGCTACGCACGGCGACGACGCGCGCCCCATTGCCGGCGGCCAGAGCCTGTTGCCCGTAATGGCGTTCCGGCTGTCGAACCCGAAGGTGCTAGTGGATCTTGCAGGCATTCCGGGCCTGCGAGACATCCGGATCGACGGCAATGGCGTTCACGTCGGCGCGATGGCCCGCTGGCGCGATCTCCTCGAATGCAAGCAATTGGAGCAGGAGTTGCCAATTCTTGCCGAAGCACTGCCGCACATCGCCCACTATCAGATCCGCAACCGCGGTACGGCCGGCGGCAGCCTCGCCAATGCCGACCCCGCATCCGAGTTGCCTGCGATCGCTGTCGCGTATGACGCTGTGATCGAGGTCGCAGGCAAGAACGGCAAACGGACGATCCCGGCCGGCGAACTGTTTCTCGGGCCATTGACGACGTCGCTCGAGGCCGATGAGATCATAACGGGCGTGCAGTTCCCAAAGCAGCCGGCAGGCCGCAAGTGGGCGTTCCTAGAATTTGCCAAGCATCGCGGTGCATTCGCAATGGCAGGCGTTGCGCTCACCTATGACGATGACGGTGGCGCGGCAAAGAATGTGCATATCGCGGTGCTGGGTGCGGCAAGCACGCCGCGCCGGCTTGCAGCTGCGGAGGCTGCACTCGAAGGCAAGCCTGTCGGCGATGACACGATCGCAGCGGCTGCCCGCGCTGCAGCGGCCGAAATAGATCCATCCGACGATATCCATGCCAGCGCCGCCTACCGGCGCGGCCTCTTGAAGACGCTTGTTGAGCGCGCGCTCGCCGCCGCCCGGAAATCCTGAGGAGCTTCCATGCCAGTCAACTTCAAGGTCAACGGTAAATCGGTTTCGGCCGATGTGCCCGACCGCACCACGCTTGCCGATTGCCTCAGGCATTCGCTTAAGCTCACCGGCACCCATCTCGCTTGCGAGCACGGGGTCTGCGGCGCATGCACGGTCATCGTGAACGGCGAGGCGGTACGCTCCTGCCTGATGCTGGCGTGTCAGGCGGACGGCGCGGAGATCACCACGGTCGAAGGCCTCAGCGAAGGCGACGACCTCTCGCCGCTGCAGGCCGCGTTCAAGAAGCACCACGCGCTGCAGTGCGGTTTCTGTACGCCGGGTATGCTGACCACGCTGCACGCGCTGCTTACCGAGGAGCCCGACGCCGACGAGGAACGGATACGCGACGTGCTTTCCGGCAACCTTTGCCGCTGCACGGGCTACATCCCGATCATCGAGGCGGCGCTGGAGGCACGTGAGCACTACAGGAAGGCCGGAGGTCAGGCATGAGGACGACGAACACCTATATCGGCGGGCATGTCGACCGGGTCGAGGACTTTCGCTTCCTGAAGGGACGCGGCACCTTCATCGACGACGTGACGCGGGAAGGCCAGTGGCATGCCGTCGTACTCCGAAGCCCGATCGGTCATGGCACGATCACCAAGCTCGACGTCTCTGCAGCGGTGGCGATGCCCGGCGTGCATGCGGTCTTGACGGCGGACGATCTGGGCGATCCGCTGCCGACTATACCTTTCCGCCGCCCCATCCCCTCGATCGTGCCTTTCGGGCAGCCGATGCTGGCGAAGGACCGTGTCCGCTACGTCGGCGAGCCTGTGGCCTTCGTGCTGGCAGAGAGCCATGAGGTGGCCGAGGACGCGCTGGGCGAGATCGTTCTCGAGATCGACCCGCTGCCGGCCGTCGTCGAGGCCAAGCAGGCGCTAAAGGGTGACGTGAAGCTGATCGAGTCTGCCGAAAGCAACGTCGCAGCGCTGTTCTATGGCGTCAAAGGCGACGTTGATTCGGCATTCGCCAATGCGCACCTGATCCAGAAGGGTCACTTCAAGACGCAGCGCCAGACCGCGCTTCCGATGGAGTGCCGCGGCCTGCTCGCGGAATGGGACGAGAAGACGAGCACGCTCTACGTGTCGGGCGCTGCCAAGCTGCCGTTCTTCAACAAGCGCTCGCTCGCCAAGGTGATGAACCTCGAAGAAGACCAGGTCCACTATATCGAGTACGACGTGGGCGGCGGCTTCGGTGCGCGCGGTGAGTTCTATCCGGAAGATTTCCTGACGGCTTTTTCGGCAAAGAAGTTCAAGCGGCCCGTCAAATGGGTCGAGGATCGCCGGGAGCACCTTATGGCGATCGGACACTCGCGAGAGGCCGAAAGCGAGGTTGAGGTCGCCTTCGACAAGGACGGGAAAATCCTCGGCGTCAAGGCCGACATCTATGTCAACATCGGCGCCTATATGCGCCCGAACGGCACGACGCCGGTGCGCAATGCCGCGCAGTTCATGACCGGGTTGTACAAGGTGCCGGCCTTCAAGGTGGATTCCTATGCGCTCGTCTCGAACAAGACGCCGTCGGGCACCTACCGCGGGCCGGGGCGCTACGAAGGCTGCTTCTTCATGGAACGGATCATGGAGAAGGCGTCGCGTGCGCTCGGCATCGATACGCTAGAGATCCGCCGCCGCAATCTTATTCCGGCTGCCGAGATCCCCTACCTCCTCGATACCATTCAGCCCAATGACGGCTGGAACGAAACATACTACGACAGTGGCGATTACCGCGAGGCATTCGACATCGCCGTCAAGGAGGCGAAGTGGGAAGAGAAGGCCCACCTGCAGGGCAAGCTCGTCGACGGGCGCTATCATGGCCTCGGCGTCGCGTGCTTCGTCGAAGGCGGTGCGTCTGGTCCGCGTGAGAACGCACGCATGATCCTCGAAAAGGATGGCACGGTGACGGTCATCGTCGGCTCGACCAGCATCGGACAGGGCGTCGAGACGGTGATGTCGCAGATCGCCGCCGATGCTCTCGAGATCCCGATCGAGAAGATCAAGCTGCTGCACGGTTCTACGAATCTGCTCTGGGAGGGCTTCGGCTCCTACGGTTCGCGGGCAACGGTGATGGGCGGCTGCGCCATCATGAACGCTGCCGAGAACCTGCTCGAAGAGTTCCGCAAGTTCGCGGCCGCGAGGCTTGGCGTGGCGCCGGAAGAGGTGCGCGTGGAGGAGGGCGTCGCCAGGCACGCCGACGGACGCAGTGTTCCGCTGGCCGAGGCGGCGAACGCCGGCCTCGAAGTGCGTGGCACGTTCAACAACTCGAAGCCGACATTCAGTTATGGCACTGGTGTCGCCCATGTTGCCGTAGATCCGGGCACGGGGCACGTCGAGCTCCTCGATTACACGGTCGTCGACGATGTAGGGCGCATAATCAATCCCCATACGCTGCACGGACAGGTGGTGGGCGCCGCAGTGCAGGGCCTGGGCTCGGTATTCGGCGAGAACATGGCCTATGACGAGAACGGCCAGTTGCTGGTCGGCACCCTTGCCGACTATGTCATCCCGCATGCGACAGACTACCCGAGCATCCACGCGATCAGCCTGGAGAACCATCCCTCGCCGTTCAATCCGCTCGGTGCAAAGGGGGCGGGCGAAGGCGGCTGCATCCCGCTCGGCGGTGCGGTGTCGAATGCCATCGCCAATGCTCTACGGGATTGCGGTGTCGAGCCTGACCACATGCCGTTGACGCCGCCGAAGGTCTGGCAGCTCATCGAGGACTCGAAGGCGGCCAAATGACCGTTGACGCCTTTGCCGGCGTCGGGTCTCCTCCGGCCTGAGGAAACGTGGGAGAAGTCGGCTATGGCGGAGGACGGCGGTGCGGGGGCGACGGCGCTGACGGCGGGGCAGGGCATCGGCAAGCCGGTGCTCCGTCGCGAGGACCTGAGGTTGCTTACGGGCAGGGGACGGTTCAGCGACGACATGACCCTGCCGGGGCAGGCTCACGCCTATATGGTCCGATCTCCGCACGCCCACGCCAACATCCGGTCTGTCGATGTGCGCGAGGCGCGGGAATCGTCCGGCGTTGTTGCCGTCTACACGGCAATCGAAGCCGAGGCGGACTCGCTGAAGCCGCTGCCGGTGGATTATTCCAAAATCGTCAACGTCGTCGGCGAGCCATCGCACGATGGCGGTCCGGAACCGCCCCTCTACAACCATCCTCGAACCGAGCGATTCGAAAGTCCGTATGAGCTGCTTGCCAGGGATCGTGTGCGATTTGCAGGGCAACTCGTCGCCATGATCGTTGCCGAGTCGGTGGCGGCTGCGAAGGACGCGGCGGAGAAGGTCGCTGTCGACTATGAGGTGTTGCCCGCGGTGACGGACACGCGCGCAGCCGCCGGGGCTGAGGCACCGCGCATCTGGCCGTACGCCCCCTCCAACCTGGTCATCGACGGCGAGCTTGGCGACCGGGCAGCGACGGAAGCCGCGTTTGCGAAGGCTGCCCATGTCGTGCGCCTCGAGACGACCATCCAGCGCCTGACGGGCGTGCCGCTCGAATTGCGTTCCGTCCTTGCCGCCTATGATGCCGCGTCGGATCGTTATCACGTGCACGCGGGGTGCGGGAGCGTCGTGCGCCAGCGCGAGGAGATTGCGCATATCCTCGGCGTGCCGAAGGAGCGCGTGCGCATGCTCGCCTACGAAATCGGCGGCAACTTCGGTACGCGCAATCAGATCTATCCCGAGTTTGCGCTGGCTGCCTGGGCGGCGAGGAAGTGCGGCCGGCCAGTCAAGTGGACGGCGGAACGCACCGAAGCCTTCCTTTCCGACTATCAGGGTCGCGACCTCGTTTCCGAGGCGGAGCTGGCGCTCGATGCCGAGGGCAATTTCCTGGCGCTGCGCTGCGACAACCTCTCGAACCTCGGGGCCTTTGCATCCTCATCGACGCCGCTCAGGAAGGGCCTCAGCATCATGAGCGGCGTCTACCGCATTCCGGCGGGTGTCGCGGCGGGACGTGGCGTGCTCTCCAACACGCCGGGCACGATTCCCTATCGCAGCGCCGGCCGGCCCGAGGCGATGTTCATCGTCGAACGTCTGATCGACAAGGCAGCGCAACTGCATGGCTTCGATCGGATCGCGCTGCGCCGCCGCAATCTCGTGCGCCCCGACGAGATGCCGTACACGAACTTCGTTGGCGTGACCTACGACAACGGCGCGTACGAGGCTGTCATGGAGAAGGCAATGCAGCTCGGCGACTGGGACGGCTTCCCCGCCCGTCGCGCAGAAGCGAAAGCCCGCGGCATTCTGCGCGGCATCGGCATCGCCAACTATATCGAGATCACGCTCGGCTACCCGCGTGAATGCGCCGAGATTACAGTGAAGCCGGGGCCCCGGCGCATCGAGGTGGTGGTCGGCACGCAGTCGACGGGCCAGGGCCACGAAACGAGCTTTTGCCAGTGCGTTGCGGAGTGGCTGGGCGTGCCGCTTGAGAGCGTCGATCTCGTCCAGGGCGATACTGACCGCGTCTCGATTGGCGGCGGCTCTCACTCGGGGCGCTCGATGCGCATGGCAGGCTATGTCATGGGCGAAGCGTCGGGCGAGGTGATCGCCAGGGGCAGGCGAATAGCCGCGCACATGCTGGAAGCAGCGGTCGATGAGATTTCGTTTGCAGACGGCGTTTTCACGGCCAACGGCACCAACCGCTCGGCGCACCTGTTCGAGGTCGCGGCGGCCGCCGAGCAGGATCAGACTTTGGCGGAAGACCTGCGCGGGCCGATAATGGGTGTCCACCAGCGCCACTTCCGCGAGGCGGGCTTCCCCTACGGCTGCCACGTCTGCGAGGTCGAGATCGACCCCGATACGGGGGCGCTCGATCTCGTGCGCTACGCCGCCGTGGACGACGTCGGCCGCGCCATCAACCCGCTGATCCTTCATGGCCAGGCGCACGGCGGCATCGCACAGGGTGTCGGCCAGGCGCTGTGGGAGCGCACGCACTTCGACCCGGCGTCGGGCCAGCCACTGACGGCTTCTTTCATGGACTACGCAATGCCGCGCGCCGACCGCCTGCCGAAATTCGAGACGGAGGTGAGCGAGGTGCCGTCGCCGTCCAACCCGCTCGGCGTGCGGGCCGGCGGAGAGGGTGGCACGACGCCGGCGCTGGCGGTCGTCGTCAACGCCGCGGTCGACGCGCTCAAGGACTATGGCGTGACGCACCTCGACATGCCGCTTACGTCCGAACGTATCTGGTGTGCGATGCAGCGTGGGTGAGCCGGTGGGGCGCACTGGTGCTCTTCTTCTTGCGGTCACGCATGTTTCAGCCGCACATGCAATTCCGCGAGCTCGCCGTCGCGGCGGTAGTAGCCGGTTTCGGTGATGAGGGTGGCGGCGAGTGCGGTCTGAGTTTCGGCCTCAGCGCGGGCGGCCTCTGGCGAGGCGAAGGCCGTCGGAACGTCGAGGGCGAGCCGGGCACGTTCGAGGGCAAGGTCTGTGAGGTAGAGGCGCATCTCCTCGCCAGCGATGTTCTCGACCTCGGCCAGGTCGGTCAGGATGCCGTCAATGAGGTCCGTCTCCCCGGCTGCGGAGCGCCGGCGGCGATGCGCGGCGCGGGTGAGGAGGGCGAGGGGCAGGTAGTCCTCGCGCCCTGCCTCTCTGAAGGATTCAACGGCGCAATTTGTGGCACGTTCGGCGTCTGTGTGACCAAGTGAATCCTTGGAACGAGCGAGCAAGAGCCAAGCCAAAGCAATATCGTTCAGTGAAAAGGCTTCCCCAGTTGCCGCCTCGGCTCGCTGGAGATGGTATTCGCCACGCCTTACAGCCTCATCGACTTCTCCAAGTTCAAGTAAGAGATCGCCGAACTGATAGCCCCTGAGTGATATCAGCGGTAACCCGGCCGATTCCTCTGCTTGCTTGAAGAGCTTTCGTGACAGCACTAGCTCATTTGCGCACAGGAGTGCGTTTGCTTGAATTCTGAGGCTGCACTCCATGCGAAACGTATCGCCGCTGCTTTTGGCGTCGTCGACCGCATGAGCTGCAGTTTCTACAGCCCGACCGACTTCGCCGATTGACAGGAGAGACAAGCTCAGCATCTCTCCGACATTGGCGCACGCTTCATAGTCGCCGTCTTCTCTCAGCATCAACAAGGCTGCTTCGCGCGGCGGGATCGACTGCTTTAGTCGACCAACAGCTCTAAGCGCATAGGATGCCTCGGTCAACATATATGCTTGAATTCTCTTCGAGAGTTCGGGGTTTAGCTCCAACCAAGGCTTCCTAAAGAACTGAGATACAACTGTAAGAAAGGCTCCATAAGCGCCAAGCCCTTGCCCGAGATGGGAGTCAGCCCCTCTTCGAATTCGCCTAATGTAGATGTCATAGAAGACTTCCTCGACTTTCCCGGCGCGCAGACCGTGCTGGACGGCGTGGAACAGCGGCTGCATCTTCTCCAGCGTGTCGGGGAGGTCGGGAGCTGCCGCTGCGTAGTGCCGGTAAAGGATGTCGTGCGCGGTCCTCGCCGCCTCGGGTGCGGTCTGCACGAGCCGGCCGGCGAAATAGGCGCGGACGATCGGGTGCGCGTCGAGTTCGTGTGGGTCGTTCGGGTTGGGGTTCGCCAGCAGCTTGAGCTTGCGCAGTCGCTCCTTGGCGCGGCGAAGGCGCTGGCCGCGCTCCCTGCCGTCCAGCTCGCGCACCTCGACCTTGGCGGACTTCCAGAACCAACCCTTGTTTGTCGTCACTGTCTCCACGAACAGCTCGTCCGTCAGCCCCGGAATACGCTCCGCCAGCAGGACCCTGACCGCGTTGCCGTCGGCCGGGGGTCGAACAGGCCGATGAGATGCAAAATTGTTCTCTCCGGCCCGCCGAGGCCCCTGGTCGCCTCGTCCTTGCCGAGTTTCTCGAACTGCTCCAGATACCCGCGCATCACTTTTGCGGCGCGCTTGGCCGGAACAATCGTCTTGTCGGTGGCGCGTTCTTCCTCCTCCGCCTCAGTGAGCGCCAGATCGGCAAAGTTGAACTGATCGCGATGCCGGACATCGCCGCCGCAGACCTCGGCGATGTAGGTGCCAAGCAGCGTCACCGAGAGCGCGTGGCCATCGACCGAGCGGACGGCCGATTCGAGATCGCGTTGCCGGCCGTGCACGCCAAGCTCGACCAGCAGCTCGGCGCCGGCGGTGTCGGACAGTTCTTCAAGCGCGTGGTTGGTGATGAGCGATCCGTGGCCAGCAAGTTCCGGCACCTCCTGGCGGGTGGTAAGCACGACGAGGCCAGGGTTCTGGTTGGCGAGCACCTTAACCAGTTCGGCGAGGCCCTTGTCCTTGAAGCGGCCCTTGTTGACGCCTGGCGGGTCTTGCAGCGGCTCGAGCCCGTCGAGAAGCAGGAGCGTGCGGCTCTTCTGCACGAGTTTGGCCAACTCGCGGGCACGCTCGACCGGGTCTGTTGGCGGATCGCCCTCGAAACCGAAATCGCCGAGCGCCTTGGAGATGAAGCTGTCGGCGTCGGCGCGCTTCTGCTCGCCGGACCCTTGCGAGTAGGCGGACCAGCCGTAGATGCGGGCGGCGCCGTCGCCGCCGTTGGCGAGGCGCTCGTTGGCGAAAGTCCGCAGGAGGGCGGATTTGCCAGCGCCGCCAAGCGCGTGCAGGACGACGGCGTTGATCTTGGCGGGCCGTGTGCTGGTCCAGGCGTCGCGGAGCATCGCCAGTTCCGCATCGCGGCCGATGAGTTTGGTCGGGGCGGCGGGAATGTCGCCGAGGTCGGGCGGCGCGGTGAGGGTTGTGATAGTTTGAGAGGTGGGGAGTACCTGATATGTCGGCGCCGCGACGCGCCGGCGGACCTCGGCGATGATGCCCTCGAGCTGCTTTGGCCGCTTTTCCTCGTCCGCCCATCCGTCGAATGACATGAAATTATGTTCGCCGAACAGCTTCGGGATCTCGGCCTTGTCTGTGCGTAGCACCATCAGCCGGTCGAGGCCACGCGCCTGGCTCATTTCGTCGCGAACCTCGTCCTGCGAAGCAGCAACCCGCTCTGTCCAGAGCGCCACGACGAGCTTGCAGTGGTTGATGCGCTCTGCGAGCTGTGCACGGAATACGCCGCTGACCAGCTTGGCGTCCCACCATACAGAGAGTTTGGCCGCCTCCAGTGCCGCGACCAAGACATCGCGGATGTCGGCATCGAGGTGGCGGTAACTGATGAACACGTCGAAGTTCTTAATCTGGAAGTCTCGATCATGGGAATCGACTGTCATGAAATCTCTGTCCGGGTCAATGAGGTCTGCGCGAAGCGAGCATAACCGATTGGCAGGGATATGACAGTATCCAGACGGGCGGATGGTGGGCTACACAGGCCGGCCGGTTCGGCTAGTGTCGCGGATGCCTGCCGGCGTCCTATCCCATCTACAACTTATCGCCTGCCCTATGAC
>JBJOGJ010000053.1:0-19055 GCA_046048295.1 Pseudomonadota bacterium | reverse complement strand
GTATTCGCGACCATGGTGATCGCGGTGCCGACCGGCGTGAAGATCTTCTCCTGGATCGCGACGATGTGGGGCGGCTCCATACAGTTCAAGACGCCGATGGTGTGGGCGCTGGGCTTCATCTTCCTGTTCACCGTCGGCGGTGTGACGGGTGTGATGCTGGCGAACGCCGGCGTGGACCGTGCGCTGCACGACACCTACTACGTCGTGGCGCATTTCCACTACGTGCTGTCGCTCGGCGCGGTGTTCGCAATCTTCGCCGGCTGGTACTACTGGTTCCCGAAGATCACCGGAAAAATGTACTCGGAGTTCTGGGGCAAACTGCACTTCTGGACGACCTTCATCGGCGCCAACGTGCTGTTCTTCCCGCAGCACTTCCTCGGCTTGGCCGGCATGCCACGGCGGTACGCGGACTACCCGGATGCCTTCTGGTACTGGAACTACGTGTCGTCGATCGGCTCCTACATCACTGCGGCGGGTACGGTGATCTTCTTCATCGGCATGTTCCTGGCGCTGATGCGGCCGAAGACGGTTGCGGAAAATCCGTGGGGCGAAGGCGCTACGACGCTCGAGTGGACGGTGTCTTCGCCGCCGCCGTTCCACAGCTTCGAGAAGCTGCCGCGTATTTCGGGCAATGGCCACCACTGAGAGCGAGGCGCCGGCCACAAGCCGGCGCCAGACTTTGGAATTCGACTGCCGCGGACCGGGGTCCGGTGCGAGGCTCATGAAAACCTTGGCGGAGTGCGTCGACGATGTCTGACGTCGGCATTGGAGAGCGGGTCGAGACAACGGCCGTGGCTGGCGGGGAGGTCGGGGATTTCCTGGCGCTCATGAAACCGCGCGTCATGTCGCTCGTGGTGTTCACCGCCCTGGTGGGAATGGTGGCTGCGCCCGGTACGTTGCATCCGGTGCTGGCAGGCATCGCAATCCTATGCATCGCTGTCGGTGCGGGGGCGTCGGGCGCCCTCAACATGTGGTACGATGCCGACATCGATGCGCGGATGACGCGGACACTGGGCAGGCCGATCCCGCAGGGACGCGTGGCCCCGGAAGATGCCCTCGCCTTCGGGATCGTGCTGTCGGTGTTTTCAGTGCTGACGCTCGGGCTTGCGGTGAACTGGCTGGCGGGCGGGTTGCTGGCGCTTACGATCGCGTTCTACGTTTTCGTCTATACGATGTGGCTTAAGCGGCGGACGCCGCAGAACATTGTGATCGGTGGCGCCGCGGGCGCCTTTCCGCCGATGATCGGCTGGGCAGCCGTGACGGGCGACGTGGCTCTCGGCAGCGTCGTCCTGTTCCTCATCATCTTCATGTGGACGCCGCCGCACTTCTGGGCGCTGGCACTCTACCGCTGCAAAGACTACGAGCGCGTCGGGGTGCCGATGCTGCCGGTGGTGGCGGGGCCAGACGAAACGAGGCGGCAGATACTGATCTACTCGCTGCTGCTCGCACCGCTGACACTGGTACCGGCGTTCATTGGGCTCGGCGGCGTAGCCTATCTGGTTGCCGCAAGCATTCTGAACGGGGTGTTCCTGTGGCTGGCGCTAAAGGTCTATGCGACGCGCGAAGGCGAGGCCGGGGACGTCGCTGCCAAGCGGCTGTTCCTCTTCTCCATCTTCTATCTCTTCGGACTGTTTGCAGTGCTGCTGGTCGAGCACGCGACGGCCGCCTGGACAGTCTAAAGGTTGGTGCTCGTGAGTGGCGATAGGACAGATGGCGATCAGACTGACGAGGTGGCACTGCGGCGAAGGCGGCGGAACCGGTCGATCGCCATTGCGATGACGCTGGCGGCGCTGGTGGTGCTGTTCTACGTGGTGACCATCGTCCGGCTTGGCGGAAACGTGTTCAACCGGCCTTTGTGATCGGTCTGCGGTGAATGGTGAGGCACAAATGAGCGAGTGGAACGATAGCAAAGCCGGGATCGAGCGTCGCAACCGACGCGTAGCCGGTACCGTCGCCCTCGTCGCCGTGGGAATGCTCGGCATGGCCTATGCGGCCGTGCCGCTCTACCAGATGTTCTGCCAGGTGACGGGCTTCAACGGCACGACACAGCGCGTGGACAAACCTTCGGAAAAGGTCCTGGCGCAGAGCATCCGCGTCAGGTTCGATGCCAACGTGGCGAATGGGCTTACGTGGCGGTTCGAGCCCGTGCAGCGGGTCGTCGATGTGAAGATCGGCGAGAACAAGCTGGCGTTCTACACTGCCAAGAATACTTCCAGCACCGCGGTGGTGGGCACGGCGACGTTCAACGTGACGCCAGAGGTCGCCGGGGTCTACTTCAGCAAGGTCCAGTGCTTCTGCTTCACCGAGCAGCGTCTAGAGGCCGGCGAGGAAGTTGAGATGCCCGTGAGCTTCTTCGTGGATCCCGAGATCGTGAAGGATGCGGACGCGCGGAAGGTCAAGGAGATTACGCTTTCCTACACGTTCTATCCGGTCAGCAAGACGAAGGCCGCGATGGTGGACGAGGGTGGCCGGAAAAATTCCGGCGGGTAATTGCATGCGGTTCGTCCGACAGCCTCGCGGTTGCCGAACGGGCCATCGAGACGAGAACGGGGACTTAGAGTTCATACGGAGCTGAGAAATGGCCGATAGCCACGCTAAACATCATGACTATCATCTGGTCGATCCGAGCCCTTGGCCGGTTCTGGCTTCGATCGGTGCCTTCATCATGGCAATCGGTGCCATCGCCTGGATGCGGACCATTCCGGCCGATCCGGAGAGCGGACTCCGGCTGTTCGGCTTGCTCATGCGCGGTCCGACGATTTTCATCGTCGGGGCGGCTTCGGTCGTGGCGGTGGCGTTCTTCTGGTGGCGCGACGTCATCCGTGAGGCTCACAGGGGCGACCATACCCCGGTCGTCCAGCTGCATCTGCGCTATGGCATGATCCTCTTCATCGCCTCGGAAGTGATGTTCTTCGTGGCATGGTTCTGGGCCTACTTCGACGTCGCTCTGTTTCCCAACGAGGTGATGAACCTCGCGAACAACAAGGAGACCGTCGGGCTGGTGAAGCGCAACGATCTGCTCGGGGGGCACTTCCCGCCGGTGCCGGTCGAGACGACCGAAGCGGCGACACCGGGCTTCTTCAAAGGCACTTTCGATCCGTGGGGCCTGCCGTTCGTCAACACGCTCATTCTTCTGCTCTCGGGCACGACAGTGACCTGGGCGCACCATGCGCTGCTCAACGACGACCGCAAGGGGCTTGTCTGGGGGCTCGTGTGCACGATCGTGCTCGGTGTGCTGTTCACGGCGTGCCAAGCCTACGAGTACATGCTCGCCGGGTTCAGCTACGCCGGGCACATCTATGGCTCGACGTTCTTCATGGCGACCGGCTTCCATGGCGCGCACGTCATTATCGGAACGATCTTCCTGACCGTTTGCCTGTTGCGAGCCCTCGCAGGCCATTTCACGGCGAAGCAGCACTTCGGGTTCGAGGCTGCCGCCTGGTACTGGCACTTCGTCGACGTCGTGTGGCTGTTCCTGTTCGCGGCGATCTACGTTTGGGGCGCCGGTACGCCTTTGGCGCACTGAGGCGGGTTGCTCCGGCTACTATCGGGAGGGGCGGTGCCATCGGTGCCGCCCCTTTTCGTCGCACGGACGCGCACTCGACTGTTATTGCGGGGCGCCTCGGACCATATGCAAGGGATGAGCGAGATGACTACTCCCAGTGCCGTTTCGGCCGGCCTTGGCTGCAGATGTCCGCAATGCGGGGTCGGCAAGCTGTTCAAGGGGCCGATGTCGCTCGATGTGCGGGAGCAGTGCGAGGGCTGCGGACTGGGATTCAGCTTCATAGACAGCGGCGATGGCCCGGCCGTGTTCGCCATCATGATCCTCGGCTTCGTGATCCTCGGTGCGGCGCTGATCGTCGAGTTCCGCTTCTCGCCGCCGCTCTGGGCTCACGTTGCGATCTGGGCGCCGGTGACGCTTGGCGTGGCGCTCGGTTTGCTAAGGCCGCTCAAGGGACTCCTGATCGCCCTGCAGTTCAAGCACAAGGCCGAGGTAGGCCGACTTGCCGGGGACTGACCCGTGATTGGTAGAATGCGTTCGGCTGGCGTGCTCTGGGTGACGGTACTGGCGCTTCCCGCGCTGGCCGTGCTGTTCGCGCTCGGCACGTGGCAGATGCAGCGCAAGGCGTGGAAAGACGGGCTACAGGCGCAGATCGATGCCAGGGCGGGGGCGCCGGCGCGTCCGCTCGACGAGGTTCTCGCCGAGTCGGCCAAGGGTTCGGATATCGCCTATGCGCGGGTCAAGCTGTCCGGGCGTTTCAAGCACGAGGCGGTGCAGTTCTATTACGCGCCTTCCTCGCAGCCCGGCGGCCTCGGCTGGCATGCATATACGCCGATGCAACTCGACGATGGGCGATGGGTGATCGTCAACCGGGGGGTCGTGCCCGACAGGTTGCGGGAGCGGCAGACTTGGCGCAACTGGCAGGGGCCGGCGCAGTCCGGGGTGGTGGGACTGTTGCGACGGCCTGGCGAGGCCGGGTGGTTCACGCCGGAAAACCGGCCCGACAAGAACGTCTGGTATTGGCGCGATGTCGACGGGATGGCGGCTGCAGCACTCGGCCAGCAGCGGCAGCGGGTCCTGCCCTATTTCGTCGATGCGGTTCCGGGATCGGTGGAGGCAGGCGGGTTTCCGCAGGCCGGCACTACCAACACGAAACTGGTGAACCGTCATCTCGAGTATGCGCTGACCTGGTATGGGTTGGCGCTCACACTCATCGGCGTGTGGGCGGCGTTCGTCTGGAGCCGGGTCAACGGCCAGCCGACACGCGTATAGGCTGTACCTCGCCAAGGTTGCCTTAGGGGGTTTTTCCGAGACGTCTATCGCGGTATGTGGGGGCTGCTCGAGCCTGGAGCGGTGTACAGGCTCTGGATAAGGGAACACTTGTGCCGGTGCGCCCGGCAGTGGCCTTGTTCGGGGCCGGTTTGGGCTCTACCGTGACTGCAACTCAATTTCGAAAAGCGAGCGCGTTCAAGTGAAGTACGTTTCGACGAGGGGCGAGGCGCCGGTTCTGGATTTCGAGGACGTCCTGCTTGCAGGATTGGCGCGAGACGGCGGACTGTACCTGCCCGAGAGCTGGCCCTCGATCGACAGCAAGACGATCGGATCATTCGCCGGCCGGCCGTTTCCGGAAATTGCAGTCGAGATCATTGCACCGTTTGTCGGCAACTCGATCGGGCGCGATGAACTCCTGCAGATGGCCAGGAGGGCCTACTCGTCATTCGGGCATCCGGCTGTGACGCCGATTGTGCAAACGGACACCAATCTCTTCATACTGGAGCTCTTCCACGGTCCGACGCTGGCCTTCAAAGACGTGGCGATGCAAATCCTGGCGCAGCTGATGGACCACGTGCTGGCCAAGCGCGGCGAGCGGGCGACGATCGTCGGGGCAACTTCGGGCGACACCGGGGGGGCTGCGATCGAGGCGTTCCGCGGCCTCGACCGGGTCGACGTGGTGATCCTGTTCCCCGACGGGCGCGTGTCGGACGTGCAGCGGCGGATGATGACGACGCCGGTGGATAAGAACGTACATGCGTTGGCGATAAAGGGTACGTTCGACGACTGTCAGGCGCTGGTGAAGGGGATGTTCAACGATCTCCGGTTTCGCGACAGGGTCAGGCTCTCGGGCGTCAACTCGATCAACTGGGCGCGGATCGTTGCGCAGGTCACGTACTATTTCGCCGCCGGGGCGGCGCTCGGCGCACCGAGCCGTCGGCTATCGTTTGCCGTTCCTACCGGCAACTTCGGCGATATCTTCGCTGGATTCGTTGCGAAAAAGATGGGGCTTTCCATCGACAGGCTGGTGATCGCGTCGAACGCAAACGACATCCTGCCGCGCGCAATGGAAACCGGAACCTACGCAACGCACGAGGTCGTGGCGACGACATCACCTTCGATGGACATACAGGTCTCGTCGAATTTCGAGCGCGCGCTGTTCGAGGCCTCGGGGCGGGATGCCGGGATGGTGCGCGCACAGATGGGGTCGCTCGCGCAGTCGGGACGATTCGCGCTTGGGCCGGCACATGCCGCGCTCAAGGAGACGTTCGATGCGGTGCGCGCAACCGAGCGCGACGTCGCGGCGACGATTCGCAACACGCTCGAGCGGTCTGGCTACCTCGCGGATCCGCATACCGCGTGCGGAATATTCGGCGCGGAGCAGGTGCTGGACAGGCGCAGCGCGGCAGGCGTGGTGCTCGCCACCGCGCACCCGGCGAAATTTCCGGATGCGATGGCAGAGATAACCGGCAGGCGGCCAGGACTGCCGCCGCGCCTCGACCGGCTGATGGGCGATCCCGAGAACTACGATGTTGCCGACAACGATCTCGGCGCCGTGCAGCGGTACGTCGAGGGCAAGGCCCGGGCGGTCAGTGGAGGGGCATGACGATGCCGGAGATTACCTCGCTTGAAAACGGACTGAGTGTCGTGTCGCATTCGATGCCGCATCTCGAGACGTTGTCTCTCGGACTCTGGGTCGGCGCTGGGGCGCGGCATGAGAACCTGACCGAGCACGGGGTGTCGCATTTCCTGGAGCACATGGCATTCAAGGGGACGAAGCGACGTTCGGCGCGGGACATCGCCGAGGAAATAGAAAACGTCGGCGGCGATCTCAATGCTTCAACGAGCCTCGAGACCACGGCCTACTATGCGCGTGTGCTGAAGGGCGACGAGGCGCTGGCACTCGATATCCTCGCCGACATTCTGCAGAACTCGAATTTCGCGCCGGACGAAATCACGCGTGAAAAAGAGGTGGTGCTGCAGGAGATCGCAGGTACGCTCGATAGTCCGGAAGAACTCGCCTACGACTACCTGCAGGAGGCGGCGTTTCCGGATCAACCTGTCGGCAGGGCGATCATCGGTACACCGGAAAGTGTTTCCAGGCTTGGCGGGGAGGAGCTTTCCCTGTTCCTGGACGGCAAATATGTCGCTCCCGGGATGGTGCTTTCGGCTGCAGGTTCAGTTGAGCACAACGTACTCGTCCGCCACGCTGAAGCCCTATTTGGCGGCCTCAATGGGGGCAGTGTGCCGGAGGCCGAGCCGGCCAGGTATGTCGGTGGAACAAAGTTCTCGAACAAGTCATTCGAGCAGTGCCATCTGCTTATCGGGTTCAAGTCTCCTTCCTACGTCGAGCCCGATTATTTCACGGCCCAGGTTTTCTCTGGCCTGCTCGGTGGAGGGATGTCGTCTCGGCTGTTCCAGGAGGTCAGGGAGAAGCGGGGCCTCTGTTACGCGATCTACTCGTCGGCCTGGGGGCTTTGGGACGGCGGGCTATTCACGATCCATGCTGCAACGGGGCGGGACCAGATGGACGAATTGAGCGATGTCGTCGCAGCAGAGCTTGGCAGGCTTGCGGAGACCAAGGTGTCCGAGCGCGAGATCGTGCGGGCCAAGGCCCAGCTCAAGTCCGGTCTGCTCATGGGTCTCGAGAACTCGTCGGCAAGGGCCGAGCAAATGGCACGGCACCTGATGGCATACGGGCGGATCATGACGCCGGCGGAACTCATCGAGCGGGTCGAGGAAGTGGACGGAGACCGCCTCATGCACTTTGCCAGGAACATGTTCACGTGTGCGAGGCCGTCGATCTCGGTCGTCGGTGCCGGGCGCTTGTCGGAGAAATTTGCATTCGCGGCAGAGAAGCGTGTCATGGCAATGGCCGGAGTGCAGTGAATGGTGTTCCTCAAGAACGGACCTGCCTTCGGGGAGACGCTGTCGGTCTTCGGCGAAAAAGTTTGGCTCAGGCCGCCCAACAGCTTCGACTACGCAGCATGGGCGGAACTCAGGGCACGCAGCAGGGACCATCTGGTTCCCTGGGAGCCGAAGTGGTCGCGGGACGAGCTATCAAGACCTTCATTCCGACGCCGTCTCAGGCACTACCAGCGGGAGCTGCGCGAAGATCTGGGGTATGCATTCTTCATCTACCGCAGGGCCGACGACGCATTGGTCGGTGGCGTTACGTTGAGCAACGTGCGGCGCGGCGTGGCGCAAACGGCATCACTCGGATACTGGATGGGCGAGCCATATGTCCGCCGGGGATATATGAGCGATGCGGTGGCGGCAGCGACCCAGTTCGCCTTTGCGGAGATCAACCTGCACAGGGTCGAGGCGGCGTGCCTGCAGAACAACTTCGCTTCGCAGAAGGTGCTTGAACGGAACGGCTTCGTTCGCGAGGGACTGGCGCGCAAGTATCTCAAGATCAACGGTGCCTGGCAGGATCACCTGCTGTTTGCCCTGCTGGTCGACGAGCACGAGTCTGGAGAAGGTTCGACCTAGCATGTTCCGGCTCAAGCCCGATGCCGCCCCAGGGCGTTCAGATCCCCGATGGACACCGCTCCGTATGGCGCTGGTCGCACTGCTGGCGCTGACCGCGTTGCTGGCGGTCCCGGTGGAGCGTGCATCGGCCATGGACGCCATCGCCATCAAGCCGGACATGGAGGTTGTCGAGATTTCGCCCCAGGGCGAATTCATCGAAGGGCGGGGAGACAACGTACAATTGCAGACGGCGCCCGGCGCAGATGGCGTGAAGGGGCGCATGACGGTGAGGGCTGCGACGCCCGGAACAAATCCGAACTGGCTCGTATTCGCACTCACCAACGCTTCCGACCAGCCAATCGAACGCTGGTTGACGGTCGAGCGGTACACGCTGATCGGTTCCGGCATCGTGTGGCCAGATCTCGACGCCAAGCGTATCGAAGCAGTGACGCCGTCTATCGGGTTCCTGCCGGAACGCGTGAAGAACGATCGTGCGGACATCTTCCGGATCACGCTCGAGCCCAGGCAGACCGTCACCTACGCAGTCGAGCTGGCCTCGGACCGGTTTCCGAGAGCCGAACTCTGGACACCGCTAATCTATGAACTCAGGGCGCGCGACAGGCAGCTCTTCAATGGCATCATGCTCGGTATCACGGGCGTGCTCGGCATCTTCCTGACGGCGGTGTTCGCTGCGAACCACAAGGCGATATTCCCATGCGCGGCGCTGGTGACGTGGTGTGTGCTCGCCTACCTCTGCGTCGATTTCGGATTCTGGCATAAGCTGCTGCAACTGCGGGCCGAGGATAATGCGGTCTACAGAGCGGCGACCGAGTCTGCCATGGCGGCGAGCTTCGTCATCTTCCTGCACGTGTTCCTGAGACTCGGTGCGTGGCATGGCTTCATGCGTATGCTGCTCGGGGTCTGGATCGTGGCGCAGCTCGGCCTCGTTGCGATTGCCGTCATCGACCCGCGACTTGCCGCGACGTTCGCCAGGGCATCGTTCGCCGGGCTCGGGGCGATCGGCGCGCTGTTCATCCTCTACCTGACCCTCAGGCGGCAGGACCGCGCGCTGTCGCTGCTGCCGACCTGGATGCTGTTCATGGTCTGGATATTTGCGGCGGCGATGGTGCTGACGGGCAAGCTCGCCGGTCCGATCGTCGTTTCCAGTCTCGTGGCGGGGCTGGTGCTGGTGGTCGTGCTCGTCGGGTTTGCAGTGACGCAGTTCGCGTTCAGGTCCGTTGATACGATGGATTCCGTTGCTCCGAGCGAGCAGTTGTTGCGATCGCTCGCCATCGAGGGGTCCGGCGCCGCTGTCTGGGAGTGGAATGCCAGGCGGCAGGAAATCAAGGTCTCGCCCGGAGTGGAAGCGGCGCTCGACCTGCCTCCGGGCGCACTGTCCACCAGGGTCGACGATTTCCTCATGCAGCTCCACGATGCCGACCGGGAGCGGTTCCGGCTGATGTTGTGGTCGGCGCAGGAACGTGGCGGCGGCGATCTTCTGCAGAAATTCAGGATTCGCCATGCCGACGGGACGTACCGCTGGTTCGATCTCGAGGCGGCGGCGATGAAATCATCGGACCGCCATTCATTGCGGTGCGTGGGGCTGATGCGTGATATCACGGAGGCGAAGCGTTCGCAGGAACGGCTGCTGCATGATGCCGTGCATGACAGCCTGACCGGACTGCCGAACCGGGCGCTCTTCATCGATCGTGTCAGCCAGGCGATGATCCGAACAGGGACGGGTGGCGGCGGCGAGACGGTCCTCTTCATCGACATCGACAAGTTCAAGAGTGCCAACTCGTCTTTCGGCCTGACGGTCGGAGACAGCCTGCTCCTGACAGTTGCGAAGAGGCTCGAGAAGCACATCGGGCCGAATGACACGCTTGGCCGGGTGGCGGGCGACCAGTTCGCAATCCTGTTCGTCGAAGAGCAGGATCCCACGGGGCTTGCCATGCGCGCCGAGCGGATTCGGCGGAGCCTCCGGGCGCCGATCCGGATCACCGGCCAGGATATCGTGCTTACTGCCTCTATCGGCATTGCCGTGAACGACGGCAGCCAGGACGATGGCGGCGATCTTCTTCGCGATGCCGAGATCGCCATGTACCGTGCGAAACGGAACGGCGCCGACAAGGTCGAACTGTTCGAGCCGCACCATCGGGAGGACGTGGACGACCGGCTGACCATCGAAAGCGATCTCAGGCAGGCGTTGGAGCGCAACGAGATCCAGGTGCTCTATCAGCCGATCATCTATCTCGCCACCGAGGAACTCGCCGGTTTCGAAGCGCTGGTGCGTTGGCAGCATCCGCGGGTGGGCATGATCAATCCCGATGACTTCCTGCCGGTCGCAGAGCAAACGGATCTCATCGTCAGGCTCGGCTCCTACGTCTTGAGCCGCGCGGTGCAGGATGCCGCGCGCTGGCACAAGGAACTGCCGAGGAGCGAGAAACAGCTATTCGTCAGCGTCAACGTCTCCAGCCGGCAGTTGCTGCGGCCGGAGTTGATCCAGGAGGTGCGGCAGATCATCGGGCGGCAGGTCATTCCGCCGCAGACACTTAAGCTCGAGATTACCGAGTCGCTTGTGATGGAGAATCCCGAGCAGGCTGCCGAGGCGCTGGAGGTGCTTCGCGCTACCGGGGCCGGCATCGCGATCGATGATTTCGGGACCGGTTACTCATCGCTCTCCTATCTGCAGCGATTCCCCGTCGACACGCTGAAAATCGATCGCGACCTCGTGCAATCCGGACAGGAGGGGCCGGGTTCGGCAATCGTCAGGTCGATCGTTGCATTGTCGCACGAGCTTGGAAAGAAAGTGGTTGCCGAAGGGGTCGAGGCATCGAGCGATGTCGGCTTCCTGAGGTCGATCGGCTGCGAGTATGCGCAGGGGTTCTACTACGGCGGCGCCATGCCAATGAGCGAGGTCCTCAAGTTTCTCAAGATGGTGAGCAAGTCGGAGCGCGCGCTGCAACGGCGAGGACTGTTCACGATCAATACGAGGCGGAAGTCGGGGCAGAAGCGGTCGCCAGAACAGCAGCCGAAGGACAGCGGGATGCCGGTTCCGAACGGCTCGCGTGGCGTGGATGGAAGCGGTGTCGGAGGGCCCTCGGCGTATCCGCCGGCCGTGCCAGCGGGTAGCGATGCGGCTGGCGCCAACAGCCTGATGCGAACCCGGCCGAGGCGGCCGCAGAACGGACCGCCGCCGCAGCGTCCGGCCGGAGCAGAAACGAGGCCACCGCCGCAGCAGCAACCGGCACGGGTAAGTCCGCCGCAGCCGCCACGGCAGGCAGCAGGTCACGCGCCGCCACCACAACACGCGAACCCGGGGCAAGCGGCTGTGCGGACCGGTCCGCCAACGGTGCCGGTATCGGTGCAATCGGCGGCCCGCAACATGGGCAGAGGCGACGGGGGCAGAAGCAACGGGAACAGCCGTAGCCATCCAGCCGGCGCAAACGGTGGCGCAGGCGGGGGACAAGCATTCGATGCGACTGCGCGTGCCGTCGGTTCAATCGCGAGTGTGCTCTCCAAGTTCGGGGGCAATGCCGGGGTTGCCGGACCCGAGCCGGGCGATGGGGCGGGGCGGTTGGCACGAGAGCGAGCTCCCGGCCAGGGCGAGGGGGCAAATGGGCAATCGCAAAGACCGCCTGTTCCTCCTCAACGTCCCGACATCAGCCGTGGGCCGATGAGACCCGAGGGGCGCGGTGAGGCCGGCGATCCGATCGGGCAAACGGTTCCGCCAGCCAACGGTAACGGCACCCGACCAGGGTCGACGACACAGAGCCCGCCGCGGCGAAACGCGACACTGCCACCTGCTCTGCAGCGGAGCCTCGAGAAGCTCGCTGGCGACAAGAAGAATTGAACCCACGGCACGCGGACGACCCGTAAGCACCGCTGTTACCTCGCGCCGGGCAATCCTCGGCGAACGGGCATAAAAAAGGCCTCCGGACGCATGGTCCAGAGGCCTATTTTGATAAGTCGCGGGAAGGTTACTTGCAGTCGATCAGTTGGGCCTCAGCACCGCTGCGCGGAGAGGTGATCGTGCACTTCTGTCCGACCTTGAGTTCGCTGCGCTTAGCATCCTTGCCCGCGACCTTGATCGAAGTGCGTGAGCCCGACACCTTGGCCTCGAATTCGGTGCCGCCGTCGAGCTTCATCTTCACGGTGCGGGCACCGTTCTCGAGAGCACTCACCTCGCCTGTGAAGGTCGGAATCTTAATGTCCTTGCCTTCCTCGAGTACCGTGGTGAGGAGTGAGATGGCCTCTGGTGACTGGTCGAGTGCCTCCTTGACCAGCTTGCCAACGTCGTCCCCGTAGGCCGGGTCATAGGGACGGTCGCCAGTGTTGATCTTGGCTACCAGATCCTTGTCGGTGAGAGCCGCCTTGTAGGCCGCGCGCAGGGCCTCAAGACGATCGGCAGGGATGCCTGGAGGGCCCGACGTCAACCGGAAGATCTCGCTCTGGGAGCCGATCAAAGCGGCAATACGCTTGCCCAGATCCGTCTTCAGCACTTCGCGAAGCTTCGGGACGTCCGTCTCCTTGCCTCCGACCTGAACGATGAAGCGGCCGTGACCGTCCTTCACGAACTGCTCATAGGAAGACCTCGAGCCGAGGCCACCGGTGACCTCACCGCGACGCATGGCGAGCTGGTCCGCATTGCCGTTGTAGCCGGTGATCAATTTGATCGGCAGGCCGGCGGCCTTCGCGATCATTGAAACCTCCGAATAGTTGGCGCTGCCGACGCCGGAGGTTGCAAACTTGAGTTCTGTCTTGGACGTCAAGAGGTCATTGAAATTTTGGATCGGGGACTTCGTGCCGACGACAAGAACGCGCGATTCCGATGCGGCCTTACCGATCCATGACATCTTGTTGAGGTCGAAGCGGACGCCCTTCTGATTGGAGAGCTGTGCGTAGATGAGGCCGGTGTTATAGGTGCCGATGGTGAGACCGTCCGGCTTCGAATTGAAAATGTAGTTGCAGCCGATCATATGGCCTGCGCCTGGCATGTTGCGGACAACAAATGTCGAGCCCGGCAGATGCTTCTGCATGAAATCGGCGACAAGGCGGCCGTAGAAGTCGTAGCCGCCGCCAGGTGCGGTGGCGACGATGTACGTCACGGTCTTGCCTTTGTAGAAGTCGGCACCCTTCTGCGCCGCGGCGGGCGTCACGAGGCCGACCACTGCGACGGTCGCAGCGAGCGGTACCAGGCGGTTGGCTGACTTGAGCATACGCTTCTCCCTTTTGCGAATTCGTGGGCCCACATCGAGCGGGCTCCAACCCACGTCCTTATAAGTCCAATGCGCTGCGGGCACAAACAGGCGAGCAGGGCCGTTGTTTAATGGAAACTGTTATTTACAGTCGATAAGCTTGGCCTCGCCGCCGGAGCGTTCCGCTGTGATCGTGCAACTCATGCCGGTCGCCAGAGCTTCGCGTTTGGCGTCCTTGCCGGCGATCTTGATCGCCGTGCGTGAGCCGGAGATCTCCGTCTTGAATTCCTTGCCATCGGCGAGTTTCATGGTGACGAGCTTGTTGCGGTCTGCAAGACCGGCAATGGTTCCCTTGAATTCCGGGATCTTGACGTTCTTGCCTGCGTCCATTGCTTCCTTGAGAAGGGCGATCGTTTCGGGCGACTGCTTTAGCGCCTCGCGGATCGACCTGGTGACATCGTCGCCAATCAATGGATCCAGTGGGCGACCGGACTTGGCAGCCTTGTCCTGCACGTCCTTGTCGGCCATCGCCCCCCTGTAGGCAGTGCGGAGAGCTTCAAGCCGGTCCCCAGGGATACCTGCCGGGCCTACCGTAAATCGCGACAGGTCACCCTGGGACTGAATGAGCGCAATCAGTTCGCGCGCCTTCGCGTCCTTTACGAGCGACATGAGCTGTGGCGCTGCCTTCTCGCTGCCGCCGATCTGCGCGAGGAAGCGGCCGTATCCGTTCTTGACGAAGTCGGTCCAGGACGAGAGCGAGCCCAAGCCGCCTTCGATTTCGCCACGGCGCATCGCGAGTTGGTCGGCATTGCCGTTGTAGCCGGTGATGATCTTCATCGGAAGATTCAAGGCATTCTTCAGCATTACCTGCTCGACATAGGCGGCGCTTCCGATCCCTGCGACCGCGAAACGGACCTCGTGCCCGGCTTTGCGCAGGTCCTCGAAGTTCTTTATGGGAGACTGGGCGGAAACGATCAGAACGCGAGGATCGGAGGCAGCCTTGCCAACCCAGGACATCGCGGCGAGATCGAAGCGCACGCCCTTCAGGTTGATCAGCTGATTATATATGAGGCCGGTGTTGAAAGTGCCGAGCGTCAGACCGTCGGGCTTCGAGTTGGCGACGAAGTTGGCGCCAATGAGATGACCCGCTCCGGGCATGTTGCGCACGATGAAGGTAGAGCCCGGGAGATTCTTTTCCATGGCGCCGGCGACGAGGCGGCCGTAGAAGTCGTAGCCGCCGCCCGCAGCCGTTGCGACAATGTAGGTTACGGTCTTGCCCTTGTAGAAATCCTTGCCCTGCTGGGCATATGCCGGGGCAACGATCAGCGCGCAAGCAGCAGCGGCCGTGAGGCGCATGATGCGAAGTCTGGAATTTGCTCGCTTCATGGGGGGCTCCCTGTATCTGGCGAGTTCGGTTCTCAGTCGGACGACTTTGGGTTCGTTCAATTGCAATCTATTTTCTGCGCTTCCGCACCACTTCTCGGGGCGGTAATCGTGCAGGCTTGGCCGATCTTCAGAGCGTCGCGCTTCACCTTCTTGCCGCCGACCTCGATCACGGTCCGCGATCCGGAAATCGTGGTCTTGAACTCTTTTCCGCCTTCGAGGCTCATCGTGATGTCCTTGTTGCGGTCTGCAAGCCCTGTAATCGATCCGCTGAAAGTGGGAAGCTTCACGTTCTTGCCCGCATCCATTGCCTCCTTCAGCAGCGCGATGGTCTCCGGCGATTGATCGAGAGCCTCCTTGATTGCTTTGGCAACGTCCTCGCCGTAGGCCGGGTCGAGCGGGCGACCGGCCTTCTGGACCTTCTGCTTGACGTCCTCGCTCTCCATCGTCTTGCGATAGGCCATGCGGAGCGCCTCGAGGCGATCGGCGGGGATGCCGGCCGGTCCGACCGTGAAGCGGGAAAGCTCGCCTTGCGATTTGACGAGCGAGATGAGCTGACGAGTCCGCTGGTCCTTGGCGAAGGTGGCGAGCTGGGGCGCCGCCTTGTCGCTGCCGCCGATCTGCACGATGAGCGTGCCATGGCCGTTCTTGGCAAAGTCCTGCAAGGTCGAGAGGGAACCAACGGATGCGTCCACCTCACCGCGGCGCATGGCGAGCATGTCGGCGCCACCGTTGTAACCGGTGATGATGCGGACCGGCAGGTTGAAGGCGTTCTTCAGCATCACCGTCTCGACATAGGCCGCGCTGCCAATTCCGCCGATTGCGAATTTTACCGGCTTGTCCGACTTCTGGAGATCCTCGAAAGACTTGATTGGCGAGAGCTTGCCGACTGCGATGACCCGAGGATCGGAAGCGGCCTTGCCAATCCAGGACATCGTCGCGAGATCGAAGCGGACGCCCTTCAGCTTGATCAGCTGATTGTAGATCAGGCCGGTATTGAAGATGCCGATCGTCAGTCCGTCCGGCTTGGCATTCGCGATATAGTTGGCACCGATGAGGTGGCCGGCGCCCGGCATGTTGCGAACCACAAATGTAGAGCCCGGCAGGTGCTTCTCCATCTCGCCGGCAACAAGACGAGCATAGTAGTCATAGCCGCCGCCCGGTGCAGTGGCGGCAATGTAGGAGACCGTCTTTCCCTTGAAGAAGTCCGCACCCCGGTCGGCCAGCGCGGCGCTCGTGCTCACGGCGGTGAGCGCCAGCGCCAAGAATCCGATCCTGAACTGCATCCTCAAGTCCTCCCTATGGTTCTAGTGCCGTTTTGGAACGGCATTATACCGCAGCGCCGGGTTGGAGAACAGTCAATCAACAGGTGCTATTCCGCAGCCTCCTGACGATCAGCCAAGAAGCTTCAGCACTGGTGCGAGCGCCTCGATCTTTTCGAGTGCTTCCCAGACTTGGGGCATGAGGAAGCCGCGATGCAGCTGCGTCTCGAGAAGCTTCTCGAAGAACAGGAAGAGCATCGGCGTAGATATCGCTGCAGTGATCAACGCCGGCAAGAAACGGACATCTGCCATCAACCAGAGGAAGGTGAAAATCAGAAGCGGGATGGCGACCCAGAATCCGAAGAACAGCGTGATACCGATGAAGCCAAGGAAATAGCCCCAGACGATGATCTCGCGGCGGATCCTAACCGCGCGTGGCAATTCATCTTCATCCTGCCCCGCTTCCGACAATGGGGCCCGCCTCGGCCGGTCACCACTTGAAAGATCAATCGTGAGCTGGAGCAGGCACAATGCTATTGCAGGAATTCCTACCACCAGCACCATGAAGCGGGAACCGGGCGGATAGGCCCAAGCGATGGCCAGCATCACCACGAAGATGGCCGTCATGATGAGTGTCATTGTCGATCGCGCAAGCATTTATGCAGCTCCCTGTCCGGCGCTGCCGCCTATCCGTTCTTGTTCGTTGCGCCAGGACTTGCGGCCAGAGTAGACCGCATAGGCGATGGTGGCGAAGATGATGCCGATCAGAACCAGCGACAGCGGACGGATGAAGAATTCGAGACCCCAGAGCTGTAGCGCCTGAGAGAGGGAATCCTCGGCAATCTTGCCAAGTACAAGCCCGATCACGAAGGGGGCGCGCGGCCAGTTGGCGCGCAACAGCCCGTAGCCGATGATGCTCAACAGCACGAGTATGATCAGGTTCTCCCACTGGCCTTCGTTGACGTAGGAGCCGAGCGCGGTCAGGACGAAGATGAAGGGCACCAGGATCGCGCCCCGGACGAACGTCAGCATCGCCACCCAGCGGGTTACGAACAGCAGGAACGTCACTGCGATCAAGTTGCCGACGACCAGTGCCCAGATCAAGGTCCAGACCAGGTCAAGATTCTGATACATGGCCGGGCCCGGCTGAATGCCCAGGATGAGGAAGGCGCCGAGCATGATGGCCATGCCGGACGAGCCGGGAATGCCGAAGAACAGCGTTGGCAACAGCGAGCCGCCTTCCTTGGCGTTCGACGCCGTCTCCGGAGCGATGACGCCCTGCACGGCACCCTTGCCGAACTCCTCCGGATTCTTGGAACTCTGGACCGCATGTCCGTAACAGAACCAAGCGGCGGCGGAGCCGCCAAGACCGGGTATCATTCCGATTATGGCACCAATGATTGCGGTGCGGGTGGCAAGGAAAATGTTCTTAGGAACCTCGAGAATTCCGTCGAAGATCTGACGGTAGGAGAAGTTCGAGGTTTCCATCGACACCTTCGAAATCGAGCCGCCCTTTACAGCGAGCGCTATCATTTCGGGTACTGCGAAAAAGGCTAGAACCGCGGTGACAAGGCTCAGGCCGTCCCACAGAAAGAGGTACTCGCCGGCAAAACGCGGCGTTCCCGTGTGGGTGTCCATTCCGACGGTCGAAAGCATCATGCCGAACAGGCCGACGATGATGCCCTTGAAGATGTCGCCACCGCCCGACAGGAAGGCGATGAAAGTGATGCCAAGTAGCGCGAGCAGGAAGAACTCGGCGGGGCTGAAGGCAAGTACGACCGGCTCCAGGACCGGAATCATAACGGCGAATACGATGGCACCCACAATGCCGCCGAAGCCTGAAGCGGTGATCGATGCGCCGAGGGCGCGACCTGCCTCGCCCCTTTTAGCCATTGGATAGCCGTCGAGAGTCGTTGCTGCGTCGTCTCCGTCGCCGGGAACGCCGAACATGATGGAGGAAATCTGGCCGCTAGTGCCGTTGACCGCGTGCATCGTCAGGAGAAAGACGGCGCCTGCCTTGGCATCCATTCCAAAGACGAACGGAATTGCCAGCGCAATCGACAAGCGCCCACCGATCCCCGGTGTCGCGCCGACGATGATCCCGATGAAAACACCAATGAGCATCAGCCCCATGATGTTCGGAGAAGTCAACAGCCCGACGAGCGAGCCGAACATTGTTTCGAGCATGTTTCTGCTCTGACGCCTTTTTTATCTGACGGACTGTACGACAGGCGTATGGTTGGTGATTGCCTTCCTCCCCGCCCAAGGCCGACATACTAGCCAAGCGGCAATTGCAGGCAAAGCGAATTATTGTTGGGCGATGTTCGGTTCGTAAACGTGGCCGATTTTCAACGGGTGGACTTTACGGCTTCCGAATTTTGCAGCAAATACCGAAGGGTAGAAGGCGGACGGCGGACTGGCGAATTTGGCGTGCCGGTACGACGCAGAATTGCAAGGCAAAGGCCAGCGACGAAATGCCCAACCATCTGTTTGATCAGTTCAAGGTTTCTACAGGTAGTGCAGAACCATTCCTGCACCTCGCTGGCCGCCCTGCCGTGACCTATGGCGAAGCGTTCACGTTGTCTGGGAAGATCGCACTGGCGCTCAGGAGTTTCGGGGTTGGGGTCGGCGACCGTGTTGCGGTGCAGGCGGAAAAGTGCCCGGAATACCTCCTTACCTACTTGGCGTGCGTAAGGGCAGGGGCGGTTTTCGTGCCTCTCAATACCGCCTACACGGATGCGGAAATTTCCTATTTCATCGGCGATGCCGAGCCCAAGCTCTTCGTCTGCGATCCTATGCGGCAGGATAGTCTCGCCAAGTTGATGAATGCGCGGAATGGTGCCGTTGCGACCATGGCCGCGGATGGCTCAGGCAGCCTGCTGGCACGTGCGCTCGAGTTGGAAGGGGAATTCGAGAACGAAGCGCGTTGCGCCGACGACCTGGCGGCAATCCTCTACACGTCAGGCA
>JBJOGJ010000052.1:0-19092 GCA_046048295.1 Pseudomonadota bacterium | reverse complement strand
TGCTGGCCTGACTTCGGTGCGCTGCAACTGGCCGAGGCACTGGGTGCGTTCGAGGCGAGGCAGCGGCGGTTCGGGGGCATTCCGTCCGCTCGCACCGTACAGCCTGCTGCGCATCTTGCCCGCGCCTAGACGGCGTGGGCAATGCCGGAAGCAGTCGGGCCTGTAGCCATTCCGGTTGCGCGGATCGGTCCAGGCGGTGGAGCAGCCATGCCTGGCAGAGCGACGGAGGGATGGGATGAGCAGAGGATCGCCAGAGCACGAGCACGACTCGCGCTTTTCCGTGCCGGCGCGGCTCCGGAGTTTCAGGTTCGCACTCGGTGGGCTCGCCTGGCTCGTCAAGCTCGAGCCCAATGCGCGGATTCATCTGGCAGCGAGCATCGCGGTCGTCGCAGCGGGGCTAAGTCTGGGTGTTACGTCGGCCGACTGGCGGTGGCTGGTCCTGGCAATCGCGCTGGTATGGATTACTGAAGCAATCAACACGAGCCTCGAGCGGATTTCCGACGTCGTCAGTCCGGAGTTCGACCCTCGAATCGGGCTTGCCAAGGATGTCGCGGCCGGCGCTGTGCTGATTGCCGCCTTGGCAGCAGCAGCGATCGGGCTGCTGACATTGCTGCCCTACTTCTGGGTTTTCATCGAAGGCAGTGGCATGTCGAAATGAAAGCGGGCGCCCGAGGGCGCCCGCCATGTCGCTTGGATTGCCCGAAGGCTTAGACCGAGGGGATCACACCCTTCAGGGCCGGGACCCAGTCGCCGAGGAAGGTTGGCGGCCAGGGGATCGTCAGCAACTGGTCGAAGACGATGTAGATGAAGATCGTCATGAAGACCGCCTGCGGAAGCACGAGCCGCCAGGGCTCGTTGCCCTCGATGCGCATGAACAGGATCACGAACAGCGGCACGGTCGGGATGAGGCCGATCGTGGCCATCGAGATCATGAAGCCGATCAGATAGCTATAGAAGATTGCGCCACGGGTGATCACAGTCTTCACAGGCAGATGGCCGGTGCCGGAATCGAGGTCCATGTGCATGGACTGGCTGCCGCCGACCTTGCCACCACTGGCGATCGCACGCTCTTCCGCCGACGCCCGAGCCATATTGGTCAACAAGGCGAACGTTGCTGCGGTCAAGCCGATGAAACCGACGATGGTCGGGACGATGTTGGCCTTCACGTTCCAGAACGAAGCTTCCCAGATGGCGTAGCAGAACACGCACAGAACCAGGACGTTGAACACGTCAGGCCAAGTCGGCTTCAACTTGAGGATGCTGAGTGCGACGCCATCCTTCTTGCTAATGAACTCAGTGATGATCGGCCGGATCATGCCCGCGACGGCAAGTACGAGCAGTACCAGAACCGCCGGACGCCAAAGCCACTCCAAGCCATAACGCTCGATGGAGATGAACATGTAGCGCTCGATGATGTCGCCGAGAACGAAGCCAAGGACAAGCGGCGGACGCGGCCACTTGAGCTGCTTCATGGTCCAGCCAATAAGGCCGAAGATCAGCAGCGCAAAGAGGTCACCCCAGTTGCGCGAGCCTTCGAAGGCACCAATGTAGATAATGCCCAGGACGGACGGCAGCACCAGTGTATAGCGCAGCAACGCGACCTTCGCGAACTGGCCGGAAAACAGGTAGCAAAGGCCCGCACCAAGAATGTTGGCGATGGCAACGGACCAGACCATCGAGTAGGTGACGGTCAGGTTCTTGGTCAGCATGTCCGGGCCTGGGACGAGGCCGTGGATCAGGAATGCGCCGAGCAGGATCGCCATGCCAGCGCTGCCAGGAACGCCGAATGCGACGGTCGGCACGAGGGCACCGCCCTCCTTGGCATTGTTCGAGCTTTCCGAGGCGATGATGCCGCGGATGTCGCCCTTGCCGAAGGTATCCTTGGCACCCTTCTCGGTACGGATCGCATGGCCGTAGGCGAGCCAGTCGATGATCGAGCCGCCGATGCCAGGCACGGCACCGAAGAAGGCACCGATCCAGGAGCAGCGCACGATCAGCCACCAGTGGCGGAAGCAGTCCTTTGCACCCTGCAGCATGCCGGCCTTCACGTTGTACTTCGTGTCGGCAGAAATGGACGTGCGGGCAATCATAAGGTCGCAAAGCTCAGGCAGGGCGAATATGCCGAGCACCAGCGGGACGAGGGGCAGACCTTCCCAGAGGTAGAGGTTGTCGAACGTCCATCTGAGCGTGCCGGTCTGTGGATCGGACCCGATCATGGCCAGCATCAGACCCGCGCAGGCGGCCGTCAGTCCCTTCAACGGTGCCCGCCCTGACAGGGTGGCCACCATCGATATGCCAAAGACACCGAGCGCCAGCATTTCCGGCGACCCGAATGACAGCATGAGCGGACGCAGCAGCGGTATGGACACTGCGAGCAGTGCAGCGCCGAACAGTCCGCCCATCAACGAAGACATGTAGGCGGCACTCAGGGCACGCCCCGCCTCGCCGCGTTTGGCCATCGGCAAGCCGTCGAGAACGGTCGCGGCTGAACCTGCGCCGCCCGGAACACCGAACAGAATGGCCGGGATCGGATCGCCCGTGGCGCCAGTGGCACCGAGGCCCAGCAGGAATGCGAAGGCCGTGTAGGGATCCATGTTGAAGGTAAAGGGCAGAAGCAGGGCTGTGCCCGCCAATCCGCCAATGCCCGGCAGAATGCCGAGCACAAGACCGAGTACGACACCGATCGACAGAAACATCAGTCGATACGGGTCCATGATGATCAGCAGGGCTTCGCCTGCCGACTGCAGCATATGGTATTCCATAGGATACCGACCCCGTTACGTGAGCACGAGTTGCGTTGGTTGATTCTGGAAATAGCGGAGTGCTGCTCCGGGTCGCGCTGCAGCAGACCCTTGCCGGCCCTGGTTTCTTTGAAGCTCTTGCTTTGACCACGCGAAAATCTCGTGGCGGCATCCGGCACCACCGGCACTGCCAACAAAAGCCCTGTTATTTTTTTACGGGCTCATACCTCCCCTGCGTAAATCCATACGTGATATTACGTATTTCTTAAGCGGAGGCAAGCAGGGAGATGGGTTATCTGGTACAGCCGTGCAAGGGCCATGACTCTAAAAATGTAGCCTAGAGAGGGCCAGTCACAGTCGGAGAAAGGGATCCAATGTCCGAGCGCCAAGTATATCTGAATGGCAGTTTCGTGCCCGAGAGCGAAGCCAAAATCTCTATATATGACAGAGGCTTCACCTCCGGCGATGGTGTCTACGAGGCGACCCGCACGTTCGGCCGAAAGCTCTTCAGGCTCGAGAGCCACATCCATCGGCTCTACAATTCGCTCCGCTACGTCCGGATAGACTGCGGCATCACACCACACGAAATGGCTAACGTGTGTAACGATCTCGTCACTCGGAATCTCGACCTGCTCGGTCCGAACGACGAATACTCGCTCTGGCACGTGATCTCGCGCGGCGTGAGGCTTCCCGGCGCGAGCTCGACGGCAGGGCCGACGGTCGCCATCTTCGTGCAGCCGGTAGACTTCCTCCGCTATGCCAACGCCTATCTCGACGGGGTGCCGCTGGTGACGCCGTCGACGCGACGCACACCGCCGCAATCGCTCGATCCAAAGGCCAAGATCACCAATAAGATGAACCATAACATTGCGCTGTTCGAGGCGCAGCAAGCGGACCCGAAGGCCATTCCGCTGATGCTGGACCTGGACGGCAACCTGACGGAGACCGACACCACCAACGTGTTCTTCGTCCGCGACGGCAGGCTCTATACGCCGGGGGCCAGGACCGTTCTCGGCGGGATAACCCGAGAGGTTCTGTTCGAGATCGCGGGCAAGCTCGGGATCGAAGTGGTGGAGGGCCTGTTCACGCCGTTCGACATGTACGCCGCCGACGAGGCATTCCTTACCGGAACGAGCGGATCCATCACGCCGGTCGCGGCATTGAACGGCATGCGGTTCGCAGAAGGGGTGCCGGGACCGATGACGCTGAGGCTCATCGCGGCATGGAACGAGGAGATCGGCATCGACTACGTGGCACAGGCGCTAAGCCACCTCGGCGACAACGCGGCAAAGGAACGGCTCGCACGCTGGGAAGAGATCCGCTTCAAAGGTTGACGATCAAGCCGTCCCGATCGCCAGCTTGATGAGCATGCCGATCACCGCCAGCACAGCGACACCGGCCGCCCATAGCAGAACGAACCAACCGAGGCGGCGGCCGAGGCCACCAGGCTTGGATTCTCCGTTCAATGGTAGCCTCCGTGGACGTCGACCTTGCCGCGGAACACCCAGTAGGCATAGGCCGTGTAGGCTAGAATGATCGGGATCAAGATCGCCGCGCCGACGAGCAGGAAGGCCATGCTCGATGCGGGAGCAGCAGCGTCCCAGATCGTGATGCCCGGGGGCACGATCAGCGGGTACATGCTGATGGCGAGGCCGATGTAGCAGAGCAAGAACAGGGCGAGGGTGGCGAGGAACGGCTCGACCTCCTTGCGGTCATGCACGGCAAGGAGCAGACGGGCGCCGGCGACGAGCGTGAGGATCGGCACAGGCGCCACGTACAGGATCGCCGGCCAGGAGAACCAGCGCGCAAGGAATTCCGGACTGAGGAAGGGCGTCCACAGGCTGACGACGGCAATTGCCGCCAGGAGCGCGAAGGCCAGGACCCAGGAAAAGGCATAGGCGCGATTCTGCACGTACCCCTCTGTCTTCCAGATGAGCCATGTCGCGCCCAAGAGCGCATAGCCTACGACGAGCGCAATACCGGTCATCACGCTGAAGGGGGTGAGCCAGTCGAACCAACCGCCGGCATAGGCGCGGTTCTCGACCTCGATACCCTGGATGAGCGCGCCGAGCATGATGCCCTGGGCCAGGGCGGCGGCGATTGAGCCGCCCGCGAAGGCCCAGTCCCACACGAATTTCGCGTGCTCGGTCTTCCAGCGGAACTCGAAGGCCACGCCGCGAAGGACGAGCCCGAGAAGCATGGCGATCATCGGCGCGTAGAGTGCGGGAAGGATCACGGCGTAGGCGAGCGGGAAGACGGCGAAGAGGCCGCCGCCGCCGAGGATGAGCCAGGTCTCGTTGCCGTCCCACACGGGGGCGACGGAGTTCATGGCCTGGTCGCGGTAACGCGTTCCCTGGATGAAGGGAAAGAGTATTCCGACGCCGAGATCGAAACCGTCGAGTACGACGTAGGCGAGGACTGCGAAGGCGATCAAAGCGGCCCAGACGAATGCAAGATCGACGACCATTTCACTTGCCTCCTCAGCGCTTGGTGTTCCGGCCAGCCAATTCGGCGGCCGGTGGGCCAGGCGTGATGCCTGCGGCGTGCTGCGGCAGGTTCGGATCCGGGCCCTCGACGGTGGTTGCTGGCGCAATGTTCATCAAGCGCAGGATGTAGTACGTACCCGCACCGAAGACGGCGAAGTAGACGATGATGAAGAGCACGAGCGACACTGCGACGGCTGGCGCTTCGATCGGCGAAGCGCTGTCGGCGGTTCGCAGCAGGCCATAGACGGTCCATGGCTGGCGGCCAACCTCTGTCGTGATCCATCCGGCGAGCACCGCCACGAAACCAGAGGGGCCCATCAGGACGGCTGCGCGCTGCAACCAAGGCGCATTGGCGAGGCCGGCAGTCAGGCGCGCATAAAGGCTCCAGAGACCCAGCGCGAGCATGAGAAACCCGATGCCCACCATGATGCGAAAGGTCCAGAAGACGAGCCAGGTCATCGGCCAGTCCTCCTGCGGGAATGCCTTCAGGCCCTTGACCTCGCCATCCCAGTCGTGGGTCAGGATGTAGCTGCCGAGCTTCGGTATCTCGATGGCATAGCGCGTCTCACCAGCAACATTGTCGGGCAGTCCGAAAAGGATCAGCGGAGCGCCCTTGCGGGTTTCATAGTGCCCCTCCATCGCCGCAACCTTCATCGGCTGGTGCTCCAGGGTGTTCAGGCCATGCATGTCGCCGGCGACGATCTGGATCGGCGTCACCAGGATGGCCATCCACATGGCCATGGAGAACATCAGCCGGGCCGCCTCGTCACTGCGGTTCCGCAACAGGTGCCATGCGCCGACCGCGCCGACGACGAAGGCCGTCGTCAGGTAGGCCGCCAGTACCATGTGAACGAGGCGATATGGGAACGAGGGGTTGAAGATCGCGGCCCACCAGTCGGCCGGGATGAACTGGCCGGCCTCATTCATGGCATAGCCGGCCGGGGTGTGCATCCAGCTGTTCACGGACAAGATCCAGAAGGCGGAGAACAGCGTGCCGATGGCGACCATGAGGGTTGCAAAAAAGTGCAACGCCGGGCCGACGCGCTTCAGCCCGAACAACATCACGCCGAGAAAACCCGCCTCCAGGAAGAAAGCGGAGAGCACCTCGTAGCCCATCAGCGGCCCAAGTATCGGCCCGGTCTTGTCAGCGAAGACGGACCAGTTGGTGCCGATCTGGTAGCTCATCACGATGCCCGAGACGACGCCCATGCCGAACACGACGGCGAAGATCTTCAGCCAGTAGCGGAAGACCTGCATGTAGACTTCGCGGCCGGTGTAGAGCCAAAGGCCTTCGAGCACGGCGAGATAACTCGCAAGGCCGATGGAGAAGGCCGGGAAGATGATGTGCGCAGAGATGGTGAACGCAAACTGGAACCGTGCCAGGTCGATTGCGAATTGGTCCATCTTGCCTTTCTCCGATGGTGGCGGAGCCTACGAGCGATGCTCCGCATCTGTAGGCTCGCCTGTAAGTATCTCCGGATCGAGAGCCTGCATCGCGGCGTACTGAGACAAGAAGACCTTGCCGGTAAGTTCTTCGAGCAGATGGGACCGCTGCAGACGGTCCATCACGGGTCCCTTGACCTCTGACAGATGGAACAATACGCCCGCGTCCTTGAGGTTGCGGTTGATGGCCTCCAGGCTTTCGAGCGCGCTCGCGTCGATGTGGTTGACGGCGGGACACATCAGGACGAAGTGCTCGATGCCCGGGTGGTCAGCGACGAGCGCGGCCACGCGGTCCTCCAGGAAACGTGCGTTGGGGAAATACAGACTCTCGTCGATGCGTAGCGTGAGGACCTTCTTGCTGGTCCTGACCGCGTGGCGGTCGATGTTTCGAAAATGCTCCGTTCCGGGCACGACGCCGACGATGGCGGAGTGCGGGCGACTGGTGCGCCAGAGATGCAACGCAATCGAGGCGAGCACGCCGGCCACGATGCCGGTCTCGACGCCGAAGCCCAGGGTCAGGAGGATGGTTGCAGCCATGGCGGTGAAGTCGCTGCCCGAGTAGGCCAACGTGCGCTTGAGAGCCTGAAGGTCGACGAGCGAGAGCACGGCGACGATGATCGTCGCGGCGAGCGTCGCCTGCGGAAGGAAATACAGGAGCGGCGTCAGGAGGAGCGCGGCGAGAAGAATTCCGACGGCGGTGTAGGCGCCGGCTGCGGGCGTCTCAGCGCCGGCATCGAAGTTGACGACGGAGCGCGCAAATCCGCCGGTGACCGGATAGCCGCCCGTCACGGAGGATGCCATGTTCGCGGCGCCGAGGCCGACGAGTTCCTGGTCCGGGACGATGCGCTGGCGCCGCTTGGCGGCGAGCGTCTGGGCGACGGAAACAGATTCGACGAAGCCGACGATAGAGATCAGCAGTGCGGGAAGCCAGAGTTGCTGCCAGAGCGACAAGTCCAGGGACGGCATGGTCAACGGCGGGAGGCCCTGTGGGATAGTGCCGACAATACGGACGCCTGCCTTGTCGAGTGAAAACAGCCAGGTGACGAGCGTCGTCGCGGCAACCGCGGCGACGGGCGCCGCCTTGGCCGCGACGTCGGCGCTTCTGGCCGACCATCCATGCCTGCCAAGCAGCGGCTTCAGGCCAGTGCGTGACCAAAAGAGGAATGCGGTTGCCGATGCGCCAATCAACAGCGTCCAGATGCTCGTATCGCCGAGGTGCCTCCACAAACTCCCGAGCAGCGCAACGAGGTTCTCGCCTTCCGCACCAATACCCAGGAGATGCTTGAGCTGACTGGCGGCGATGATGAGGCCGGAAGCGGTGATGAAGCCGGAAATCACGGGATGGCTCAGGAAGTTGGCAAGGAAGCCAAGCCGGAAAAGCCCCATCGCCATCAGCATCAGGCCGGACATGAAGGCGAGCAGGATCGCGGCGGTCAGGTAATCGGCACTGCCGCTCTCGGCAATCTTGCCGACTGCGGAAGCCGTCATCAAAGAGACGACCGCGACGGGGCCGACGGCGAGCGCGCGGCTGGTGCCGAAGATCGCGTAGGCAACGAGCGGCAGTATGCTCGCATAGAGCCCGACCTCGGGCGGCAGCCCCGCCAACATCGCGTAGGCGAGGCTTTGGGGGATGAGCATGATCGTAACGATGAGCGCGGCGAGCAGATCATTCGACAGCGTCTCGCGGCTATAGGTGGCGCTCCAATCCAGTATCGGCAGTTTCGCCGCCAGCCACCCCGGCAACCTGCCGTGGCCCTGCCTGTCTTTCCCGGAGTTCGCCACCTGTTGCCGATCCTACTCCGCCGCCTCGGCTTTTGCCGGCTCAGGCTTGGCGGGCTTCGCCAACCATTCGCGCCCCTTCAACATGGCGTGCCAATAGACCGGCGGCAGGATGCGCTCCTTCAGCCACCATGCAAGCCTCGTCGGCTTGGTTCCATCGATCAACCAGGCCGGGAAACTCGGCAGCAGCTTGCCGCCATAGCCGAACTCGGCCAACACGATCTTGCCGCGTTCGACCGTCAACGGGCAAGATCCGTAGCCGTCGTATATCGCGCGGCCGCCGGCGAGGCCCATGTCGATGGCGATGTTCTCGGCGACGACGGGGGCCTGTTTGCGCGCAGCCGCCGCCGTTTTCGCATTGGGCGCCGAGCACACATCGCCAAGGGCGTAGACGTTGTCGAACGTCTTGTGACGCAGCGTGCCCTGGTCGACATCTACCCAGCCCGCCGCATCGGCGAGCGGGCTGACGCGGATGAAATCAGGTGCGCATTGCGGCGGAGTGACGTGGATCATGTCGAACGGCACCTCGACCACTTCCTCGGGCTGGTCGGGAACCGCCTTCTTGAACCAAGCCTTCTTGGCGGGGCCGTCGATGCGGATCAGGTTGTGGTGGAAATTCAGCTTTGCATCGTACTTCTTCACGTACTCCATCAGAGCAGGCACGTAGGCGGCGACGCCGAACAGAACGGGACCCGCGTTGTAGAAGCCGATGTCGATGTTATCGATGCAGCCTGAGCGATACCAGTGGTCGGCAGACAGGTACATGGCCTTCTGAGGAGCGCCCGCGCACTTGATCGGCATCGGGGGCTGGGTGAAGACGGCCCGCCCGGTCTTGAGACTGCGGACGAGTTCCCAGGTGTAGGGCGCGAGATCGTAGCGGTAGTTGGAGGTCACGCCATTGCGGCCGAGCGTTTCGACGAGCCCCTCGACCTTGTGCCAGTCGAGCTTGAGGCCCGGGCATACGACGAGACGCTTATACTTTACGACGCGGCAGCCCTCCAGGATGACGCAGTTGTCCTTGGGCTCGAATGCCGTAACCGCCGCCTTGATCCAGCGAACGCCGGACGGAATGACGGAGGCCATGGTATGCACGGTGACGGATGAATCGAATACACCGGCGCCAACCATCGTCCAGCCCGGCTGGTAATAGTGTGCGTCGGCTGGGTCGATGATCGCGATCTCGAGGTCGGACTTGCGCGCCAGCAGGCTTGCCGCGGTCGAGATGCCAGCAGCGCCGCCGCCGACGATGACGATCTCGTAGTCGTAGTCCGGCTGGTCCGTCGGTGCCTTGCCGCCGTTGGCTATACGGCGAACGATCCCCGACATGTCGTAACCGGCGGCCCGTGTTGCTGATAGCACCTCTGGAAGCGGCGTGTTGGCAGAAGCTGCAAGCGACCACAATGAGGCCGAACGGGTGCCGGTTCGGCAGTAAGCCAGGAGCGGCTTCGGCAGTTCCTGCATCAGTTTTCCGAACTCGGCGGCGTCCTGGTCAGACATGCGGCCGGAGACGACGGGCTGGTTGCGGATCTCCAGCCCTGCGGCCCTGGCGGCCTCCTCGACCTCGCGATAGAGTGGCTGATCCGGAGCCTCACCGTCGGGCCGGTGGCAAACGATCGAGCGAAACCCCGCATTCTTGATTTGCGGGATGTCGTCGGGGGTGATCTGGGGCGATACTGAGACGTCGTCCGTCAGCTTGCGCAGGTCCATTTTCAGCGCTCCTCCTCACTTGCAGGGCCGGGTTCGTTTCGAGACTTGACCCGAACCCGGGCCTGCGTCAACGGCAGGGCCAACTTGCCGCGTCGTGGACCCCCTCGACGTCAAAGGGCATCGATCGGGAGTTTCAGGTAGCGTGTCCCGTTGGTGTCCGGTTCCGGCAGGTGGCCGGCATTGATGTTAACCTGCAGAGACGGGAGGATCAGGCGCGGCATGTCCAGGGTCTTGTCACGCGCCTCCCGCATCCGAACGAATTCATCCTCGCTTACGCCGTCGCGGACATGAATGTTCGAGCTCCGCTCCTCGGCGACCGTGGTCTCCCAGCGGATCTCGCGGCCATCCGGACCATAGTCGTGACACATGAAGAGACGCGTCTCCGCCGGCAGCGTTTCGAGAACCTTGCGGATGGAACGAAAAAGGGTGCGCGCGTCGCCGCCGGGGAAGTCCGCGCGGGCCGTGCCTCCGTCCGGCATGAAGAGCGTGTCGCCGACGAATGCGGCATCGCCGATGACATGCGTCGTGCATGCCGGCGTGTGGCCGGGCGTGTGCATGACGAAAGCCTGCATGTTGCCGATGCGATAGGTATCGCCGTCCTTGAACAGGCGATCGAACTGGCTGCCGTCGCGGCAAAACTCCGTGCCTTCGTTGAAGACCTTGCCGAAGACTTCCTGGACGGTCTTGATGTGCTCGCCGATGCCGAGCTTGCCGCCGACCTTGGCCTGGATGTAGGGCGCAGCCGACAGATGGTCGGCATGGGCATGGGTCTCGATGAGCCACTCGACAGCGAGGTTGTTGGCGCGAACGTAGTCGATCAGGAGGTCTGCAGACTTGTAACTGATGCGGCCCGCGGCGTAGTCGATGTCCATGACCGAATCGACGATCGCGCAGGACTGCGAAGCGGGATCCCTGACGACGTAGCTGATGGTGGCGGTATCGGCATCGTAGAAGCCCGCAACTGCCGGTTTGGTCTGCGGGTTGATCGGATAGGTCATGCGCTGTCTCCCTGTTGCTCGGGTCTCCGTAGAGTTCAGATGGAACCCAGGGGAATGAATTTGGAGACTATCCCCCTCGGCGGCGGCGGGTCTGTGACAATATCACATAGCGGCCGCCGGGGCGGCCTGCGGCCCGAATTCGGGTCAGTGCATCGAGGCGAGCTGTTCAAGGGCGCTCCGGTCGGAGATCTCGATGCTGCCGCGCGAGACCACAACGATGCCGCGCCGCTGGAACTCGGACAAGACGCGGCTGATGACCTCACGGGCGCTGCCAAGCTCAGCCGCGAGGCGCTGCTGCGTCGTCTCAATTCTGGAGCCTCCCTGCGAGAGCTCGAGCAGGCGCTGCGCGAGCCTGATGTCCATGCGCGCGAACGCGACCTCGTCGATGATGCGGAACAAGTTCGTCACCCGCGTACTGAAGGCCGTGAAGACGAAACGGCGAAAGCCTGCAGAAGTTGCGATCAGGTCGTCGAATGTGCTCCGCGGGATGGCGACAGCGCGGACGTCGGTTTCCGCTATCGCTTCGGCCAAGTATTCCTCATATCCCATGAGGCATGCCGTCGTGAGCGCACAACTCTCGCCCGCCGCAACCCGGTACAGCACGATCTCCCGCCCGTTCTCCGAGACCTGCTGAACGCGCACGCTGCCCTCGAGCAGCAACAGATAGGCCTCCGGCGCTTGTCCCGGACCATAAATGCGGCTGCCGACGGGCAGCTTCACGATCGCGCTCTTGGCCTGAAGCGCCTTGCGGACCTCTTCGGGAAGCCGCGCCAGGCCCGGAAACTGCTCGATCCACTGGCTGGTCGTCATGTCGCACACCGCCCATGCAGAAGTTGTGTCACCAAAGAATGTGGAGCAAGAAGACTACTCCTGGTAGTCCAGAATTGCGACGCGGCTGTGAGGGAAACATCGGGCAATGTCCGAAGCGGGGAAATGTCCGATATGCCGGTCACGCAGTTCGACCCCCTACGCAGAGATCAGCGAGCGCCGGTATTTCCGCTGCAGCACCTGTCACGGCGTCCATGTCGATTCCGCTCACCACCTGAGCGACAAGGCGGCAATCCGCCACTACCTCACACACGAGAACGATCCAAGCGATGCAGGCTACCGGCGCTTCCTCTCGCGCCTGGCAGACCCAATGCTCGAACGGGTCGCGCCCGGTTCGCACGGGCTCGACTATGGATGTGGACCGGGTCCCGCACTCGCGGCCATGCTGCGGGAAGCAGGCCACGAGATGCAGGTCTGGGATCCGTTCTTCGCACCGGATCCGGCACCACTCAAGGCGACCTACGACTTCATCACGTGCACCGAGGTGGCAGAACATTTCCAGACGCCAGCGGAGGAATTCGACCGGCTCGAGCGATTGCTCGCGGCTGGCGGATGGCTCGGCGTCATGACATCCTTCCTGCCGGAGGATGCCGCGTTCGCCGGCTGGTATTATCACCGCGACCCGACCCATATCGTGTTCTATGCGCCGGAGACCTTCACGGTCATTGCAGCAGCGCGCGGATTGTCATGCGAATTTCCGGCACCCAACGTCGCGCTGATGCGCAAGGTGCGCTAGCGTTCCGGGGCTGACATCTGGTTTGGCGGGCAGTCCCCGCAAGCAGCAATCTGCATTGCCGGCTAGGACAACGTGGCAAGAGCTTTCTCGATCCGATCCAGACCGTAGTCGAGTTCATCGAGAGAAATCGTCAGTGGCGGAGCGAGCCGTACGGTGTTGCGATGTGTCTCCTTGGCGAGCACACCCTCAGACGCGAACGCGAGCACAACGTCGGCCGCAGATGCATGTGCCCGGTCGATCTCGATGCCGGCGAACAGACCACGGCCACGCACCTCCTTGATGAGCGGCGCCGACATCCTTCGCAGGCGCATGAAGAGGTGTTCGCCGGCCTCGCTGGCGCGGCGGCAGAGTTCATATTCCTGGAGCAGGCCAAGCGCCTCGTAGCCGACGGCGGCAGCAATCGGGTTGCCGCCGAAGGTGCTGCCATGCTCGCCGGCGCGCATCACTTCCATGATTTCAGGGCCGGCAAGAAAAAGCGAAACCGGGACAAGTCCTCCGCCGAGCGCTTTTCCGAGCGTGACGGCATCAGGCTTCACATTCTCGTGCCATGACGCGAGGACATGGCCTGTGCGGCCCAGCCCGGACTGGACTTCATCGGCGATGAACAATACGCCGTTGTCGCGGCAGATGCGGGCGGCGTCGGCGAGGTAACCAGGCGGCGGCACGCCAATGCCGCCCTCCCCCTGGATTGGCTCGACAAGAAACGCCGCCGTATTGGGCGTGATCGCCGCAGCCAATGACTTCGCATCGCCAAATGGAACAGTGACGAAACCCGGCGGGAATGGCCCGAATCCCGACCGATAGGCCGGCACGGTCGACATTGCGGTCGCCGCGATGGTGCGGCCGTGGAAATTGCCGGCACAACAGATGATCTCGGCTTTGTCGTCCGGTATGCCCTTGACCTCGTATCCCCATCTGCGCGCCGCCTTGATGGCGGTCTCGACGGCCTCAGCGCCGGTATTCATGGGCAGGCCACGCGCATAACCCGTCAACTCACAGGCGCGATCGATGAATTTTCCGAGAATATCCGTCTGGATGGCTCGCGAAACCGTATCGAGGCGGGAGGCCTGCCGGCGAAGCGCCTCGACCAGAACCGGATGGCTGTGGCCGAAGCTGACGGCGGAGTAGGCGCCAAGCATGTCGAGATACTTGCGGCCCTCACGGTCCCACACCCAGACGCCCTCGGCGCGATCCGCGACAACGGGCAAAGGCGCGTAGTTGGCTGCCAGATGCTTGCCGTTGCGAATTTGCTCAATCATGACCGATACCCTTCGTGCCGCACAAGACGAGCACCTGATGAGACATGGGCAGCAGCGCGTTGGACTACAAGGCTCGATGACGTGCGCGGGTTTGCGTCCGCTTGCGCCAATGCTCATATAACGATTGGACACTGCCACCATGGAAGGACGACAGAATGGCGGCACTACGCGCAATTGGCGGCCCGGTGAAGCAGGATGCGCTCGACATCTGCCGGCGGCTCGGAGTTGCTGAGCAAGCGCTTTCCGGCGATGGCGTCGCGCGTGCCCGCTCGCCCATCACCGGCGAGACGATCTGCAACATCGCCGAGACGACGGTCCAGGAAGCTGAAGCGCTCATCTCTGCTGCGGCAGACGCGTTCTCCACCTGGCGCACGGTGCCTGCTCCGCGACGGGGCATCCTGGTGCGGAACCTGGCGGAAGAACTGCGCGCGGCCAAGGACGATCTTGCAGCCATCGTCACGATGGAGACCGGCAAGATCCGTTCCGAGGCACTGGGCGAAGTGCAGGAGATGATCGACATATCAGAGTTCGCAGTCGGACTTTCGCGGCAACTCTACGGCCGGACGATCGCCAGCGAGCGTCGCGATCACCGCATGATGGAGACGTGGCATCCGCTCGGTCCGACAGGGATCATCACGGCATTCAATTTTCCAGTGGCAGTGTGGTCCTGGAATGCAGCACTGGCACTCGTCTGCGGCAACAGCGTTGTTTGGAAGCCATCGGAGAAAGGGTTGCTTGCGGCACTCTGCGTCCAGGCGATATTCGAGAAGGCGCGGGCACGGACGCCCGAGGCGCCGGACGCCCTTTCCGTGCTCCTCATCGGCGGTCGAGAGACCGGCCAAATTCTCGTCGACGACCGGCGCGTCCCGCTCGTCTCGGCCACCGGATCGACGGCAATGGGGCGCCAGGTCGGGGAACGCCTGGCTCTCCGGTTCGCACGCTCGATCCTGGAACTCGGCGGCAACAACGCGGCGATCGTCGCCCCGAGCGCCAGACTGGATGTTGCGCTGCGGGCTGTCGCATTCTCCGCCATGGGTACGGCAGGCCAGCGGTGTACGACGCTGCGGCGGTTGATCGTGCACAACTCGATCTACGACGAATTCCTAGCGCGGCTACGATCAGTGTATGGGCGTGTCAGCATCGGCGATCCGCGCGATGAGCAGACGCTCGTCGGCCCGCTGATCGATGCGGCGGCATGTGGGGCGATGCAGGATGCTCTTGTCGCAGCGACCGCAGAGGTCGCCGTCATAACAGGCGGGCAGCGCGTGCTGCACGAGACGCATCCGCAGGCACACTACGTGGCTCCGGCACTCGTCGAGATGCCAAGGCAATCAGAACTCGTCCGAAGAGAGACGTTCGCGCCGATCCTCTATGTGCTGCGCTACGACACGCTCGAGGAGGCGATTGCACTCAACAACGACGTACCGCAAGGCCTTTCGTCCTCGATCTTCACCGACGACATGCGCGAGGCCGAGAGATTCCTGTCGGCCAGCGGAAGCGACTGCGGCATCGCCAACGTGAACATTGGACCATCGGGCGCCGAAATCGGCGGCGCATTCGGCGGCGAGAAGGAAACGGGCGGCGGACGCGAAGCTGGGTCGGACGCCTGGAAGGGCTATATGCGCCGCGCGACGAACACCATCAACTACGGCGAGAGCCTGCCGCTTGCCCAGGGCGTGAGTTTCGACGTCGAATAGAACAGGTCGTGCTCGCCATCATGCAGAGGCATCAGGCGCAGCGGCAAACAGCGTCGCGATGATCCGAAGCGCAAGACGCCCCGTCCTGCCGTCCTGGTCACGAGCCGGGTTGTACTCGACGATCTCGGCACCCATGAAGCCAGGGCAACTGCCGATGCTGCGCATCATGGTCATAAACTCCGCTTCCGAGAAGCCGTCGGTCACCGGCGATCCGACGCCCGGGGCAAGAGCGGGGTCGATGCAATCGAGATCAATGGATACGCCGAAGCCGGCGGCGCCGTTCACGCGCGCGATCGCTTCGTCGGCGACCATATCCGCACCGCGGCTGCGGACCTCGGTCATGTCATATATCCGCACGCCTTGCCTGCCCAACAGCACAGGCTCCTCTGGCTCAAAACTCCGAACACCGATTATGGCAAGGCGTTCGGAGTCGATTGCGGGACCGTGCTCAGAGAGATCGGTCAACTCCGCGACGCCATGACCAAGCAGATGTGCGATCGGCATGCCGTGAAGGTTGCCGCTCGGCGTGGTCGCGGGAACATGCGAATCGAGATGCGCGTCGAACCACAGGAGTCCCGGCCCGCGCCCATCAGGATAGGCATTGCGCACGCCAGACCACGTGCCGACCGCAATGGAGTGGTCGCCGCCGAGCACGAGGAAGCGGCGGCCTGAGCCCACGGTTTCCTGCAACAGTCGCGCAACTTCTCCGGCCACCTCGACAACGCGAAGGAGGCGGCCGGAGAATGGCAGAGTTGCAGCATCCGGACACCAGGCATCGCGTGCAATATCATGTCTTTCGATGACATAGTCGGCGTCGGACAGGGTTCGAACGAGGCCAGCCCGGAACAGCGCGCGCGGCCCTTCGGACGTGCGCATGTCGCCGGCGCCGGCGCCGGAATGAACGGCAATGACTGCCAACGTCCGCTTGCGGTCCATCGTGTCCTCGCGATTCATTCGAAGTGGGCTGCGAACCGAACGACAAACCGGCCGGTTGCCAGATCAGAAATGCCGCGACGCCTTAGACGTTGTGCTCCTCGCCTCCCGGTACAAGGCTTGACATCGCCAACGCTCAGGCTGCATCCTTACGTTGTCGGTGCTTGCGGTGCCTGCCGTTCATTCGGTGCAGTGCCGCGCAGTCGGGAGCGCTTCGCGCGCCGAACGCAAATCCGACAGCCGATCGCCAACAGCGCAAACCAGGAGGGAGCATGACGCCACCGAGCAGTTTAAGCGGCCCTCGCTCCCGGGCGGGGGCCAAGCAGAGCGGCCGCAGCAGCAACTAGCAGCGGCCGCGAACCAACGAGTTTCCGACTTCTTCATCACGACCACCGCAGGCCAGCGCCGCGGCGGGAGCCCGCGTCATGTACTCAATGCCGGGCAGACCCGGCTCGAGGCGACAGGGCATATACTTGCGTTGCCTCAACGGAGGATATCATTTGCCGGATAATGCAGAGACTACCCTTTCGAAGACCATGCAGTTGGACGGTACCGATATCGAGATCGTCGCTGCGTTGGAGGGCGAGCAACTGACGCTCAAGATCCTGAAAGCCGGAAATTCCGTACACTCGGTCGTTATCGACAACGTCGCCGAGCGCATGGAGCATGCCTGGCTCGCCGATTGCCTCGTCGAGGGGGAGCACGTGGATCTCCGCGAACTCGAGAGCCAGGCGTTCGACTTCCTTGTGAAGACCAACGTGAACCAAGGCTGACACCGGTTCGGCCAGACATCGGCCGTATCGTGGCCGCCGGTTGTTCGGGCTTCCGCCGATGCCGTATCCGTATTATTGAACGCGTCATCCGATGGTCACCTGTTCGAGGAACTCAATCGCATGGCTCGTCACGAAGCAATCACGACCGCTGCCGCGGAAACCTTCTCCGAGTGGGCTGCCGGCCTGGAGTCGAGCGCAATTCCCGGCAGTGTCCGCGCGACCCTGTCACGTACCGTCCTCGACACCGGTGGCTTGATGGTCGCAGCCCGCGATACGGACTATGTCCGTGCCGTCGTCGCTGCGAAAGAGGGGAGCGGAGCCTGCACAGCCATCGGTCACGCCGGTGGACTGGTGCCGGGAGAGGCAGCACTGATCAATGGCACGGCGACACATGGCGAGGACTTCGACGATACCTTCGAAGGAACGCCGGTGCATGTCGGATCGGCTATCGTGCCAGCAGTGCTTGCAGCGGGCGAAGCCTATGGTGCATCGGGCGCTGACGTGCTGCGTGGCATGGCGGTCGGCGGCGAACTCGCCTGCCGGCTTGGGATCGTTGCGCCGACCGCCATCCACCGCGCGGCCTTCCATCCGACGGCAGTGTGCGGTGCGATGGGAGCGGCGGCGGGCGTTGCGGCGGCGCTGAAGCTCGACAAGCAGCAGATGGTCTGGGCACTGGGCATCGCCGGCAGCATGGCTTCGGGCATCATCGAGTATCTGGCCGAGGGAACGTGGAACAAGCGCCTGCATCCAGGCTGGGCGGCACAGGCCGGCATCAAGGCGGCGCGCCTCGCGCAGCACGGCTTCACGGGGCCACGGACAGTATTCGACGGCGTGCACGGCTTCTTCGTCGCCTTCGCGGTGCCCGATATCGAGAAGGACTATGGAAAGATCACGCGCGACCTCGGTGCAGACTGGAACGTTTCGCGCCTCGCCTTCAAGCCCTACGCCTGCGGGACGATGATCCAACCCTTCATCGACTGCGCCATAAAGCTGAGGCGCGACGGGGTGCGGGCGGAAGATGTTCGCGAGATCGTCGCCAAGGTCGGTGAGGGCACGGTACACCGGCTCTGGGAGCCTCGGGCCGAAAAGGCCGTTCCGTCGACTTCATATTCGGCCAAGTTCTCCTGCCCCTACGGCATCGCCATCGGCCTCATCAACGGTGCAGCCGGGCTCGCGGAATATACGGACGAAAGCATCAAGGAGGGCGATGTCCTCGCACTCTCCAGAAAGGTGCGCTACGAGATCGACCCGGACAACGAATATCCGGACAACTACACTGGAGAGCTTACTGTTACACTCGGCGATGGGCGGCAGTTGACGACAACGCAACCTCACCTCAGGGGGGGCGTCCGCGAGCCGCTGGACGATGCCGAGATCGCCAACAAGTACCGGGCCAATGCTGCGTTCGGCGGGTGGAGCGCGGCCAAGGCCAACGCCTTCGAGACGTTCGCCGGCGAAATCTTTGCACTGCCCGATCTGAAACGGCTCGGCGAGTTCCGCGGCTGAGGGCGATCAGAAGAACAGCGCCGACAGGATCATCGAAAGCCCGCCAAGCACGATCAGCACCTCGATCAGCAACGTGTGTATCCGCAGGTCGGTGCGCTCGACGATCCAGCGCGCCGCCCAAGTGCCGGGAACCGTCATGACGCCCATGCCTGCGGCGAGCACGAAGAGCGGAACCGGCAGGGCGTCAAGCCGCCCGAACATTGCTG
>JBJOGJ010000051.1:0-19115 GCA_046048295.1 Pseudomonadota bacterium | reverse complement strand
AGGTGACGGCCGGTTCTGGCGAATCCGCGAATGACATTGGTCGTGGTCCGCTGCTCGCCATTACTTCGCTCGCCAAGACGTTCCGCTCACGCGGCCTGTTTTCCTCGGCGGGTAAGGAGACGCGCGCATTGGATGGCGTCTCTCTCTCTTTGCGCGCGGGAGAGATTGTGGGGCTGGTCGGTGAAAGTGGTTGCGGGAAGTCGACCTTTGCCAAGGTGCTGCTTGGACTGGAGGCGCCAGACAGCGGGACGATGGTTTTCGACGGCAAGCGGATCTTCGGGTTCGGTGGCCGGCCTGTCCCTGCGGATCGCCGTGGAATTCAGATGGTCTTCCAGGATCCCTTCGGCTCGCTGAATCCGCGCATGACACTAAGAGACCTCGTTGGCGAAGGGCTTAGGATCCGAGGACGACCGAGTGATGAGATTACGCAAGAGGTTCAGGAGCATCTTGAGCTGGTTGGTCTGGACGCCGGGTCTCTCAGCAAGTATCCGCATCAGTTTTCCGGCGGGCAGCGCCAGCGCATCTGCATAGCGCGCGCAATCATAATGAAGCCCAAGCTGCTAATCGCGGACGAAGCAGTCTCGGCCCTGGACGTTTCTGTTCAGATGCAGATACTCAATCTCCTTCTCGACCTGCGTGAGCAATTGGGACTGTCGATAATATTCATAAGTCATGACATGGGGGTGATCGAGTACCTGTGCGAGAGGGTGGCGGTGATGTACCGCGGGCAGGTCGTCGAGCAAGGTCGAACAACGGCCATCGTCGATTCGCCAAGGCATCCTTACACAGCGCACCTCATCTCGGCGCGGCCGGGTGCGTCGAGCGCGACCGGCCGTGGCGCGAGTTTTTCAACAACGACCGACGTCGAATCCGGGCTGAAGCTCGACGCAAACGGCTGCGTATATGTGGAACGGTGCAGCCGCCGCGAAGCACGTTGCAGTGTGGAGCCCCCGCGGCTTGGACCGACCGGTCATGCGTGCTTCAATCCGATTCCGGCTGCAGGAAACGAATAGGCCGCTGGCCGGAGGGGTAAGCGGAAGCCCGCCAGCGCCTGCAGTCATCATGGTTCCACAGTCGCAATTCCGAGTTGGTTTTTGGGAAGCCATACTAATGTCGCATTGCGGCATGAACCCAATACTGCGTGCGGGATCGAACGGGGTGGAATTCGGAGTTTCGACAACTTGTCTTTCATGTCCCGAGCCGGAGGCCTCTGCCTTTCATTTGTAATTCTGGCGAACCATGCCGTGGCAGAACCGGAGCGTCTCCCAGGTAGCGCCCTCAAGCAACTCGTCTCTGGCAGCAAAGTAATTCTCGACGCCCCAATGGGCTTCAAGATCCCCATTCGTTATAACCCCGATGGCAGGCTAAGCGGTGAGGCAGGTAGTCTCGCATTCTACCTGGGTAGCAGGAAAGATCAGGGTAGGTGGTGGATCGTCAGGGATATGCTTTGCCATAAGTGGAATGTGTGGTTCGAGAAGGAGCCGCAGTGCCTGTCGGTCAAGAGAATTGGACGCAAGTTCCAGTGGTCGATGCAGGATGGCACGACGGGTACCGCAACTTTGGCCTCACATTCGGGGCAACTTGGTACTGAACACCGGATGGGCTTGGGCATAGCGCAGAATTTCGCCGCTCCGCAGAAATTGCCGGACAGGAATCCGCAGGCGCGCAAACTGCCCAACACCCCGGCCAATGTGCTTGGTGAGGTGCGGGCGGCGCCTGGCATCGGGAGCCGCTACGACGCAGCGACCCAAATTCGATACGCAGTGGCCGGCGTGAATGCTGGCGACGTACTCAATGTGAGGCAGCATCCAGATGTACGCGCGCCGAGAGTGGGGGCTCTGGCGGCTGCGGCCAGAGGAATTGCACTTGCGGGGCAGTGTTCCGGGGGATGGTGCCCTGTAGCCTATGGCGATATCGCTGGATGGGTTCATGCCCGTTTCCTGACCAGACAGGAAGTTCTGGGATCGAGCCTTGGAAATCCAGATGCGGAAGAAGCCGCGCCTCGTCTCGTCAAGCCACCAACATTGATCTCGCAGGGTAAGAGACGCGAATGATACCGCCGGAACAGCGTCGTTTTACGCAGTGTCATGGCGCCGGCGCATGAACATTGAGCAGACTGCGCTGGACAGTCTATGGAATCAGTGTTGCCCATTTCGTTTCCAGCTTCATGACGTTTCCGATGAATTCCTACCCCGTCCTGGACTAGGCTCTGACCCTCGCCACATCCCTCGTTTTGACCATCGACAGTTGACGGTTTTGCCCTGGCAAGCCTACTCTTCCGCCACGGCTCTGACTTGAGGCGGATGCCGACAATAATAATGGAAGAGTGGCCGCATGTTTGCGTGTGTGGCCGGAGGAGCGCCAATGCTGCACGAAACGACGTGCCAGAAGTTTGCAGTCACGCTCTTGGCGTTGATTGCGACGGTCACCGCCGCCCGATCGCAGGACGAATTCAAGGGCCGTACCATCCAGATTTACACGGGCTTTGGAACCGGCGGTGCCTACGATGGCTATGCCCGCCTGTTAGCCCGGCATATGGGGCGGCAACTTCCCGGCCAGCCGGGGTTCGTTGTGAAGGGCATGCCCGGCGCGGCATCCGTCCGCATGATGAATTATCTCTACAACGTTGCGAAGAAGGACGGCACGGAGATCGGTATACCGAGCCAGGGTATTGCCCAGGCTCAGGCGTTCAAGGAGCCGGGTATCGAGTTCGATGTCCGCAAGATGCATTGGCTAGGCTCCACCCACAATACGGTCAACGTCGCTTTCAGCTTTCATACTTCGCCGATCAAGAAGATCGAGGATGTTTTCGAGAAGGAACTCGTCGTCGGCGCCACCGGGCCAGGTTCCGCGACCAGTTTTTTTCCAAGGTTGATGAACGCCCTCTTGGGAACCAAATTCAAGATCGTCGAGGGGTACTCCGGCCAGGATCTTCAGCTCGCCATCGAGCGCGGTGAGGTCGCTGGCCGCGCAGCTTATAACTGGTCAAACCTCCGGGATCAGACGGATTGGGTGCAGACAAAAAAAGCCAACCTTCTGGTGCAGATGGGCTCGAAGCGCGCACCCGATCTTCCAAACCTGCCTCTGATGCATGAACTCGCCAAGGATAAACTTGCCCGCGAAGTTCTGAAGCTCGTCTCGTTGGCTCCCTCGGTCGGTCGGCCTTTTGTTGCTCCGCCGGGCCTGCCGGGATCTCGCGTCGCGCTGCTGCGCAATGCTTTCGATGCGACCATGAAGGACGCCGCCTTTCTCGCCGATGCCAGCAAGTCGCGTTTTCCAATCGAGCCCACGTCGGGTGCGGAGCTGTCGCAACTCGTGAAGGAGATCGTTGAGGCGCCTTCGGACGTTATCGATTATGCCAAGAATGCACTTCCCAAGCGCAAGAAGAAGAATTGACCACATGAGGAACGATCCCGCCAACCGAGACCGCCTGGCGCTGTTCGACAAGATGGTGCGTATGCGCCGATTTGAGGAGGCGGTGATCCGAGTCGCACAGGAGAACCCCTATGTCGGCCGACAGCACCTGCACATTGGCCACGAGGCGACCGGAGCAGCGGTCGCTCAGGCCATGCAATCCGGTGACAGGATCGCCTCGACTCATCGCAACCATGGCTACCTGATCGCCTGTGGCGGCGATCCAAGTCGGGCGCTTGCGGAAATTCTCGGCCGCGCCGACGGGTTCAGCGGTGGCAAGGCAGGCTCCTGGCATCTGTGCGATGCGGCGGCTGGCTTCCTGTCGACGTCCGCTATGGTAGGCGGCTCGGTTGCGCTTGCCGTCGGGGCCGCCTTTGGCTTGAAGCGGCGCGGCGCCGGTAACATTGCCTTCGCCCACTTCGGTGATGGAACGCTCGACGAGGGCATCTGCTACGAAACCATGAACCTCGCCTCGGTCTACGAGCTTCCCGTGGTCTTTGTCTGCGAGAACAACTCGAAGGCAGGCCAGCGCCCCTCATCGATGCTCGCAGCCAAATCACTGCGCCACATTCCTGACGCGCTGCAGATCCCGACCATGATCGTCGACGGCGCAGATGCCGACAGGGCAGCGCGTGTTTTTGCCGAAGCGGCGGGCCAGGTGCGTGCCACTTCCAGACCGGTCTTCGTCGAATCTACCCTTGAGCGCTGGCCCGGTTCCCACCAGATCGAACCGGTATTCACGACCGGCGTTACCGATCTGTCGCACGCCTATGACGAGACATTGGTTTCCGGCAAGCATGCCGAGTGGGTGAAGCGCAACGATCCTGTTCTCCGGTATGCCCGCCGCCTGGTCGAAGAGGGCGCCGCCAGTAAAGCCGAACTCGCAGAACTAGACGGTGCGGCAAGCAGAGAGATGGAAGCTGCACGCACTTTCGCGATCGCCTCTCCCTATCCCGACACGACCTCCGCATTCGCCGGGACCTTCGCCTGAACCGAATGCCGTAACGAGGAATTGCCCGATGCCAGAGATGTCGCTTGCCGAGGCCACGATCGATGCCATCTATTGGAGCCTCAAGTCCGATCCGCATTTCACTGTCATCGGTCGCGGCATGGCGGGACACGGACCCGAGCATCACTCAGAGGACAGGATCAAGTCGGAGTTTGCGAGCCGCATCTTCGATCCGCCGACGTCGGAAGGCGCAGTGGCAAGTCTCGGCATCGGTGCCGCGATGGCTGGTGAGCGTATGTTCGTGCACTTCGGCACGGCTGTGTTCGCCTTCGAGGCTTGGAACCAGTTTGTGAACGAGGCGGCCAACGTACACTACATGTCGGGCGGTCAGGTCCGTGCACCCGTTACCTTCTTCTTGTTTCACGGCATCCGCGGCGGCGGCGCGCCCCAGCATTCCGCAAGCCCGCAGGCGATGTACGCCAACAACCCCGGCTTGGAGATCGTGCTACCTGCAAGCCCTCGTGACGCTAAGGGCCTTCTCCGCACCGCCATAAAGAGCAACAACCCTACGATCGTCATCCAGCATCAGTCTCTTCTTGGCTTGAAGGAGGAGGTGGCTGCGGAAGACTTCGAGATCCCGCTCGGGAAGGCGGATGTGAAGCGCCTCGGCAAGGACGTGAGTGTAGTCGCTTGCTCGCGGAGCGTAGTCGAAGCGCTCAAAGCCGCCGACGAGCTCGCAAAGGAAGGTATCGATGCCGAGGTGCTGGATCTGCGCACGCTTTGCCCACTCGATGCCGATGCCATCGTCGCTTCCGTTCGCAAGACCGGTCGCCTTGTAGCCGCTGACGAGGGCTACACTGTTTGCGGCGTTGCAGCCGAGATACTGGCTATCGCGGCTGAACGGGCCCATGGCCAACTGAAGGCTCCGCCGTTGAGAGTGGCGCGTCACATGGTGCCGGTGCCGTTCAGTCCGCCGCTGGAAGCTGCAGCGATGCCGGGCGCCGCCCGCATCGCGGATGCCTGCCGCCGCGTCGTCCGCGGCTGATCCCTATGCTCATTCTGTATTTGGCAGAATCGCTTGCACCCAAGCCTGAACGAATCTAGGCGATCTCGGACCTCAGCAACCGCGCCGCCTCCACCATCACGGTGAGTTTCTGCAGTGCGAGTTCACGGCTGATCGTCATCAAGCCGCAGTCCGGATTGAGCAGCACGCGCTTTGGCTCTAGATGCTCCAGCGCCAAAGCGACGCGCGCCTTGACGGTGTCTACACTCGGTGCCGGCGAGTTGCCCGGATCGATGCAGCCGAACATGATGAGCTTCTCGCGATATGGCGCCAGGAGCTTTGGGTTGAACGGGCTTCGGCCGAACTCCACCGTGAAGCCCGAGACGCGTGTCTCCATGAGACGGTCCAGTACCACCGGATACTCGAAATTGTGCTGTTGGGTCGCCGTAACGCCAGGATAACCGTAGCAGAGGTGCACGAAGGTCGGCACCGTTATGCCTTCGAGACAACGGTCGAGCGCTGCCGCACCGAACGCCAGAACCTTGTCATGGTATCGGGTCATCGCGGGCTCGTCGATCTGAAGGAAATCGGCGCCGGCGCCCTGCATGTCGAGAAGTTCCGCGTTGATCGCAACCGCAGCATCCATCGCCAGCGCGGCTTCGTCGCCATAATGCTCGTCGAGCGTGCTGTCGACGATGGTGAGTGGCCCCGCAATCGCAACCTTGATCGGTCGGCTTGCGAATTCCTTTGCCGTCGCAACCTCGCGCACCAGCGTCGGCGCGCGCCTGCGGATCTGGCCGGTTATCCGCGGAACGAGATGCGCATCCTCACGCGCTCTGTAGACTTTCTTGCTTCCCTTGTTGACGAGGTCGATACCGTCCCAGCCTTCCGCCGCCTGATAGACGAAGCTCTCCCGACGCTGCTCGCCGTCGGTAACCACGTCGAGCCCGATCTTCTCCTGCGCAGCAATGACGAGTGCCGTCGCATCGCGCTGAGCCTCATCCAGCGCCTCTCCTTCCTGCGCGAAACTGACACGCGTCCTGTTTGTTGCAGCGAGCCAGCGGGGCCGCGGGAAGCTCCCGATCGATGTCGTCGTCAGCGGCAGGAGATCCACCATGTTCGCCTCGCTATGTGGACTTTCTTGTTTGCACGTTACGCCGGGATGCGTCGAACGGCCAGCTAGAACAGTCCCCCGATCCGGCCTTCGTCGTCCAGCCCGATTGCCTGTGCTGCCGGGGTCTTGGGCAGGCCTGGCATGGTCATGATTTCCCCGCAGATTGCAACGATGAAGCCGGCACCTGCTGCAAGCCTCACTTCGCGCACGGGAACGGAAAATCCGTTCGGCGCGCCTAGCATGCTCGGGTCGGTCGAGAAGGAATATTGCGTCTTCGCCATGCAGACCGGCAGGTGGCCGTATCCGGCTTCCTCCCACTCGCGCAGCTGGTTCCGTATTGCTACGCTCGCGACCACCTCATCGGCGCGGTAGATTTCCCTGGCGATAGTCTCGATCTTTTCGAACAGTCCCATCTCGTCTGCATAGAGCGGCCTGAACCTGGCGCTTCCGCTTTCTGCTAGTGCCACGATCCTTTCAGCGGTTTCCGTGATCCCCGCGCCGCCGTTTGCCCAATGAGTGTTGAGAACGGCCACCGCACCGGCACTTTCGCAGAAATCTTTCACCGCCTGTATTTCACGGCTGGTATCGGTTGCGAAATGATTGATCCCGACTACCGCCGGAACACCGAATTTCTTGAGGTTCTCGATGTGCCGTCCAAGGTTGGCGCAACCCGCTCGTACCGCCGCCACGTTTTCTGCACCGAGATCGGCACGCGCCACGCCGCCGTTCATCTTGATCGCGCGCACCGTCGCCACGAGGACAACAGCATCCGGCTTCAATCCCGCCTTGCGGCACTTTATGTCGAAGAATTTCTCCGCTCCGAGATCTGCGCCGAAGCCCGCCTCAGTCACCACGTAGTCAGCCAGTTTCAGCGCCGTTCGTGTCGCGATCACCGAGTTGCAGCCGTGTGCGATGTTTGCGAACGGGCCGCCGTGGATGAATGCCGGGTTGTTTTCGAGCGTCTGCACCAGGTTCGGCTGCATGGCCTGCTGCAGCAGAACCGTCATCGCACCGTCGGCCTTGAGGTCGCGGCAGGTTATCGGGCTCTTGTCGCGCCGGTAGGCGACTATGATATCGCCGAGCCGGCGTTGCAGGTCTTCGAGGTCGTTCGCGAGGCAGAGGATTGCCATCACCTCGGAGGCGACGGTGATGTCGAAACCTGTTTCGCGGGGAAAACCATTGGCGACCCCGCCGAGCGATGCGGTAATCTGCCTGAGAGCCCGGTCATTCATGTCCATGACGCGCCGCCAGGTCACGCGCCGTGAATCGATGTCGAGCGTATTGCCCCAGTAGATGTGGTTGTCGATCATTGCCGCCAGCAGGTTGTGTGCCGACGTGATGGCGTGAAAGTCGCCCGTGAAATGCAGGTTGATGTCTTCCATGGGCACCACCTGCGAATAGCCGCCACCCGCCGCGCCGCCTTTCATCCCGAAACACGGACCGAGCGACGGCTCGCGGATGCAAACTGCGGCCTTCTTGCCGATCCTGTTGAGACCGTCGCCCAGTCCGACTGTCGTCGTGGTCTTGCCTTCGCCCGCCGGCGTCGGATTGACCGCCGTGACGAGGATCAACTTGCCGTCCGGACGGTCGGCGAGCGATTTGATGAACTGCTCCGATAGTTTTGCCTTGTCATGGCCGAACGGCAGCAGGTGATCCGCCGGAATGCCGAGCTTCAGTCCGATCTCATGTATCGGTTTCTTTTTCGCTTCTCGCGCAATTTCTATGTCGGACTTGAATGCTCCGGTCATGTTGTCTCCATCGGACGGGATTGGATGACAGTCGCTCGTGCAGCAGCATTACGCGCTACTTCTTGCCGACCACGCTCTGTGGGTTGAGATTGCCGATGCGTCCGCTTTCGGTCCCGGCCTTCTCATCGATGATGGCATTGACAAGTGTCGGCTTCCCGGAAGCGAGCGCTTCGGAAACTGCGCGCGTAAGTTCGCTGGGGCTCGTGGCGTAGATGCCCGCGCCGCCGAAGGCTTCCATCATCTTCTCGTAGCGCGCGTCCTTCACGAAGACAGTCGGTGCCACATCTTCCCCACCCGTGGGATTGACGTCCGTTCCCCTGTAGATTCCGTTGTTGTTGAACACGACGACGCAGACCGGCAGCTTGTAACGGCAGATCGTCTCGATTTCCATGCCGGAGAAACCGAAAGCGCTGTCGCCGACCACCGCGAGCACCGGCTTTCCGGTTTCGATCGCCGCCGCAACGGAAAAGCCCATGCCGATCCCCATCACGCCCCACGTCCCGACGTCGAGGCGCTTGCGCGGCTGGTAGATGTCTACGATCGACCGTGCAAAATCGAGTGTGTTTGCTCCCTCGTTGATGAGGACCGTGTCTGGCCGGTCGGCGATGATCCGGCGAATTGCTCCAAGCGCCCCGTGATAGTCCATCGGCACATTGTTGTTCTGCAGCCGCGGCGCCATGCGCTCTACGTTGCTATCGGCCTTTTCCTTGACTTCGTTTGTCCAGGCGGCGGGTGGTGCCGGCCACTTGTCACCCATCCCCGCCAGCAGCGCGGAGACGCACGATCCAATGTCGCCCACGACAGGAGCCGCGATCTCGACATTGGAATCCATTTCCCTCGGTTCGATATCGACTTGGATGAACTGCTTCGAGAACGGAGCGCCCCACGTCTTGCCTTTGCCATGCGAGAGCAGCCAGTTGAGCCGCGCCCCGATCAGCAGCACCACATCGGATTTTTGCAGCGCCAGCGAGCGCGCAGCGGCTGCCGACTGCGGATGCGTATCGGGCAGCAGTCCCTTCGCCATGCTCATTGGCAGGTAGGGGCTGCCGCTCTTCTCGACAAGCGCGCGGATATCCTCGTCAGCCTGCGCATAGGCAGCACCCTTGCCGAGGATGATCAGTGGTCTCTTGGCGGCCTTCAACAGGTCGAGCGCGCGCGCCACCGAAGCCTGCGACGGAATTTGCGCCGGCGCCGGGTCGATCACTTTGACGAGCGATTTCCTGCCCGCTTCCGCCTCCATCGTTTGGCCGAGCAGTTTTGCTGGTAGGTCGAGGTATACCCCCCCTGGCCGCCCGGAAACCGCCGCCCGGATCGCTCGTGCGATGCCGATGCCTATGTCCTCGACGTGCAGAATGCGGAATGCTGCCTTGCACAACGGCTTTGCGATCGCGAGCTGATCCATCTCTTCGTAGTCGCCCTGCTGCAGGTCGATGACCTCCCGCTCTGATGATCCCGACATCAGGATCATCGGGAAGCAGTTCGTCGTCGCATTCGCGAGAGCCGTAAGCCCATTGAGGAATCCCGGCGCCGAGACGGTCAGGCAGAGGCCCGGCTTCTTGGTAAGGAAGCCGGCGATGGCTGCCGCATTGCCGGCGTGTTGCTCATGCCGGAACGAGATGACCCGCAGTCCCTCCGCTTGTGCGATGCGCCCGAGGTCCGTGACCGGGATGCCAGGCACCGTGTAGATCGTGCTGAGCTCGTTGAGCTTGAGCGCATCGATGATCAGATGGAACCCGTCCGTCAGCGTCTGCGCCTCGGCGTCCACGGCGGCATGTGCTGTGGTCGGCTTGTCCATGCGGGTTTCCTCCTGATCTGTTGGGTTGCTGGTTGCCGGCCAGCGTTTTAGGCTAGGCAGGTGATTTGCTTTGGCTGCCATAGGTATAGCCCGAATGTTTCCGGCGATCTATCGGCAGGTGATCTGCGGCAAGCCTGCCGGCGGGATGAAGCGCCTGCATGTCCGCGAAGCATCGAGTGGTGGTTCCAGATTGGCGAAGAATCCGAGCAAGACTTCCATCCATCCTGGCGCCGGCCGGCGCAGGGGGCCGCTCCAGCCCAAGGGGCGCATGGTTGCGGAATCAGAGATCCAATCCGTTCGTAACCTGATCGGAGGCGGGCCTTACGAGCGTTCGCTGCTGATCGAGTATCTGCACCGGATACAGGACGCCGAGAAGTGCTTGCCCGCCGGCCATCTGCACGGCCTTGCCGAACTCCTGCGCGTTTCCATGGCCGAGGTCTACGAGGTTGCGACGTTCTATGCGCATTTCGACGTCGTCCCGGATGGTGGAACGCGCCCACCTCCGCTGACGATACGCGTCTGCGACAGTCTGAGCTGCATGCTTGCCGGATCTGACCTGCTGCACTCCGGACTGCAAGCGGCGGCACTGCATGATGTGCGTATCGTCCGCGCTCCATGCATGGGCGCCTGCCACCAGGCGCCAGCCGCGGAGGTTGGTCATCGCCACGTTCCACATGCGACGGTCGAGACGATTTCGACTTTGGCCGCTGCCGGCGAGGCAGAGCCGGTTGTCCCTGAATATCCGAACCTTGCTTCCTATCGGTCGGCAGGAGGCTACGACGTCCTGGAGCAGTGCCTTTCCGGTTCCCGGACGCCAGACGAGCTGATTTCGATATTCTCCGACGCCGGGCTTCGCGGTCTTGGCGGCGCGGGATTTCCGACCGGCCGCAAGTGGAGCCTGGTCCGGCAGGCCGCAGGTCCCCGCCTGATGGCCGTCAACGGCGACGAAGGCGAGCCCGGCACTTTCAAGGACCGCCATTATCTGGAGACCGCTCCGCACAGGTTCCTCGAAGGTATGCTCATCGCGGCTTGGGCCGTCGAGGCCGAGGCTGTCTACATCTACATCCGCGACGAGTATCCGGCAGCACGCAAGATCCTGATGCGCGAGATCGCCGCCATCCAGGATGCAGGCCTTGCTGCGCACACCAGGATTCACCTCCGCCGCGGTGCGGGTGCCTACATCTGCGGCGAGGAGAGCGCCATGATCGAATCGATTGAGGGCAAGCGCGGCTTGCCCCGCCATCGCCCTCCATATGTCGCCCAGGTAGGCCTGTTCGGCCGTCCGACGCTCGTCAACAATATCGAGACGCTGTACTGGGTGCCGGAGATTGCCGCCCGAGGGGCCGATTGGTTCGCCGGCCAGGGGCGGAGCGGTGCCAAGGGCCTCCGCTCATATTCCGTCTCCGGCAGGGTGAATGTCCCCGGTGTCAGGCTGCTCCCCGCCGGCTCTACCGCCAACGACATCATCGCCGCGTCGGGTGGCATGCTCGAAGGTCACGTCTTCAAGGGCTACCTCCCGGGCGGTGCATCGGGCGGCATCCTGCCCGCCACCATGGCCGACATTCCGCTCGACTTTGGCACCCTTGAGCAGCACGGTTGCTTTGTCGGCTCCCATGCCGTCGTCATCCTTTCGGACCAGGACGATGTGCGCAACGTGGCCCTCAATCTGATGCGCTTCTTCGAGGATGAGAGCTGTGGTCAGTGCACCCCATGTCGCAACGGCACCGAGAAGGCCGTGGCTCTCATGAGCAGCGGCGAATGGGACGAGGAACTGCTTCGCGATCTTGCCATGGTGATGGCCGACGCATCCATCTGCGGGCTCGGTCAGGCAGCGCCAAACCCAATTCTGTCAGTACTCAAGTATTTTCCCGAAGACTTGCGTCGAGGTGTCAGATGACCGGCAGGATAACTTTCACGCTCGACGGCCGCGATGTTACGGCTGAGCCCGGCGAGACCATCTGGCAGGTCGCCGCCCGCGAGGGCACGATCGTCCCCCACCTCTGTTGGCAGCCAGAGCCCGGTTATCGCGCCGACGGCAATTGCCGCGCCTGCATGGTCGAGATCGAGGGTGAGCGCGTGCTCGCCGCCTCCTGCCAGCGGAAGGCGGCGGAGGGCCTCAAGGTCAATACTGCTTCGGATCGCGCGAAGAAGGCGCGCGAAATGGTGTTTGAGCTGCTTCTCGCCGATCAGCCGCCGAAAGTCGAAAGCCACGATCCCGACTCCAGGTTCTGGACTTGGGTCGCCGCGATGGGCGTGAAACCGGTCTCGCGCTATCCGAAGGCCGTGCCCGAGGAAGCCGACTATTCCCATGCCGCCATCGCCGTGAATCTGGATGCCTGCATCAACTGCGGCCTCTGTGTCCGGGCCTGCCGTGAGGTTCAGCACAACGACGTCATCGCGATGGCTCACCGAGGCCACAATTCAAAGGTCGTCTTCGACTTCGAGACTGGGATGGGTGACAGCACTTGCGTAGCCTGTGGCGAATGCGTCCAGGCTTGTCCGACCGGCGCGCTGATGGAGAAGAACCTGCTGGACCAGGCCACCGGCCGGCGTGTCGCTTTCGAGCAGAGAACTGTCGACACCCTCTGTCCCTATTGTGGCGTTGGCTGCCAGACACGTGTTCATGTCAAGGACGGCCGCATTCTCTACATTGACGGCCGCAACGGTCCCGCCAACGAAAGCCGCCTCTGCGTCAAGGGCCGCTTCGGTTTCGACTACATTCACCACCCCGATCGTCTGAAGGTGCCTCTGGTCCGCAAGGATGGCGTCGCCAAGGATGCCGACATGCGCCTTCGCTCTGCAGACTGGGCCGACGTATTCCGCGAAGCGACTTGGGAGGAGGCCCTGGACCGCGCCGCCGCCGGGTTGAAGCGCATCCACGAGGGCCATGGCGGCGCGGCGCTCGCCGGCTTCGGTTCGGCGAAGGGCTCCAATGAGGAGGCCTATCTGTTCCAGAAGCTCATCCGGCAGGGTTTTGCCACCAACAATGTCGACCACTGCACGCGCCTATGCCATGCGTCGTCGGTCGCCGCCCTGATGGAGGGGCTAAATTCCGGCGCAGTAACGGCGCCGTTCACGGCGGCTGCCGACGCCGACTGCATCATCGTCATCGGCGCACGGCCGGCCGAGAACCATCCGGTGGCGGCGACCTACCTGAAGCAGGCAGCGGCACGCGGTGCACAGCTCGTCGTTATGGACCCGCGCGGCCAGAACCAGGGCATTGCCCGCTATGCCTCCCATGTCCTCCAGTTCACACCCGGCCGCGACGTGGCGCTTCTCAATGCGATGCTGCACACGATATTGGAGGAGGGGCTGTACGACATCCAGTATATACAGGCGCACACGGAAGGTTTCGAGTTGCTGCGCGACAAGGTGGCTGGCTTCTCGCCGGAAGCCATGCAGGAAATCTGCGGCATCGAGGCAGGAAAAATTCGCGAGGTCGCCCGCCTCTATGCCAGGTCCGAGCGCTCGATCATCTTCTGGGGCATGGGCATCTCCCAGCACACCCATGGCACGGACAATGCTCGCTGCCTGATCGCACTTGCCTTGACGACAGGCCATGTCGGCCGCCCCGGCACCGGTCTCCATCCGCTCCGAGGCCAGAATAATGTGCAGGGCGCCTCGGACGCCGGCCTCATTCCGATGGTTTACCCGGACTATCAGTCTGTAGAGAACCCTGCCGTGCGTGCGCAATTCGAAACCTTTTGGGGCACGCAACTTGATCCTTCGAAGGGCCTCACCGTCGTCGAGATTATGCAGGCCGTCAACGCCGGCCATATCAAGGGCATGTACATTCTGGGCGAGAACCCCGCCATGTCGGACCCGGATGTCCAGCACGCACGCCAGGCACTTGCCTCGCTCGATCATCTCGTCGTGCAGGACATCTTCCTGACCGAGACCGCTTGGCACGCCGATGTCGTTCTTCCAGCTTCCGCGCACGCAGAAAAGTGGGGCACCTTCACCAATACCAACCGCCAGGTCCAGCTTGGCCGCCCCGTAGTTGCGCCGCCGGGCCAGGCACGCCAGGATTGGGAGCTGATTGCGGAGATCGCCAGCCGCGTCGGCCTCGATTGGCAGTATCGGGATGTGTCCGACGTATTCGCAGAGATGGCGCAGGTCATGCCCTCGCTTGCCAACATCACGTGGGAGCGACTGCTTCGCGAGGATTCCGTCACTTACCCCTGCGATGCTCCTGATAGGCCCGGCAACGAGATCATCTTTGCCCGCTCGTTCCCGACCGCTTCCGGCCGCGCCAGGATTGTTCCTGCCGATTTGCTCCCGCCCGACGAAATGCCCGATGAAGAGTACCCGATGGTACTCACCACCGGCCGCCTTCTCGAGCATTGGCATACCGGCGCCATGACCCGCCGCGCGACCAACCTTGATCACCTTGAGCCGGAAGCGACCGTGAGCCTTAATCCGCGCGAGATGCAGCGTCTTGGCATCGAGGCCGGCAGCGAAATAAGCGTCTCGACGCGCCGCGGCGCCATCACGCTCCGCGCCCGCGCCGACCGCGACGTGGCCGAGGGCATGGTCTTCATTCCCTTCTGCTTCGCCGAAGCTCCCGCCAACATGCTGACCAACCCGCAGCTCGATCCGTTCGGAAAAATTCCGGAATTCAAGTACTGCGCAGCGCGGATCGAGAAGGTTCGAGCCCCCGCGGCGGAATGATCTCGCCTAAGCAACGAGGATTGCCCGGAAGTCGTTGACGTTCGTCAGCGTCGGGCCCGTTACGACGAGGTCTCCGAGCGACGCGAAGAAGCCGTAGGAATCGTTGTCGTTCAGCATTGCGCGGCCATTGTTCCCCAGTGCCGCTGCACGCTCGATTGTGTCGGGTCCGATGAATGCGCCGGCATTGTCTTCCGTTCCATCGATACCGTCGCTGTCGCAGGCGATCGCCCACGTGTCCGAGCGTCCATCGAGTGCGAGCGCCAGGGCAAGGGCGTATTCGCCATTCGGCCCGCCACGGCCTCTGCCTTTCATCGTCACCGTAAGCTCGCCACCGGAGAGTATCACCTGCCCCGCTCGCGCCTGCCGCGCCAGCGCTGCGTGGACCTCGGCGATCTCACGCGCTTGGCCTTCCACATTGGCGCCGAGCACGACCGGCTCGAGACCGAGTTCGCGTGCCTTCTCAGCGGCTGCCTCCAGTGCCGCTGCAGGCGTAGCGACGAGGCGCGCATCTATTGACTTATGCGGCAATGACATTGCCTTTGGCGTCTCATTCGCAATGTCGGCCAGGTGCTCCATCACGCGCGCAGGTACGTCGATCCCATACTTGTGAAGCACCTTGCGGGCGTCTTCGAGCGTCGTCGGATCCGGGACCGTGGGGCCTGAGCCGATGTCGGCGAGGATGTCGCCTGGCACGTCCGAGATCGCCAGCGTCACAACCTGTGCCGGCCATGCCGCCTTAAGCAGCCTGCCGCCCTTTATGCCCGAAAGGTGCCGTCTGACCGTGTTGATTTCACTGATCCTTGCACCAGACTTCAGTAGAGCCCTGGCAATGCTCTGCTTGTCTGCGAACATTATTCTGCCCGCCGGCAAAGCGAGCAGCGAGGATGCGCCGCCCGACATGAGCGCAATGACCATGTCATCCGCCGAGAGGTTCTCGACCGCTTCGAGGATGGCGCTCGCAGCCAGAAAGCCTGCGTCGTCGGGAATGGGGTGTCCGGCTTCGATCACGCGTATGCGCTCGCAAGGAACCCCGTGGCCGTATCGCGTCACGACCACGCCCTGCAGTTCACCCGGCCAATTGAGCTCGACGGCGCGCGCCATCGCCGCGGCCGCCTTGCCTGCGCCGACCACTATGGTGCGGCCGTAGGGCGCTGGGGGGAGGTGCCTTGGAACGCAAACGGACGGATCCGCCCGCGTGACAGCTGCGCTGAACAAGGTGCGCAGTATGGCTTCGGGATCGCTGCTCATGGTCCTCACCTTCGGGAGAGGCATCTTGCAGCCATGCATCGGCTCAGTCGAGTTCGAACTGGTCCTTGTAGTCTTCCGCGAGGCTCATATCCTGGTCGCACTTGCGCAAAACGGCATTTCCGACCACGAGCGTCTCCATGTCCGATCCCATGAAGCATCGGAATGCCTCTTCCGGCGTCCTGACGATAGGCTCGCCGCGGATGTTGAAGCTGGTGTTTACGACGATCGGGCAGCCGGTGCGTTCCTTGAACTTGGAGATCAGGGCGTGGTAGCGCGGGTTGGTCTCCCTGTGCACGGTCTGCACGCGGGCCGAATAGTCGACGTGTGTAACGGCCGGAATGTCAGATCGTGGAATGTTGAGTTTGTCGATGCCGAACAACTCTTCCTCCGCGCGCGACATTTTCCGACGGCGGTTGTCGAGAACCTCGGCGACCAGCAGCATGTACGGGCTGTTGGTGGCGAGCTTGAAATACTCCCCGGCATCTTCCGCCAGCACTGATGGAGCAAATGGCCGGAAGCTCTCGCGGAACTTGGTCTTGAGATTGAGGTTCCGCTGCATCTGCGGGTTTCTCGGATCTCCGAGGATCGAACGGTTTCCGAGTGCACGCGGACCGAACTCCATCCGTCCCTGGAACCAGCCGACAGCATGTCCCTCGACCAGCGCGTCGACCGCATGTTCGAGCGTTGCGCCGTCCTCGAGCCTCGTGAACTGGGCGCCGGACTGTGCAAGACGCCCTTCAATTTCTTCCTGCCCGAATTCGTCGCCGAGATACGCGCCTTCCATCGCGTCCATGCCGGTATTTGCCACGCGCGGCTGGCCGGCATGCTGGTGGTACGCGGCGAGTGCAGCACCGAGTGCGCCACCCGCATCGCCTGCTGCAGGCTGTATCCAGACGTTCTTGAAGGCGCCGTCCCGAACGATGTGCCCGTTCGCGACACAGTTGAGCGCGACGCCACCCGCTAGGCACAGGTTTTCTATGCCGTAGGTGCGCGCCAGATCGCGCGTGATCCTCAGCATGACTTCCTCTGTCACCTTCTGGACGGAGGCGGCAAGGTCCATGTCACGCTGAGTGAGGGCGCTCTCCGGCTTCCTCGGAGGCGCACCGAAGAGGCGGTGGAACTTCTCCGTGGTCATGGTGAGGCCGGTGGCGTAGTTGAAGTAGCTCTGGTCGAGCCAGAAGCTGCCGTCGTCCTTGAGCTCCATCAGGTTGTCGAGAATGGCGTCGACATACCTCGGCTCGCCATAGGGAGCGAGCCCCATCACCTTGTATTCGCCCGAGTTCACGCGGAACCCTGTGTAATAGGTGAACGCCGAATAGAGCAATCCAAGGCTGTGCGGCCAGTTGATCTCCTTGACCGTCTGGAGCGTCGCGCCACGTCCGATCGCGACCGAGGTCGTCGCCCATTCGCCGACGCCATCCATTGTGAGAACGACAGCTTCCTCGAACGGCGAGGGAAAGAATGCTGATGCTGCGTGGCTCTGGTGATGCTCTGCAAACAGTAGTTTTTCCTCGATGCCGGTCCCGGTAGCAGAGAACCGCTTCAGCGAGTTGATCATCTGCGGCTTCTGGAACAGCTTTTCCTTGAGCCAGATCGGCAGCGCGAGCCGGAAGGACTGATATCCCCGAGGTGCCATCGCCAGATACGTCTCGAGCAGCCGCTCGAATTTGACGAGTGGCTTTTCGAAGAACGCGACATGGTCGAGGTCGTCAAGTCCGAGGCCGGCTTCTTCAAGGCAGTATCGGATGGCGTTCTCGGGGAAGCGGGCGTCCTGCTTCTTCCGGGTGAAGCGTTCTTCCTGTGCCGCAGCCACGACTTTCCCATCGACAATGAGTGCCGCTGCGCTGTCGTGGTAGAAGGCGGATATGCCGAGAATACGCATGCGTTGCTCCGTTCATCGTATGCTGTTGGTGCGTCGGTGCGCTAGAACACCGTGTAGATGAATGGTGCGAGTGCGGAGCCCTGCGCCAGGAGTAGTGCGCCGCCGACGAGTGTGAGCACTGCGATGATCGGTGCAAGCCACCACTTCTTTCGCGCTGACATGTATCTTATGAGTTCTTTGAAGAGGGAGAGCATGAGAAGGACGCCTTTTCGACTGTGTAATACAACTTCAGAACTGGTTCCGCATGTCCTGGACCTGCTCCGGGTCTCGAGCGATCCAATGGCTGTCGCTCTTGTCCCTTTGCCGCAATCTCATTGGGTCACGGAAAATCTGCATGATGAGGCCCGCGGGCACGATCACCAGCAGAAAGAGAACAAGCATGACGACGGGGTTGACGACCCTGCCGAGCAGCATTGCAAACTTCATCCATGCTCGGTTGAGGGGATGCAGCATGCTGGGCAGGATCAGGCTGACGCTCACCAGTGCCAGTGCGAGGTAGCTCGATACGGCAAGCACGCTCTCGTTGTCGCGCCATAGCCAGGCGACGAGCGCCGCCATGCCCGCGAAAACCAGTCCCGTCGAGCGGTCCGAAGGCAGCTTCAACGCGCCTTCGTCGAAACGTTCATGAAAATTTGACGCCATGTCTTGCCTCGGCTCGTCTCAATTCCTGGCGCCCTGGGACGCTGTCGAGGAGGCAATTCAAGAACTGTACCAGTAACTGCCTGGGCCGAATTACTGGCAGGCGCGGCCGATGGTGCCGCGAAGGTTGCTGGAGCAATGGTGCTGCGGGTCGCAGTAGAGACCTTCCGTTTTCGAGAACGTGACGATGGCGACCCCTCGGCTGCATTTCACGATCAACTCGAGCATCAAGCCCTTGTCATGGACCATCTCGACGACTGCTCCGCCATTCGGGAATGCCGGATAGGTACGAAATCCAGGGCGCGCCTCTCCTGCCGCGCTAGGCTCAATAGAGGCACAACTAAGAATTGCAATCGCGGCTAGGTGCCTGAAAACGCTCCGCATAATGCCTCTACTAACAGGTAGTTAACCACCTGTGGAGCCTATCAAACAATTATCTGAAACCAAAGGTGAATCCGGAAAGTCGCACTTCTTGGTTAAGTGCAAATAGGAAGTGGAAAGACGGTTTGCGAATCAGTTACAGGTTGTACCACGCTGCAGGTAGGGGGGTGTCCGTCTTCACAGTCTTTGAGACAGAGATGCGGTTCGCGTAGCGGAGGCTTTGGATCATCGGTTGGATTGATCTAAGCGGCTTGCCTCTGATGTTGCAAGC
>JBJOGJ010000050.1:0-19317 GCA_046048295.1 Pseudomonadota bacterium | reverse complement strand
CTCATGTCCGGACTCCACGCGGTGCTTCTGGCGCGGGGCCTGGCAACTGCGGGGCTGATCTATGCTGCGGCTGGTCCGGTCACCGCATTCTTCAGGATCGAGGAAGCGCGGTGGGCCTTCGAGGCAATCGCAGTCGTGCCATTGCTGAAGGGGCTGATGCACCTCGATACGCGCCGCCGGCAGCGGCACCTCGACAACAGACCGTTCATGATCTGTGAGACGGCGCCGCAAATTCTCGCTCTGCTCGCGGCCTGGCCTGTGCTGGCCGTCAGTGGCAGCTACGCGGCTGCGGTATGGATCGCTGTGGTTCAATCGGCGACAGCGCTGGCAGCCTCGCACATGCTTGCGCGTTGTCCGTACCGAATAGCCGTCACGAAGGAGATTCTACTCAGGGTCGTGAAGTTCGGCTGGCCGATATGGCTCAGTGCCTTTCCGCTCATTGCCGTATACTACGTCGACCGGGCGATTGTCGGGCGCATGTTTGGCATGGAGACGCTCGCCGGGTATTCGGCGGCGTTCATGTTGACGATGGTGCCGGCGACGATCGCCGGGCGCGCCGCCCACGCACTGATGTTGCCACTGCTCGTCGAGGTCCGCGAGTTCAAGGGGCTGTTCCGTAAACGGTACGGGGTGATGGCCGAGATATACATAATTGCTGCTGCGGTCTATTCGGCTGTGGCCATCATTGCGGGCGATACTTTGATCCAGCTTGCGTTCGGTACGCGCTATGCGGGACTTGGATGGGTCATCTCGTGGCTTGGTGTCATGTGGGCGTTGAGAATGGTCCAGGCCGTTCCGGGAATGTCGCTGCTTTCCATGGGGCGGACCAAGCCGCTTCTGTATGCCGGGCTCGTGCGTGCATCGGCGCTCGTAGTGGCCGTGGCGGCAGCGGTGGGCGGATTCGGCGTCGAGGGTGTCGCTGCCGCCGGCGTGCTTGGAGAGATCGCTTCCATCGTCTACGTCGCATTCGCGAGCCAGGGCCGGCGGAAGTCCGATCCGCGCGGAATGACGTGGCTATTCCTTACGCGTAGTGCTTTCCTGTTTCCGGTATTCGCTTTTTCCGGCCTGATTGCGCTTCTGATGCCATCCGGCTTGCAGTCGGTTGTCGTCCTGCCGGTTGCTGCGGTGACAGCCGTAATCGTGACTTTCGCCGGCTTGGCACTTTTTCCTGGAGCGCGAGGCCTTGCCGAGATGGGCTGGCAAGCTGTAGCTGGCGATCGTACGGGCAGAGATGGCAAAGCTCCTGCCTAAGGCAGGAGCTTCGGGCAATTCTGTATCCGGGTCGGCCTAGATCAATATTCCGAGATGTCCGGGTTTTCGTCGAAGAACGAGCGCTTCAGCTGATCCATCCGCCGCTGCTTATGTGCCCGTTCGACCAGATGCTTGTAGTTGCGCCGCCACTGCATCTGCATCTTCGCGGTGAGGGAGACACTTCGCATGGCTGCAATGTCCGGATCGAGCGTGCGGCAGCGCTTGGCATCCTCCCAGAGGTCTTCACGCTTCCACTCCGGCATGCCGATGTCCTTGATGGCATCCCAGAGGTTGCGCATGGGTGGTTCCGGGTCGTCGCCGACGTATCCGGTGTAGATCGAGTCGCTGTAGAGGCTGATGCTCGAGGCTTGCATCTGCGCGTCCTCGGCAATCTTTTGTGCGATGTCCTTGGCCGTCAGCGGGGAAACTGCGGCAGCCCCGAGAAAATTCCGACGGTTCAGGTTCATTTCTTCCCTCCACGCTTGTCTTCGTTCATCGTCGGGCAGTCAGGGTGGCGAGTGTTGTCGTCTACTCGTCGATGTACTGCCTGATGGGGTAATATCGAGTGTGGGCGGGATGTCGGCAAGGTGCTTAAGGTGCTGAAATATAATCCCCTTTCTTGAAAATTTGGCAATTCCAGGGCAGTGGCGCCGGTGGCGCAGTGCAGCGACGCTTGTTCTGGAACTGCGGCCGTCATGAGCTTGAAACACTGCTCCCCTATGCGACAGTTTCTTTTCACAGCGGAGGTAGATCCAGATGCGTAGGACGTTGGCCGCCGGTTTCGGCGCGGTAATGTTGCTCGGCGTAACGGCTGGTTTAGTACTGGCGGACGGATTTGAGGCGAAGGTGGTCGGCAGCTACGGCGTGGAGGCCTATAGGAAAGCTGCGGCGGAGATCGTCGTGCACGATCCGGTCGGCCAGCGGCTGTATGTCGTGAATGGAGCCGATAACGCAATCGATATTCTCGACATGAAGGACCCGGCAGCGCTCAAGAAAATCAAGTCGATCCCACTCTCCCAGTACGGAAAGAACGTCAATTCAGTGGCGGTTCGTGGCGATGTCGTCGTCGCAGCGGTCGAAGCAGACCCGAAACAGGAGCCGGGCAAGCTGGTCGTATTCGATCGCGACGGCAATAATCCAAAGGTGGTCACGGTCGGTGCGCTGCCTGACATGGTGACCATCACGAGCGACGGTGCTTATGCACTTGTGGCCAACGAGGGTGAGCCGAGCAAAGACTACAAAAACGATCCGGAAGGCACCGTGTCGATCGTGAAGCTGGCTGATCTTTCCGTGCGCACGGTTACATTCGGCCACCTAAAGCGTTCCGATTTCGGCGCGGGCGCGCACTTCCCGTCGCCTGCCGGTACGACCCTTGCGCAGGATGTCGAGCCTGAGTACATCGCGCTTTCCAGGGACAACAAGACTGCGTTCGTCGCTCTGCAGGAAGCCAACTCGATTGCGGTCATCGATATCGAGACCGCCAAAGTTACGAAGGTATTCGCACTCGGCTACAAGGATTGGTCGAAGCATGCCATCGACGTCAGTGACAGGGACGGTGGCATCAATCTGAAGACATGGCCTGCCAAGAGCCTCTATCAGCCGGACACCATCGCCACGTTCGAGCACGAGGGTCAGACATATATCGTTACCGCCAATGAAGGCGACTCGCGAGACTATCCCGGGTATTCCGAGGAAGCGCGTGTTGCGGATCTGACGCTCGATGAGAAGGTTTTCCCGAATGCCAAGGAACTTCAGGACAAGAAGGCGCTTGGCCGCCTGAAAGTCACGAAGGCGCACGGGGACAAGGATGGCGATGGCAAATACGAGGAGATCGTCGGCTATGGCGGGCGTTCGTTCTCGATCTGGAAGCCAGATGGCACGCTGGTCTACGATTCGGGCAACGAGTTCTCGACGATCCTCTCCAAGATGCACCCGACTTGGTTCAACTCGCAGGGGCAGGTCAAGAACTTCGACAGCCGTTCCGACGACAAAGGTGTCGAGCCCGAAGGGCTCGCAATCGGCACTGTGAAGGGAAAGCGCTATGCGTTCATCGGACTTGAGCGCATGAGCGGGATCATTGCATACGATATCTCAAACCCGGTAGCGCCGAAGTTCTCCAGCTTCTTCCACAATGGCAAGCCCGATGGCGACCCGAAGGCGAAGAGTGCCGGCGACATTGCTCCGGAGGGGCTCGCTTTCGTCGAGGCGTCGAAGAGCCCGACGGGACACGCTCTGCTGGTAACCGCCAACGAGGTGTCTGGCACGACGACGGTGTTCGAACTGAAGTAGGGCTTGCGATAAGATCGGTTTGCCAGGCGGCGCTGCACCTAGTGCGGCGCCGCTTGCGTTGGTGTCAGGCGTTTCGCGGGGCGGTCAGTGGCCGGGCTTGTGCTACTGGTGATGCGAGGGCGCGAGAATAGGCGGCCAGCAGGCGGCCGGCCTCTACATCCCAACGCAGCAGGGCCGGTGCGCGTAGCCGGCCTTCGGCTGTCAGTGCTTCGCGGAGTGCCAAGTCGTCGACGATCTTCAGAGCCCTGGCGGCCAGATCGACCGGCGAGTTGCGCTCGGCATAGAGTGCCGCGTCACCTGCAATCTTGCGCCCTTCGATGAGGTCGAACTGGACGAAAGGAATGCCAAGGCTCATGTACTCGAATGCCTTGTTCATGGAAATCTTGTCGTTGTAGGTGTTCTTCGGGTCGGGAATGATGCCGACATCGAATGCGGACAGTGCGGCCTTCAGCTTCTCGCCAGATAGGAAACCGGTGAAGGTGACGTAGTCAGAGACGCCGAGTTTCCGGGACAACGACTTCAGGTTTTCCACCTCGGTGCCGGAACCGACAATTGCGCAGTGAATGTCGCGACGGCCTTCCGTGTTGACGATGTGCGCCATGGCACGGATCAACAGGTCGACACCATCCTGCGCGCCCATGATTCCGACGTAGCCAAGGAGATTGGGCCGGCCAGCCTTGAGAGCGTGATCCGGCTCGACCCGCTTGAACTTCGAGAGATCGGGGATGGATCGCACTATGAATACGTCTTCGGGATCCATGCCGCCGCGCGAAACGGCGATCTCCTTGAAGGTCTCGTTGGTGGCGATCGATACGTCCGCGACCTTGAAGGTCAGTCGTTCGAACAGGCAAAGCAGATGATGGAAGAATCCGCGCTTGCCGAATTTGGCTTCATAGAGTTCCGGGTTGATGTCGTGATGATCGAAGATGAAGGGCTTGCCGAAAAGGTATTTCCAGAACGATGCCACGAGGAAGATGAGGTCGGGAGGATTGCAGGCCTGCACGACATCGAACCCGACCTTTCGGTAGGCCTTGATGCTCAGCAGGAACTCCCAGAACAGGGCTGAGGAATACTCTACGAGGTAGCCTAGCGCGCCGTCGGCCTCCAGAGGCAGGGGGTGGCGAAAAACGTGAATGCCGTCCAGAAGTTCGTAGCGGTCGGTGTACTGTCCTCCGACCGGGCAGATCACGGAAACCGTGTAGCCGGCCTCCCGCAGTGCAGTCGCCTCCTGCCATACCCGCCGGTCGAGCGGCACCGTCAAGTTCTCTACGATGATCAAGATTGAACGGTCTGTGTTCACCGGCGACTCCCGCTACGCATAGCCCACGCGTCAGCCAGCCGCTGCGGCCGCTGCCCACCCACTTCTCTTTGCACCTTAAATTCAGGGGGTAAACGAAGCGTCTAGATGCTTGTCATAGCCCAATTCGGTATCTGGCTCGGTTCTTGCTCGGGTAGTCGATCTGCTCTTTTCCACTTTCTTGCGGCAAAGATCGCCGGAGGCTTGCATGTTCAACATTCCGAGGAAGAGGCCTTGGCCTCCAGTACTGGAGACATCCACCGTCCGCTCCGAACTCGCCAGGATCCGTCATGACCTCGAGCAGGTTCCAGACCTCCGTGTGGCGGCAATGATCATTGCGGAAGCGATCGAAGAACTCGAGAACGCCGAGGCCCGCTCGCAACTCGGCGAGCGGCTCTTGCGGTTCGATGTGGCGCGCTTCAGGCGAAAGAGAAAGGACCGCTAGCCCTTTCACCTTCCTTCAACTGCATCAGAGCAGGATCGTGTGGTCTTCCACCATCTGTGTGGCCGAAAGGCCAGAGGCTCCATCGAGCTCGACCACATCGACGTACGTCTTGCCCAGCTTGACCGCGACGACCGATCCCGTTTCCGTCTCGGTGATGCGCACGAAGTCTTCGATGCGTGCTTTCTTCTCGCTACGGAATATCTGTGACAGATCGAGCACGTCGCCTTCCTCGAAGTCCGTGATGGTATCGCGTACACCCTTGTTCCAGCCGGAAAGATCGGTGCGCTGCCAGGAGAACACGTCGTTGCCTGCACCGCCCTCCAGGATGTCGCTGCCGCGGCCTCCCGAGATCATATCATCTCCATCGCCGGCAATGATCGTCTCGGCGCGGCTCGATCCCACGATCGTGTCATCGAAGGCAGAGGCGATTATTTTCTCGAAGCCTGAGAACTTGTCGGAGCCCAGGCCATCGGCGCGGCCCTTTTGGATGTCGATTGCCAGGTTGCGTTCCGCGGCGGAGAAGTCGATGGTATCGAAGCCGGACGAGCCGTTGTAGACGTCGTCGCCTGCTCCGACGCGCACCATGTCATTGCCGGACCCTGCATTCACCCTGTCGTTCCCGGCGCCGTCGATGACGAGGTCGTTGCCGCCAGATGCGTTGAGGACGTCGTCGCCGTCGCCGCCGTCGAGAACGTCGTCTCCATTGCCGCCGTTCAGGCTGTCGTTGCCGGCTGCCCCGATCAGGACGTCGTTTCCATTGCCGCCGCTCAGACTGTCGTTTCCTTCTCCGCCGTCGAGAAGGTCGTCGCCATTGCCTGCGTTCAGTTTGTCCTTGCCGTTGCCGCCAATGAGTTGGTCATTGCCGTTGCCGCCGTTGAGGCTGTCGTCTCCGTCACCGCCGATGAGTGTGTCGTCACCGTTCTCACCGACCAATGTGTCATTGCCTTCGCCGCCGTCGAGCGTGTCATTTCCATCGCGGCCATACAGGCGGTCACTGCCGGCATTGCCGATGAGGACGTTGTCGGCGGCATCGCCATAGAAACGGTCGTTTCCGGCCGAGCCGACGACCTGCTCGATGCCCGCGACCGTGTCGCGTCCGAGCCCGCTGGCCTTGCCGGCTGCAAGGTTCACGTAGGCGCTGCGCGCTGCCGACATGTCGAGCGTGTCGAAGCCTTCGCCGCCATCGTATATGTCGTTGCCGACCCCTGCGACCAGCCAGTCGTCACCCGCTCCACCAAAGGACTTGTCGTTGCCGGCGCCGTCGATGAGAAGCTCGTCCGCGTCGCTTCCGTGAAGCTGGTCGTTGCCACCGCGCGCGTCGATGGTGCGGGGGCCGTTATCGTCGAATTCGACGCGCAGAACCGCCTTGCTGGACGCAACGGACTCGCCGTCGGCAGCAGTTGCGACGACGCCGATCTCGAAATTCCCGCTGCCCTTGACGAAAAGCGTCAGTCCAGCGAGTTCGTCCTCAGCGAGTGTCCAGTTGCCGTCCTCGTCTTGTGCGCCGGCTGAGAGCTTAGCTCCTTCGGGTAGGCCGAAGAGCTTGATCGACAGTGCTTCTGAACCGTCCCTGTCTGCCAGGCTGGCGGCGATGTCGAGCGCGATCTTGTGGCCGTCGGATTCGGGGGCATTGAGCACGTCAGCGCCTTCTGTGCCATCCACGCGCATGTCGACCCGGACCACGGCATCCTGGACCTTCAGGTTCGGCGTGTCTGCCACGGCCCGTGTTGCCACCTCGACAATCTGCTCGACGCTGTTGCCAGCGCTGTCGGTGACTTTGACGGTGAACTGATCGGTGCCGCTGAAATCAGCATTCGGCTTGTAAATGAAGGCGCCGGTTTCTCCGTCGAGCACAACTTCTCCGTATTCTCCTGCGCTTGCCAACGTGAAGCCAAGAGCGTCACCGTCAGGGTCGTTGGCGACTATGCGACCGGAAAGTGTCGTGTCCTCGGCCGTCTCGACGCGTACTTCGCTATCGGCGACGGGAGCGCGATTCATAAGGTCTTCCAGGGCGACTTCCGCACCGTCCAACTTGAAGGAAACATTCTCCACGACCGCGATCGTCAGTCCGAGCCCGTTGAATGCAATTGCTTCGCCTTCGCTTTCGGTGGCCAGTGCCGCGTTCCCGCCACCTGCATTTGCCGCGCGCTGGTCGAGCGTATCGCGCAGATCGCGCAGTTCGGCCAGGATCTCCGCCGTGAGATCGCCGGAGGACAGTTCGATTACGATCCGGTCGTTGCCTGTCCCGCCGTTGATGATGTCGCTTCCTTCACCCAGGCGTACGATGAAAATGTCGTCACCCGCGCCGCCAATCAGCTGATCGTTGCCGGTTCCGCCGTCGAGGATGTCGTTGCCGATGCCGCCGTTCAGGATGTCGTCGTCCGCACCGCCGTAGAGCGTGTCGTTGCCGCCGTCGCCGAACATGACATCGCGGCCCGCATCGCCGTAGATCGTATCGTCGAGACCGCCGCCAAAGAACCCGTCATCCCCCTCGCCGCCCCGAAGGATGTCGTTGCCGGCGTCGCCTACCAGGGTATCGTTGCCGGCTCCGCCGGAGATGTCGTCGTCGCCTGCGCCGCCGTAGAGGCGATCGTTGCCGTCTTCTCCGTAGATGACATCGTTGCCGAGGCCGCCGGCAACGAAATCATTGCCCGCCCCAGCCCGGATCAGGTCGCTCTCGTCGGTACCGTTGAGTGTATCCGCCGTTGCTCCACCGAGAATTTCCGCCATAGCCGAACCTTTGCCCAATCTCCCACATTCCGGGGATGAAGCTATCGGGTGGATTTCAATCAATGCTCAAGGCGCTCGTTAAAATTGCAACGAACTCGTCGAAAAATCCGATGGTGGCGAGAAATTCAGCGCATGGCGCATGCATTCCGCAGGGCAGGGTTAGTTTTTTGCTAACGCCGCCTGGTTATTTGCAGCATTCCACTGGATCGAAGCGGTATGCAGCGGTGCCTGCGGGCTCGATCCTTCCGCCTGCGTGATAGGGAAAATGCGTCGGCATTACTATGCTGCCAGTGCCTGCATGCCTCTCGAGAAACGCCAGCCTGTTCAATCGCGACAAGTGCTTGTCGAAATCCGGCCGCGACGAAAGCGTCGGTTGCAGGAGTTGGACGGGGTGCTGCAGGATGTCGCCGGCGAAGACGCCCTTACCGTCGCCGGAGCGAATGTTGATGGCGACGTTGCCGGGCGTATGCCCGGGGCACGATTCCAGCCAGACGCCTGGTTCCAGCTCATAGCCATCGTCGACAAGGACGGCTTTTCCAGCTCTGGCGACAGGAGCAACGCTGTCGCTGAACGCCCGCGCGTGCCTGCCTTCGGGCTCTGTCTGGTAGAAGTGATCCCAATAACGATATTCGCGTTCGGCAATCACATACCTGGCGTTTGGGAAAGTCGGAACCCAGGTCCCGTCGATCAGTCTTGTATTCCAGCCGACGTGATCCCAGTGCAAGTGCGTGCACATGACGAAGTCTATCTGCTCGGGTTGCAGCCCGATGGCCGCAAGGTCCTCCAGATAGTTGCTTTCCAACCGATGGAACAATGGCCGGTCAGGCCGATCCTTGTGATTTCCGATGCAGGTGTCGATGAGAATATTATGGCGGCTGGTTCGCAACACGAACGTGCGGAAAGCCATCATCAGCACGCCGGCCCGATCGATGTAGCTTTCGCCAAGCTGATTTCTCATGGCGGCCACGTCGCTGTCGCTCAGATCCGGGAACAGCTCGCTGGCGCCAAATGCAGCACATTCGAGTTCGAGTATCGCATCGACCCGAAAGTCACCAATCCGAAAACCTGCCATCGAGCGGCCTCTCGCGTTAGAACAACGGCGAGAGTTTGCGCTCGTTGAAAGGCTGGTGCAACCGGTGTCGGTAGCTTGCCCTGGCCAAACCCACCTAGTTCAGCTTGTCCAGCCTTGCCGAAATGGCCGTGGCATAACGCCAAATACGACGCTCTTCCTCGGTCCACTGTTCCGGATCCGGTTTTTCCTGCATGAGCATGTGCCCGGCTTCGAGCACTTCTGCACGCTTGTCCCAGAGCCTGATTGCATCCTGCGACATCGTTCCATTGCCGATGATCATTGCAGTTCCCCCCGCAAGGTTCCTATCGACTATGGCAACTATAGTGCGATTCGGTCTTGGCGCTTCCTGGGCCTGCAATGTCCGAAATCTGGGTGATGCATGAATGCACCGCGAAGAAAGTCTTCATTGAATCGCAATATTCAGACTGATTCGCGCGCAATCAGCCGGTGCAGGAGGCGCCGCCGAGCACGCAGAATTTTGCACAGTGCGGATGGTTCAGAGATACGGTTTTTTGCGCGTCGGCAAGCGTCTGGCCTAGCTCGAACGACGTGTCGTAGGGCAGCAGGGTGCATGGCATCACCACCGGGTGCGCTTCGCCTTTCCGCTTCACGATCATCCGTGAGCTTGCGCACATGACGCTGTCGGGCGATTTGCCGAGGATGCTCCAGCACTCGGTGGTGATTTCCGGTACGTCCACCTGCTCGTCCATTTCCGGGAACAGCACCAGCTTCGACGGGTCGTAGGCGTCGATACCTACACCTTGGTCCGCGAAGAATTTTGCGTAACCGCTGCGTTCTTCGGGCATTGATTCTCCCCACATCGTCCGTCCGGCAACCGATATGTCGAAACCGTTCGTCGCGAGCCACTTGAGGCCTTCAAGTGTCGGCCCGAACGTTCCGGGGCCGCGCTCCTCCTCGTGGCGAGTGGCCGTGTAGTGATCGATGGAGATCCGGAGGTGAAGGGTGTCAGGATAGGCGCTGCGGATTTCCAGCAGGGCCTTCTTGTGGCGCTGCATCGGGCGCATCGCGTTGGTTAGGACGAGGACATGAAACCCGCGCTCGAGGCAGAGCCGGAGGATATCCAGCATGTCCGGGTTCATGAACGGCTCACCGCCGGTGAAAGCAATCTCGCGCGTGCCGAGTTCGCCATCCCTGATCTCGTCGAGGTAGGCGGCAACGTCGGAGGTCGAAATGTAGACCAGGCGATCGTTCCTGGGGCTCGATTCGATGTAACAGTTCTGGCAGGTAATGTTGCAGAGCGTACCCGTGTTGATCCAGAGCGTGTCGAGCTGCCGGAGTGTCACCTTGGCGCGGGGCTTGCCGCTTGCGATCCGCTCCGGATCCTTGAATTTTCTGTCGTCGAGCAGACTGAGTTCGGCCATCAGCGTTCGGGCGCCTCTAATAGTGTTCTGGACGTCGGCGCCAATCTGATCGAAACAGCTTCAAATGCGAAGTAAAATACACGTTAGGTGGGCGTGAATACGCAGCTCAATCGCATCCGTGCCGCTGCGGCGACAATACGAGTGCGCCGGCTCCGGCAGTCGTCTAGCGGTGCCGCGAGGATGCGAACCAATGTCAAAGCCATAGGGAACGCAGCTACACTAGCGCAGGCGATCGTTGATGGCATCGAGCGCCTTGGAGCCAGGGCAGAGTTCCGACATCGGTAGCGTGTTCAGGGGGCGTTCGTCCGTTGCAAGTATGGTGTGCATATCCTGCTGCGCCTCGCGGACGTATAGGAGACCCGTTGCGACTTCGCCTTTGGCCGCGCTTTCACGAATGGCCATGATCGCGTCGTTGGATGAGCGAGGGTCGTGGCTATGGTCGAGCTTGTGCAGGATCAGGCGCGAGCCGTCATGCATGGCGACAGTCACGGTTTCGCCTTCTGCATAGTCGGCGGTGATTTCCTGTTCCTCAGGCACGTAGTCGAGCTGGCGCACGGTGTGGTTGTGTGCGCGTACGTAGTCGTAGCTCTTCGTCGAGGCTGAGTGGTTGTTGAAGGTCACGCATGGACTGATGACGTCGAGGAACGCGAAACCGCGATAGCTGAGTGCGGCCTTGATAAGCGGAATGAGTTGCCGCTTGTCGCCCGAGAAGGAGCGCGCGACGAAGCCGGCGCCGAGCTGGATCGCCATTTGGCAGAGGTCAATCGGGTCGAATGGGTTGGGCTCGCCCTTCTTGGAGGGAGATTCCTTGTCGCTCGTTGCAGAGAACTGCCCCTTCGTCAGGCCATAGCAACCGTTGTTCATGACGAGGTACGTCATGTTGAGCTGGCGCCGGACGGCGTGGGCGAATTGGCCGAGACCTATCGAGGCGGTGTCGCCGTCGCCCGAGACGCCGATGTAGATCAGGTCGCGATTGGCTGCATTGGCGCCGGTGGTGACCGAGGGCATGCGGCCATGCACGCTGTTGAAGCCATGGCTTTTCGACAGGAAGTAGGTCGGTGCTTTCGATGAGCAGCCGATGCCGGAGAGCTTGGCGATGCGGTGGGCAGGGAGGTCCAGCTCGAAGCACGCCTCGATGATGGCGGCGGTGATGCTGTCGTGCCCGCAGCCGGCGCACAGCGTCGACATGGTGCCTTCGTAGTCGCGGTGCGTCAGTCCGAGCGCGTTGCGCTTGAGTTCGGGGTGGTAGACCGAGGGTTTCGGGATAAAGCTCATCTTCGTTTTCCCTGCGACTATTCTGCGGCCGCGGCGGCGGCGGGGCGGACATGCCGTTTGACGGCTTCGACAACGAAATCCGCTGTCAGCGGATATCCGTCGATGTTGGTGATCGACTGCATCTTGCCGCCTTCGATCCCGGCTTCCATCATGAGAAGAGAACGCATCTGTCCGTCGCGATTCTGCTCGATTACGAGGAGCTGATCGTGTGCGGCCGCAAAAGCCTTCACTTCGTCCGAAAATGGAAATGCCTTGAGGCGGATGGCGTTGACGGCATGGCCGTCTGCGCGCAACCGATCCAGGGCTTCGAGCACAGCCGGCCGCGTCGAGCCGAAGTAGACGATGGCCGTCTTCGCCGAACCATCGCGGTGGTCGATCTCCGGTTTGGGTACGATGTTGGCTGCGGTCTTGAACTTGCGGGCCAGCCGTTCGAGGACGCGGGCGTGTATGCGGCCGTCCTCCGTGTAGCGGGCGTTCTCATCGTGGCTCGACCCGCGCGTGAAATAGGCACCCTTGGCCGGATGCGTTCCCGGAATGGTGCGATAGGGGATGCCGTCGCCATCGACGTCGCGATAGCGGCCCCATTCGGAAAGTGCGTCCAGCGTGGCGGTGTCGAGTACTTTGCCGCGGTCATGCGTGCGGCTGTCGTCCCAGTGCAGCGGATCGATCACCCATTCGTTCATGCCGATATCGAGGTCCGACATCACCAGGATCGGAGTTTGCAGGCGCTCTGCAAGGTCGAATGCGTCGGCGCTGGCCGTGAAACATTCACCGGGGTCGGCGGGGAACAGGAGCACGTGCTTGGTGTCGCCATGAGATGCGTAGGCAGCCGCTATCAGGTCCGACTGCTGTGTCCGGGTCGGCATGCCGGTCGACGGGCCGCCGCGCTGAATATCGTAGAGGACAACCGGAATCTCGGCGAAGTAGGCGAGGCCAAGGAATTCCGTCATCAGCGAGATGCCTGGTCCCGAGGTGGCGGTGAACGAGCGCGTCCCATTCCAGCCGGCGCCGATCGCGATACCGATTGCGGCGAGTTCGTCCTCGGCCTGGATCACGGCGAAAAGGTTGGTGCCGTCCTTGCCCTTGCGGAATCGCTTCGCATAGCGTTCGAAGGCTTCGGCGAGCGACGTCGACGGCGTGATCGGGTACCATGCGCAGACCGTTGCGCCGGCATAGATTGCGCCGAGCGCCGCAGCGTCGTTGCCCTGGATCATGATCTTGCCCTTGGCACCATCGGCAGCGCGCGCCCGGAACGGCAATGGATGCTCGCAATTCTGGATCACGTAATCGCGTCCGAGCGCGATCGCTTCCATATTGGCGCCAACGAGCTTCTCCTTGCCGCGGAGCTGATCCCGAACCACGCCTTCCAGCACATCGACATCCATCTCGAGCAGCGCCGTCAGTGCGCCGACATAGACCATGTTCTTGAATAGCTGTCGCTGTCGGGTGTCCTTCCACTTCTCGGCACACATGCTGGCAATCGGGATACCGATGACGTTTATGTCGTCGCGCGGCCAGATGCGGGGCATCGTCGAGTCGTAGAGCAGCCAGCCACCCGGCACGACCTCAGCGAGATCGTCCTGATAGGTCTGCTGGTTCATGGCGACCATGAGGTCGATGCCGTCGCGCCGTGCGAGGTAGCCGTTCTCGGAGACCCGGACCTCGTACCAAGTCGGCAGGCCCTGGATGTTGGAGGGAAAGATGTTCTTCGGGCTCACCGGAATGCCCATCCGGAAGAGCGTTTTGGTGAACATCAGGTTGGCGCTAGCCGAGCCCGAGCCGTTCACGGTTGCGAACTTCACCACGAAATCGTTGATGCCGCTCATTGGTGGGGGGCCCTCGTCACCGGATGTAGGAGTTGTGGTTGGCCAGGCAGGCAGAAGAGGCCTGCGGCTCGACGTAGAGGAACTTCTGCATGTCCCAGGCGCCTGTCGGGCAGCGTTCGGCACAGAGACCGCAGTGCACGCACACGTTCTCGTCCTTGGCCATGATGCGGCCGGTGTTGAGTTCGTCCGAAATATAGAGCGACTGCTGCAGGTTGGTTGCAGGCACCCGCAAGCTGGTGCGGACAGCCTCCTCGTTGTCGTTGTCGAGGAAGTTGATGCAGTCGACCGGGCAGATGTCGACACAGGCGTCGCATTCTATGCATAGCTTCGTCGTGAATACCGTCTGGACGTCGCAATTCAGGCAACGTTCGACTTCCTTCGCAGCGAGCTTGTCGTCGAAACCGAGTTCGACCTCCATCTTCAGGTTCTTCAGCGAGGCCGTCAGGTCGGCGTGCGGGATGCCGATACGATTCACGCCATCGTAGTTGTTCGAGTACGACCACTCGTGGATACCCATCTTCTGGCTGACGAGTGTCGTGCCGGGCGGCGGACGCTCCTCGAGTGACTGCCCATTGCAGAAGCGGTCGATCGAGATTGCGGCCTGATGGCCGTGGGCAACGGCCCAGATGATGTTCTCTGCCCCCCACGCCGCGTCGCCGCCGAAGAATACGCCCGGCCGCGTCGACATGAACGTCTTGCGGTCGACCTTCGGCATGTCCCATTCGCCGAACTCGAGGCCGATGTCACGCTCGATCCAGGGAAAGGCGTTGTCCTGGCCTATGGCCATCAACACGTCGTCGCATTCGAAGAGGACATCTTCGCCGGTCGGTATGAGCTTGCGCCGGCCGTTCTCGTACTCCGCCTTCATCTTCTGGAACACGACGCCCGTGAGCTTTCCGTCCTTGACGACGAACTCCTTCGGGTTGTGGTTGTCGAAGATCGGGATACCTTCGTGCTCGGCGTCACGGAGCTCCCATTCGGAAGCCTTCATGTCCTTGCGCGGCGAGCGAACGGTGACCTTCACGTCGGTACCGCCCAACCGCAATGAGCTACGGCAGCAGTCCATTGCCGTGTTGCCGCCGCCGATGACCACGACGCGCTTGCCGATCTTGTCGATGTGACCGAAAGCGATCGACGTCAGCCAATCGATGCCGATATGGATGTTGGCTGCGGCTTCCTTGCGGCCGGGAATGTCGAGATCCTTGCCCTTGGGGGCCCCGGTGCCGACGAATACCGCATCGAAACCTTCGTCGAGCAGAGACTTCAGGCTCTGGATCTCTTCGCCGAACCTGGCTTCGACGCCGAAATGAAGTATGCGTTCGACTTCTTCATCTAGAACGCTAGCAGGTAGCCGGAACGACGGGATGTTGGTTCGCATCAGCCCGCCGCCCTTGGGGTCCTTCTCGAACAGGGTGCAGGCATAGCCTAGCGGCAGCAGGTCGCGAGCGACGGTGAGCGATGCCGGCCCGGCACCGATGAGTGCAACGCGCTTGCCATTCTTCTTGGTCGGGATGGCGGGCATGCGGTCGTCGACGTCGCCTTTGTAGTCGGCGGCAACGCGTTTCAGCCTGCAGATCGCGACCGGTTCGGGCTTGCTGGTGCCTGTCTTCGAGTCTTTTTCATGGGGCGATACCTGGACGCGCCCGCGGCGGCAGGCAGGCTCGCAGGGGCGGTCGCAAACGCGGCCCAGGATGCCCGGGAACACGTTGCTCTCGAAGTTGAGCATGTAGGCGTCGGCGTAGCGGCCCTGCGCGATAAGCCGGATGTACTCCGGTACCGGCGTATGCGTCGGGCAGGCCCACTGGCAATCGACGACCTTGTGGAAGTAGTTCGGGTCGGAGATGTCGGTCGGCTCCATCCGGGCCTTTCCGCCTCGCTCCGGCGCGGCACGCGCATCCATCAAGCCACTCTCCTTCGCTCTGCCGGCGGTCGCATTCGCCTCGACCAAGAGACATTCAGTCGCAACCGCCAGGATAGTAACGTCAAGGGTCCGCTGACAACCCTCGAGTAATCAATATTGCTTTATTCACCAGCAAGATCTGTCGACTGAGACTTTGCAGTCACCGGGTGCTGATCCACAACCTTATCGACGGCCGTTTTCGCTCCATTGGTTGTTGCACCGCAGCAATTCCTGTCATCTGCCGGCGGCGTATCCCTGCATGCCGCGCGCATTTGCTGCCGCCTTCAAAAACGGTCCGTCTATCGCGGCGGCGGAAAGCCGTCCTTCGCTCCACGGGCCGCTGGAGACCAGCGTGTGTCCGCGGCGCTGGAGTTCGCGCAAAGTTGCCGCGGGCAATCTGTCCTCGACGACAAGGAGACCAGGGCTCGCTTCGCGAGGCCAGAACGAACTCGGCACATCCTCGATATGCCATGCCGGGGCGTCGATGGCCTGCTGCAGGTTATGGCCGGCGTGAATGTGGCGCAAAAGGAACTGCGAATTCCACTGGTCCTGCTGGTCGCCACCGGGTGTGCCCCACACCATGTAGGGCTCGCCGTCCCGGCTCGCCATGCCGACGGAGAGGGTCGAACGCGGCCGCTTGCCGGGCGCCAGCGTCGCCGGATGATCCGATTCCAGCCAGAACATCTGCGCGCGCGTGCCTAGCGGGAAGCCGAGGTCGGGAATCACCGGCGAGGACTGCAACCAGCCGCCCGATGGCGTTGCGGTGAACATGTTGCCCTGTTTGTCGATGACATCGACGTGGCACGTGTCGCCCTTGGTATCGCCCATGCGCCCGACCGTCGGTTCGCCTGCGCCCGCGCCGGCGCCGCCCATGCCGTCGCAATAGATGATCCGTCCGTCATAGCCCGCGATGCTGCCGGGGCGAAGCTCCAGAGAGGCCTTCGTCATGTCCACCAGTTTCGCGCGCTCGCCGTTGTAGGCATCCGACAGAAGCGTTTCCATGGGGACATCGACAAATTTCGGGTCGCCATAGAACGCGTCGCGGTCCGCATAGGCGAGCTTGGCGGTTTCGACCCAGAGATGGATGAAGTCGGCATCGGCCGGGTCGATCCGGTCGAGGCCGAATTGTTTGAGTATGGCCAGCTGCTGCAGGAGGACCGGGCTCTGGGACCAGCTCGCTGGCTTGTAGACCGTGTAGCGGCCGTAATCGTACTCCAGCGGGGCTTCGATGCCCGGCCGCCAGTTCGCCATGTCCTGGGCCGTCAGGACGCCCTTGTTGCGTCGGCCGCTGACGTCCATCACTTCGGTATTGATGCAATAGCGCTCGACCGCCTCGGCGACGAAACCTTGCGACCATGCCCGGCGTGCACGCTCGATTTCCGCTTCGCGGCTGCCGCCGCCGGATTCCGCTTCCTCCAATAGGCGCGCATAGGTGGCTGCATGGCGGCGATTGCGGAACAGCGAGGCTGGGGCCGGGACGCTGCCGTTTGGCAGGTAGACATCCGCCGAGGTCGGCCAGTAGGCCCTGAAGAGGTCTGCCACGCGCTCGATCGTGTCGCAGATCTGCGGCACCAGCGGATAGCCGTTTCCTGCATAGGCTATCGCGGGGGCGAGCACATCTCTTGGCCGCATGGTGCCGTACTGCTCAAGCACCAGCATCAAGGCCATGAAGGAGCCCGGGATGCAGGGTGCGAGCAGGCCGGTGCCGGGAACCAGCTCCAGGCCGCAGCGGTCGCGATAGTGTTCGAGCGTGGCGCCAGCGGGGGCCGGGCCCTGGCCGCAGATCACCTCGGGCTTGCCGCGCCGCTTGTCGTAGACGATTACCGGTACATCGCCGAGGGGGCCGTTCAGGTGCGGTTCGACGACCTGCAGCGTGAATGCCACTGCCACGCCGGCATCGAAGGCGTTGCCGCCTTTTTCCAGGATCGACATGCCGACCGCCGTCGCCAGCCAGTGCGTCGAGGCCACCACCCCGAAAGTGCCTGCGATCTCCGGGCGGGTTGTGAAACTCATGCTGAAACCTCGGGTGCGGTAAACTCGTTTGCAGGGCGGTTGCATTCGGCGGGCAACTAAAGCACGATCGCCTGCCATAGGCTAGCTGGGCAGCCGAAGCGCCACATTTCCGAAGCTGTCCGGTGGCAGCAGGCGACGTCAGATTCAGGAGGTGGCAGTGGCCGACACATTCAAGGCTCTTGTGCTCGATCAGGTTGACGGCAAGGTCCAGGCGAAGGTCGAGGTACTCGAGGACGATCGCCTGCCCGATGGCGACGTGACCATCGACGTTTCCTATTCGACGCTGAACTACAAGGACGCAATGGTCATCAAGGGGCTCGGCCGACTGGTACGGAATTACCCGCATGTGCCGGGGATCGATTTCGCCGGCAAGGTCGTGCAGTCCTCATCGCCGCAGTATCATGTGGGCGACAGTGTCATCCTCACCGGCTGGCGTGTCGGGGAAGCGCACTGGGGCGGATACGCGACGCGTGCGCGCGTCGACAGCAAGTGGCTGGTTCCCAAGCCGGCCGGTCTGGACAAGCGACAGTCGATGGCGATCGGAACGGCCGGGTTCACCGCGATGCTCGCCGTGGAGGAACTGGCGCATCAGCATTGCACCGCAAACAAGGGGCCGGTGGTCGTCACCGGCGCCACGGGCGGTGTCGGCAGCGTTGCCGTCGCGGTGCTTGCGGCGCGCGGCTACGAGGTACACGCGGTCACCGGCAAGATGGCCTACGCGGATTACCTTCGCGGGCTTGGGGCCAAGGAGGTGATCGAACGCAAGGAGCTCGAGGAAGCCGAGCAGCGGCCGCTGCTTTCGGAACGATGGGCGGGTGCTGTCGATGCCGTCGGCGGCAAGATACTGGCTACCGTGCTGGCACATATGAAGCATGGCGGTTGCGTTGCAGCGTGTGGCCTTGCCGCAAGTCCCCAGCTCAATACGACCGTGGTGCCGTTCCTGCTGCGCGGCGTCAGGCTCATCGGCATAGACTCCGTGCTGTGTCCGTTCGAGCGTCGACAGTCGGCATGGCAGAAGCTGGCGGTCGAATTGCCAAAAGAGCATATTGAGCAGATGATCGAGGAAATCCGCCTCGAAGACCTGCCGGCCAAGGCCGACGAGATTCTTGCCGGGCGCGTTAAAGGCCGCATCGTCGTGAATCTCGCGAAATAGGTGCCGTTCGTTCCAGGGAGAATGCAGATGGGTGATTTCCGAACTTTTGGCACATCTAGGCGCGTGCCTGCTGTGATGGGACAACCGGCCGTCGATCCGGCGGGGTGGGAAGCGGGCGATCTCGGCCCCGTCGAGAACTGGAGCTATCGCCTGACACCTGGCGATTGCAACGAACTACGGGATGGCATCGCGGCTTTTCACAAGTCCGGTGCATCCCGCGTCGACATGGAGAAAAAGCTCTTCCCGCTGGACAAGTTTGCGCTGACCTTGTCCGACGTGCGCGAGGAGCTGCGTAACGGGCGTGGCATCGTGATGTTGCGCGGCTTTCCGGTCGATGAGCTTACCCGCGAGGACGCGGCGATCGCGTTCATGGGGCTCGGCTCGCATCTTGGCGCGCCGATGTCGCAGAACAAGTTCGGGCATGTGCTGGGGCATGTCACGGATCTCGGCGGCAGCTATGCCGACGCAGAAACGCGCGGCTACATGACCCGTGCCGAGATGCGGTTCCACTCGGACAGGTGCGACTACGTCTCGCTGCTTTGCATGAAGACTTCGAAGACCGGCGGCGAAAGCCGTGTCGTCAGCTCTGTAACGGTCTACAACCACATCGTGAAGCGCCGGCCCGAACTTGCCGCAGCTCTCTTCGAGGACTTCTACCGAAGCCGTTCCAATGAAGTGAGTCCC
>JBJOGJ010000049.1:0-19518 GCA_046048295.1 Pseudomonadota bacterium | reverse complement strand
ACGAAAGACGTTCGAGAGAAGACGCTTGCAACATCAGAGGCAAGCCGCTTAGATCAATCCAACCGATGATCCAAAGCCTCCGCTACGCGAACCGCATCTCTGTCTCAAAGACTGTGAAGACGGACACTATGCCCTTGTTGATGAAGCCGATGCGCGGGCTCAGCAGAAGGACATATGCCATGGCCTGCAGCATGCCAGGCATGGCCAGCGTCATCGGCACGCCTGCGTAGATCCAGGCCTTGCCTGGAATATTCGTTCGCTCCACGAGCCACGCCAGGACGGCGGCAAGTGAAATTCCGAAGATCGTGGCGCCGGCGACGTAGATAAAGGTATTGGCGAATACCGCGTAGGTCTCGGGATCGAGCCAGACCTTGCGGTAGTGGGCGAGCGTCAAGGCATCCAGGCTCACATCCGTCGGCAATTCATTGGCCGAAAAGCTGCCGAGTATGAGGAATGCAAGTGGCGTAAGTACCGACAGGGCGACGACGACAAAGACCAGCCATTGGAAGATGGTCGACCCGCCGACGCGCGACAACGGTGTCCGTAGCGGTTGAGGAGGCACCGTTTCTGTCACCATATGAGCGGTCCGTTGCTGCCGGCAGAAGAAGGCGTCATCCCGCGCAGATCCATACTGCTCGCGTGCCGTGCGAACTCGCGAGTCCAGGAGGCGTTACGCTCGATCCGGCGATGACCAGGTGTCCCGGCCATGCTGGTCCACGATGGAATGGCATTGGACGATCGACACAGGCGATCTCGAAAGACGGACGGCTGAAGCCATCATCACCTGACATTGCGTTTCCTCAGGGTGCGATGAAGGATACGCCCCCATCGTTATTCTTGGTGAGCAGTTGTCCCCTTTGTGGTCAGAGTGCGATGCCCGATGCAGGCTTGTCAACCAGACTTGTACCGTCGACGATTCGGGCTGTCGCGTCCGCCGTTTCCGGTGCAATTCTCTTCCAATCAACTCCATAGTGCTCATAGAATGGGCGCCAAGATCTCGGACCACCGAGGCACAATATGAGTGATGGAGGAACGTTATGCCCAAGAGGACATTGTTTGCCGCCGCCGCGTTGGCAATGCTGCCGATCTCCCAGGCCGGCGCGCAGGCTGACGATACTGCGAGCTTCTACAGGGCGAATTCGCAGATCACGATGATTGTCGGATTCGGGCCAGGCTCGGGTTACGATCGATGGGCGAGATTTATCGCCCGGTACATGCCGAAGTACATCCCCGGCAATCCGACGTTCATCGTCAAGAACATGCCGGGTGCCGGTAGCGTGATTGCCATCAATCATCTTGCAAACGTAGCGCCGAAGGACGGCAGCGTGATCGCCGTGTTCACGCGCAATGCGCCTTCGCAGGCACTGCTCGGCCGCAGCGGCATCAAGTTCGACCCGCGGACACTCGGCTGGATCGGCAGCCCCACCGTTCCGAGCCGGGTATGTGCGTTGCTGGCGGATTCCGGTGTGGCGAGCGTCGAGGAACTGCGCAAGAAGGAGGTGCCGGTCGGGGGAACCGGTCCGGCGACTGCGCCCTCCTTCCTGCCGATCGTTCTCAACAGGTTGGCGGGAACAAAATTCAAGGTGGTAGAGGGCTACCGAAGCTCGGAGGAAGTGCATCTGGCCCTCGAGCGCAAGGAGGTGTTCGGCATCTGCCAGAGCTTTCCTTCGATCTATATGCTCAATCCGGAATGGGTGAACAGCGGCAAGCTGAGGGTGCTGTTCAACATGGAATCGAAGCGCAACCCAAAGCTCAAGGGCGTGCCGACGATATTCGAGTACATGACCGACAAGAAGGACAAGCAGATCCTGCAGTTCATCTCCTCGAGCACGGAGTTCGGCCGCCCGTTTGCCGCTCCTCCAGGGCTCCCGGCGGCAAGGCTTGCAGCGTTGCGGCAGGCATTTGATGCGACCATGCAGGATGAGGCATTCATCAAGGAGGCTGCCAAGCAAGGCATGGACGTCTCGCCCCGCACCGGCGCCGAACTCGAGCAATTGGTCACTGAACTCTACGAGATCCCCAAGCCCGTGCAGGATGAGGCCCGGGCACTGATGGGGAAGGGCAAGAAGAAGTAGCGGCGGCTTGGCTGGTATCCACCAGCTTGCGACTGCTGCCCCGCTTGCATGGCGCGGGGATCGGCTGGCATTCTCGGCAACAAGGCAAGACACAGGTCAGGATCTGGAAAGGAAACGCAAGTGAGCCACGATACGAGCAATGGGCATTCGCCTGCCCGTCGGGCGGGTCTGCCATCGACAGCGCTCGAGGGTCTCGTTGTCCTCGATATGACGCATGCCCGTGCAGGTCCGGTTGCGGTGCGCCAACTCGCTGACTGGGGCGCGACCGCGATCAAGGTCGAGCGCCCCGGCGATCCCCCGGACTGGGCCGGCCGCTACGAGGCGGACTTTCAGAGCAAGCACCGCAACAAGCGCTGTATCGTGCTCGATCTGAAGAGCAAGGACGGGCGTGCAGCCTTCATGCGTATGGTCGAGAAGGCGGATGTCGTCGTCGAGAACTTCCGTCCGTCTGTGAAGGACCGGCTGGGGTTCGATTACGCTTCGCTGCGAAAGGCAAATCCGAGGATCATTCTTGCAAGCATTTCGGCGTTCGGGCAGGACGGACCGTGGCGCGAGAAGCCTGGTCTCGACCAGATCGTGCAGGGCATGTCGGGCTTCATGTCGGTAACCGGGGAGCCCGGCCGCGGGCCCTTGCGCGCCGGTGTGGCGATCGCCGACATTGCATGCGGCGTGTTCTGTGCCCTGGGCATCCTTACGGCGCTCCTCGAGAGGGAGCGGTCGGGCGAGGGGCAATGGGTTCAGACCTCGCTGATGGAAGCGCTGCTCTCGTTTATGGACATCCACGCCGCCCGCTATCTGATCAACGGCATCGTCCCGAAGCAGGTCGGCAATGAGCATCCGACGGGTGTTCCGACCAATACCTACAAGACGTCGGACGGCTATGTCAGCATCTCGATCATGCCGCGCATGTGGCCGGATCTTTGCCGCGCGATCGAACGTGAGGATGTCATCGACGACGAACGTTTTGCAACGAGGGAGGCGCGCCGGGCCCATCGCGCAGAGTGCAATGGCCTGATCGCCGACGCAATGGCGCGCTTCACGACGGACGAGATGCTTGCACGGCTCGAAGCATCCGATATTCCATCCGGTCCGGTCTACAACATAGATCAGATGTTCGCCCACCCGCAGATGCAGGCGCTTGGTCTCGTGCAGGAGTTGTCGTCGCCTTCGATGGGCGACTTCAAGCTGCTCACCCAGGGCTTTCGCCTGAGCCGCACGCCGACCCAAAACTGGACAGCCATACCCGAGTATGGTGAGAATACGGACGAGATACTTGCTGAGTTCGGATTCAACGCCAACGAAATCGCTGCACTCAAGGCGAGCGGAGCTGCGGGAATTGGGGCGCCGGAGACGGAAGGCACCCCAGGATAACGATAGGGAGGACGATGAATGCCGGTATCCACACGCTGCTCCAGACAAGTTGCAATTGCATTGGCAATGGCAGGCATGGCTGTTGCTGTCGGCCATGATGTGCAGGCGGAAGAGTTCTACAAGGGCAAGACGATCAAGGTCGTCATTCGCTCGTCGGCTGATGGAGGCGGCAACGATTTCTATGGCCGGCTCATGGCGCGGCACATGCCGAAGTACATTCCGGGCACGCCAAATGCCATCCCGATCAACATGCCCGGTGCGTCAGGTATCGTTGCGGCAAACTACATGCATAACCGTGCCAAACGCGATGGCACGGAAATCGCCATCCTGGCGCGTGCCATTGCCATCGCACAGGCAACGAAGCTCAAGGGCGTGCAGTACGACGTGCGCAACCTCATACCCATGGGCAGTGTTGCCTCTGACACCGCTGTCTTCCTGGTCACGGCGAATTCGCCGATCAAGACGCTGAAGGATCTCAAGCGAGACGGCGCGGAGATCAAGTACGCGACGACGGGAGCGAGCGGCGGCGCCTACCAGCGCGGCATGGTTCTCAAGCAGGATGGTTACCCCCTCCGCATGATAACCGGCTATGGCTCGAACTCGGAAAAGATGCTGGCGCTCATTCGCGGTGAAGTGGAAATGACGGCTGGCAGCTACGAGACGGTGATCTCTTCGGTGAAGGAGGAGAAGTTCCGTCTGATCGGGAAGCTCGGTCCCGTTTCCGAAGACATGCCGAAGGGTCTCGTGGACATGCGCGATATCCTGATACCGCCGCAGCGCGCGCTGGCGACGCTGCTCGTCGCGCCACTCGAGGCCGGCCGGCCGTTCTATATGCCGCCCGAGGTTCCGGCCGACCGGGTCGCGATTCTGCGTACGGCATTCAAGAAGGCGATCGCCGATCCACAATTCCTGGCCGAAGCGAAGCGAGCGGCCAAGACGATTTCGTTTACTGATCCTGAACAGATGCGCGCCACCAACCGCGAGGTTCTTGCCGTTTCGCCCGATGTGATGGAAAGGTTCAGGAAACTCGGCCGGGACTGATCAGCGTCCAGTCCAGTTGGGCTTGCGTTTTTCGTTGAAGGCCTTGCGGCCTTCGACGAAATCAGCGCTCTCAATACATATCTTCCGGGCGGCGCGGACGCGCGCCATGTCCCGCTCGGTAACGTCCTTCACCGCTTCGTCGACCATGAGTTTGGCGGCCCTGACCGAAAGCGGTGCATTGTCGGCGATCTGAAACGCAGTCTGGCGCACGGTTTCGGCGAGTGAGGCAAGTGGCACGACCTGATGCACGAGCCCCATCTGCAGGGCTTCGGCGGCAGAGTACCGTCTTGCGGTGACAAGGAATTCCTTGGCTCGCGCCGGCCCGACGATCTCCACCAGTTTCTTCGTGTAGATCCAGTTGTAGGCGTTGCCGAGCCGTGCCGCGGGTACGCCGAACTGGGCGTCGTCGGACGCTATCCGGATGTCTGCCTGCAGAGCCGTTGCAACGCCGCCGCCGAGGCAGTAGCCGTGGATCATCGCGACCAGTGGTTTCTGCAGCGTCTCGAATCGTTCCTGCAGGCGCTGCGAGAGCTTGCCCTGCTCTTCGAGTTGTGCCGGTGTCGCCGCGCCTTTCTCCGACTTCGAAATGTCGGAGCCGGATACGAAAGCCTTGTCGCCGGCTCCCTTCATCACGATGACGCGAACGGCGTCGTCCGCTTCGAAGTCGTCGAGGATGGCGAGCATGGCTGCGCGCATCTCCTGCGAGATTGCGTTCCGCCGTTCTGGTTGATTGAACGTCATCCAGCCAATGCCGGAATCCTTCTCGCCGATCATTTTCTCGGTATTGAGTTCGAGTCGCACGATTTGCATGCCGAGCCTCCCGGTAGAGCCGCCGCCTGCACGCTAGGCAAGCATTGCGCACTTGGCAACCATCCCGGCAACTGGTCCCTACTCTGCGTCGCGTTCATCCGCCAGTATCTCGGCGAGCAGTGACGCCTTGCATATCTCGAGGCCACCGACCACGGTCACCAGGTCCGGGCCCGTGCCTCCTGGAACATAGCCGTCGCCCGAGATGCCGTGCGGGTCGACGGTGACGAACGCGAAGTGCTGGATCTGGCCCTGTTTGGCCTCGGCGAGGAGACTTTCGAGCAGCTCGATGATCTCAGGCACCGGCTCGCCGGACTTGGAGGACGTCCTGCCGCTCATGTCGATCACTTTGCCACTCATGGTGCGCCTCCCGCGCCGGGTTGGTCCAGGACTAGGAAGTATAGGCCATCATCGGTGAGAGCAAGCCTCCAGGCCCGATCCGATTGGCTGCGAGGAGGAGCAAACCGGATTTACAGCGGGCAGAGGGCCGCCTACGCTCACCGATGGCAGCGATAGAACAGCCACAACGGCAAGCCAGGAGGAAGTGCAGCAATGAGCTACGAGAGATTCGAGCCGGTCGATTGCGATGGGCACGTTATCGAGCAGATCGACGACATGAAATCCTTCATGGACGAAGTCGTCGCGCATCAGGCAGGGCGGCCGGCGCTCCGGCATCACAATGTCTTTCCGAACCTCGACGGCGCACATTTCGCGATCCGGCGGGATCCCCAGTTCCGCGCCAACCGAAAGAATGCGTCGGATGGGATGGCGGGCTCACCGGCAGACTGGAACGCGTTCCTCGAAAAGGCGAAGGTGAAGATCTCGGTGCTGTTTCCGTCCGAAGGGCTCGCCATCGGTATGCTGAACTCGCCGGATTATGCGGCTCGCCTCTGTCGGACCTATAACGACTGGGTACACGACCGTTTCGCGCAAGCAAATCCAAACCTGAAGCCAGTCGCATTGATTCCGATGCAGGACCCCGCACTTGCCGTGAAGGAACTCAACCGTGCGGTGAAGGATCTCGGCCTCGTCAGTGCGATGCTGCCCTCCGTCGGGCTGCCGCTTCATCTCGGGCACAGCTACTACGATCCCGTCTACCGCGCGGCCTCCGATCTCGGCGTACCGCTTTGCATCCACGGTGGCTCGTCCCGAAACATCGGCATGGAGAGCTTTACCAACTATCCGGCCCGGCACGCTTTGCATCATACCTTGCCGCTCGCCGTCGCGCTGGTTGGAGTGATCTACCACGGAACGATGGACAGGTTTCCCGCACTGAAGCTCGGATTCATGGAAGGGGGATGCGGCTGGCTCGCATTCATCCTCGACCGGATGCACCGGGACGTCCATTACTATGATCGTGCCGACCTTCCGCAGAAGGCGCCGGAGGAGTACCTGGGTCGTGGCCGCATCCTGGTCGGCTGTGAGGGTTCGGAGGAAACCCTCGGGCACGTTGCGAAGCGCATTGGCATCGAGGCCTTCGCTTATGCGTCGGACTATCCGCACGAGGTCGATCTGCCTCATGCCATTCACGAAATCGAGGAGGTGGCCGAGCGCGAGGATCTGAGCGACGACGAGAAGTCCAGGGTGCTGCAGGGGAACGCGCGAGCCTTCTTCAGTCTTTCCTGAACGCATCCGCCGCGCCATACCCATTTGGCGCGGCATTCCTCGTCCCACGAGGCCGGCTACTTGCCGTCCGCTTTGGTCAGTGCGGCGATGCGCTTCACGATGTCGGGCGGAGTCTGATAAATCCGCTTGAGAAGTTCAAGCGTCGCCTCTGCCGTCTTCGGCGTAACCTCGAGCTTCTGCCGTCCTATGTCGGCCTGGAATGCCTGGTCCCGGGAGGTCGCCAAGAACGCATCGCGGAGCGCCTTCAGCCGATCGGCTGGAAGGTCGGGCGGCGCGATATAGGGACGGCCCAGCGTGCCGGGCGCAACGGCGAGGTCGAGTGCCTTGCGGTCGGCATCGCTTTTGACGAATTCGGAGGCAAGCGGCACGCCAGGGAGTTCCGGAGTGGGCTCGAGCGAAACCTGCACGATGACACGGACGAGCTTGTCGCGCACGAGGTTGCCGCGTGCCTTGAGGCTGGACCACACCGTGAAGAAGCCTTCGACTTCTCCCTTCTCGAGTGCCAGGAACGATTCTGCCGAGCCAGGATAGCCGGTGATGATCTTGAAGTTGGTGCCCGTCAGGCCGTTCATGAAGCGGTAGGTGAACGCGGTGGTTGATCCGCCGTCGGTTGCGGCCGCCACGATTTCGCGCTTCTGGGCGTCGGCCATGGTTTTCACCGGCGAGGTGTGCCAGACGAATATGGTGCCGACCTCGCTGTTGGCGTTGCCGATCCAGCCGAACCGCAGCGCATCGTACCGGGCAGCCTTTTCGCCGAACAACGGCTGGAAGGGGACCCCCTGGTGCACGGCCGCGAACAGGCTGCCATCCTTCGGCGCTGCCGAATAGACATAGTTTGCCGCCTTAATGCCGCCAGCGCCCGGCATGTTCTTGACGACGATGGACGGTTCGCCAGGCAGGTGGCGCGGCATGTGCCGGGCGAAGGTGCGCGCCATCCTGTCATAGCCGCCACCTGCTGTACTCGAAACGATCAGCTGCACGTTGCGGCCCTTGTAGAAGGCTTCGACCGTCTCGGCGCCGACTTTCGTCGTGTGTCCGTTCGCAAGGCAGAATACGGCCAATGAGAGCCATGCCGCCTTTTGCGCAAGCCCTATTGGCGCACGCTTCCACATCATCGCTTCCTCCACCATAGGAATGCGCTCTACAGGCACATTTTCCACCTTCGACTATGGCGCAAGCATTGCGAAATGCAATACCGTTTCTTAGGCCTTGCCCGCTGGCACTTGGCTTCTTGCTTCAGCCGGAACGCCTTTTCCGAGGATCATGGCAGCAGCCTTTTCTCCAATCATCAGTGTAGGCGCATTCAGGTGAGCCGAGGCGATCTCGGGCATGACGGATGCGTCTGCGACCCGCAGCCCCTCGATGCCGTGCACTCTGAGTTCGGGACCGACGACCGCGCCCTCGCCGGGCCCCATGGCGCAGGTGCCGGCCGGATGGTGGGATGTCACAGCCGTCCGTCGGATCCAGGCATCGATCTCAGCGTCCGTCTCCGGCTTCTGTTCGGGGGCGATCTGGCGGCCGCGGAATGGATCGAGCGGTTTCTGATGCAGGACTTCCTGGGTGCGCTTGTAGCCTTCACGCAGTGTTGCGGCATCGTCGGGATGCGACAGGAAATTGCCGATGATGCGTGGCGGCGCCAGCGGGTCGTTCGAGCGAAGCAGTATCTCGCCGCGGCTCTTCGGGTGCAGCATCGCCGGGCGCATGCCGAAGCCGTCGACGTAGGGTTTCCGGATCATCGGGAACCAGAGGTAGGCCTCCTTGGCCAGTCCGCGGAACTGGAATTCGATGTCCGGCAACTCGAGGTCTGGGCGTGTCTTTATGAACGCGTGCAGTCCTCCCGGCATGGCGGTGGCGGGGCCGGTGCCGAGGAAGTATGCGCGCAGCATGTTGATCGCCATGCGGTCGAAGCGCATGTTCGGATGGAAGTCGCCCTGACCCTTGCGGTCGTGCATCAGGTATGTGCCGAGATGGTCCTGCATGTTTTTGCCGACCGGCAGGTCGAGCACCGTCGGAATGTCCATTTCCCTCAGATGCGCTGCCGGCCCGATTCCGGAGAGCATCAGCAGTTGCGGCGCATTGAACGTGCCTGACGAGACGATAACCTCGCGCGCGGCGTGCGCCTCTTCCCGGCGGCCGCCGATTGCATACTCGACGCCGACTGCCCGGCTGCCGCGCATGAGAATTCGCGTTGCCTGGGCACCGGTTCGGATGACCAGGTTCTTCCGGTGACGAACCGGCTTCAGGTACGCCCTCGCTGATGACGAGCGATAGCCGTCTCGGATGGAGTATTGGCTGCGTCCGAACCCGATCTGGTCCGGGCTGTTGTAATCGGGGGTCTTGGGATAGCCGGCCGCCACGCCGGCCTCGATGAACGCATCGTACAGCGGGTCCTTCGTTCGCGCCCATTCCACGCCGACAGGGCCGAAGCCGCCGCGCCACTGGCTCTCCCCGCCCTGCCATGTCTCGACACGGCGAAAGTAGGGCAGCACTTCCTCGTATGACCATCCTGTGCAGCCCAGCCGCGCCCAGCCATCGTAGTCGCCGGGGTTGCCGCGTGTGAAGGCCATGACGTTGATGGCGGAGGAGCCGCCGAGAACCTTGCCGCGCGCGGCGTCGATCGCGCGTCCGTCCAGTCCAGGGTCCGGTTCGAAGCGGTAGCACCAGTTGTGTAGGTCGTGTTCGTGGATTTTGCCGGCGCCGAGCGGGACATGGATCAGCGGGTCCCAGTCGCGGCCCCCTGCCTCGAGGAGCAGAACGCGCGCGCCTTCGTCGGCGCTCAGCCGATTGGCGACGACGCAGCCAGCCGAACCGGCGCCCACCACGATGAAATCGAACCCATCTGCCGCATTCATGGCGCGTTTTCCCCCTGATCCGGTCTTGTGCATTGTTTCAGATGCCCAATGTCCGGTTTCAGGCTCTGCCATGTCAAGTTCTGCCGACGGGAGGCAGCGCGCGGCGCACCACGGTCGTGCGGCCATTCTCGAGCACGCGCGACACGATGCTCTGGAAGCGCGCGTGGTAATCGATTGCGTGCACCCGGTCGATCAGCATCAGCTCGATTTCATTGGGCACGCGCACTCTCGAGGGGGCGAGGACGATGTCCTCGATGATGGCTGCGAGTTCAGTGGTGAGGAGCGCGGGTCGGCCTCGGGCTACCATCCCAAGCCAGCCTGCGGCTGTGAACGTCTCATGCATGTACTGCAGATCCGGGAAGACATAGGCTGCATTTATGCCGGCATGTATCGAACCCGACACGGCCTCCCCGACGGAAGATTGTGCCGCCTTGGGATGGAGCATGCATTGGATCGCGCGAAGCTCGTTCTCATGCCAGCTCGAGCCTTCCTGTCTCGTGCCCGGCCACCAGGAAAATCTGCTGCGGTTGCCAACTGGCCGGCCGTTGGCTCTGACCCGTTCCTGCAAGACCCATTCGAGGTGCGCTGCCACACCTGCCTTGCGGCCCGCGCATTTCCGCTTGGTGGCGTCGGCGGTCAATGCTGGAATGAGGAATACCAACTGGTCGGTGGAAACGCTGCGCCAGCAGACACGAGATTGCAACAGGGCGAGCGGGGCATCGGCCCAGCCCTCCCCCCAGGTCGCCCACTCGGTTGTTTTCTCTGGTGCATGCCGCGGCATACTGATCTTCGCTCCAGCTGCCGGCCCCGGTGGCCCGTCTGGTGAATGCTGTTCGGTAATAGTATCTGGCGCAGTTGGCGATGGAAGTGGTGTTGGCGAATTAGGCTGAACGCGGTGGGCGAGGCCCCGTTCGATCTCCAGGCAACTTCCACCATGAATTTCGCGCCGGTTCTGTCCGCGTTGGAATCATTAATAATAGAACGTTGTTTTGCTCCGTTGAAACATCCAAAGCATGTAGAAACTTGGAAGACAGAGCCACCGTCAAAAGGGTGGCCCTCAATGGGTGTTCCGTCGAAATCGTGAAAGCCGCGTCCCGCATGAACCCGCGCGTGTCACTTGCACTCCCGGTCTATAACGGAGAGAATTTCCTCGCGCAGGCCATCGAGGCTGTCCTCGCCCAGACTTATCGGGACTTCGAGTTGATCATTACCGACAACTGTTCGAGCGACTCCACGCCTCAGATCTGCGACAGCTACCAGCGTCTCGACAGCCGCGTCCGCTATCACAGAAATCCGGTCAATCTTGGCGCCGCGAAGAACTACAATCGCGGGTTTGAGCTTGCGAGGGGTGAATACCTGAAATGGTGCGCCCACGACGATCTTTTGAGCCCTGGCTTCCTCGAGCGGTGCGTGGAGGTACTCGACACGAGGCCGGATGTCGCCCTGGTTTTTGCACGGACGGAATGCATTGATGGTGCGGGTGCACCGGTCGACTGGGCCGCGGCGAATTCGATGCCGCCGATCGAGTCGGATTCGGCTGCCGCCAGGTTCGGCGACGCCATCATGTTTTGCGGCACGTGCTTCCCGATTTTCGGCCTGTTCAGGATGGACGTCCTCAGGCGCAGCACGCTGCATCGCGGTTACTATGGCTCGGACCGGGCGCTGCTGGCAGAGGTGGCGTTGCTCGGAAAACTCGTCGAAGCGCCACCAGATGCGGTGTTCTACAACCGCGAGCATGTCCAACGCTCCATCAACATCGACAGCCAGGCTGAACGCAGTCGATGGCAGAATGCCAACGCGCGGCCCAGTGCATCCATGGAGCACATCAACCTGCTGTTACATCTTCTTGCGATCGCAGGGCGACACCCGCAAGCCGCCTCGCGGGTCGCAGCGTTCGGGAAAGTCCTCAGGTTCGCCCTTCAGCGGCGCCAGCTCGGTCGTTACGTGCTCGACCTGATCCGCTATTTCTTCCCGCGGACGGCGCAAAACCTCAAGCAGCGGTTACTTGGAACCGCACGCACCCCCAGTCACACGTGAGTGAAGTCGAGAGTAGGGCTCGGCTAGGCGCTACGCGCCCGCATGATGAGCGTTCCCGCCGCCCAGATCTCGTCGCGTAGCAGTACGATTGCGACTGCGGCATAGGTTGCAGCACCCGTCGCGATGCTGCCGAGCAGGATACCCGGTAACGGCAGGCCATGGGCCATCGCAGCGCTTCGCCACACCATAATGCCGATCACCATGGTTGCGGTAGAGATCAGTAGGCGGAAAAGTAGATTCGAAAGGTTGCGGGTGCTTATTCCGGCGCGTTTCCGCGCGAAGTAGAGGACTACCGGCACGACGAGAAGTTGGCTTGCCACGATCCCAACAGCAGTTGCCTCGAGGCTGATGGTAGCCCCGGCTACGGTGAAGGGGATCATGAGCAGGACGTATGCGAGCGATAGGTTCATTGCAAGACCGGCATGGCCTAGCGCAACCAGTGCCCCACCGCATATTCCATCGAAGGTGCGGGCCAGTCCGAGCAGCATCAGTATCTGCAACACGGGTACGGCATCTATCCACTGGTTCCCAAGAATGATCGGTACCGCTTCAGGGGCAATGGCCGCGACGCCGACGAACGTCGGGAAGCCGATGATTCCGGTCAGCGTGGTCGCGCTCTCGAAGAACGGTCGGATCAGCGCCCTGTCGTTCTGCATTCGAGCAATTGCCGGCATCGTCATGAACTGGATCGGGGCGACGAGAAGGTGCGCCAGCATGTCGATCGGTTTCCGGGCCAGCACGTAGAGTCCGACTGCGGCCGGGCTTATGAGCGCGCCGATGATCCATTTCGGCGCTTCCTCGTAGATCTGCCAGAGCAGATTGGATGCAGTAATCGGAATGCCGAAGGCGATGAGCTCTCTCCCATGCTGCGCCGAGAGGAGCAGGCCGGGGCGCCATGTGCTCAGTGTCAAGACGATGGTTGCCCGCATCACGACGCGGGCAATCTGCATCGCGATCAGGCTCCACACGCCGTAGCCGTTCAGTGCCAGCCACAGGCCGACTACACCGGCTGCCAGCGTGCTGATCGAGGATCGGATGGCGAGCGTGCGGAAATCCAATGTACGCCTGAACAGCGCCGCCGGGACGGCCTCGACGGCGAGGACGAGCGGTATCACGGCCGTCCAGGCGAGCAGCGTGCCGAGAACGGGCGATCCCATGAGATGTGCGACGGTGCCGGATGACAGCCAGATCGCCAGGCCGAGAATGCTGCCTGCGGCGAGGTAGGTCAGGAAGGCCGTATCGAGGTGCCTGGCGTCAAGGTCGTCTCGTTGCACGACGGCGTCGGCAATGCCGTTGTTGAACGGTACGGCTATCAGCATCGGGAATGCAAGCGCCAGTGCCGCAAGCCCGATGGCTTCCGGCCCCAGCAGGCGGCTCAGCACAATGAGGATTATCAGCACGGAGATCTGGTCGAGCCATCTTTCGATGGCGATCCAGACGGTACCGCGCATGATCTTGTTGCCGAGCGAGGTCATCTCCTGCCTACCTTGATTTTACTGTTTGGCGGCTGAGTGCAATGCGCGCGTCCTCGTCCTTGGACATCTAGTTGCTTCGCAGGCCCGTGAACAGCGATGGTAGCGCCTTGATCGGGTTGCGCCCGCTCGATGAATGTTCTGCGCCAGGTTTTGTAGTGCTCTTCGAGACATCGTTCTCGATCAGCCTGACGGTGACTTGCACCACATCTCCCGGATGCACCGGTGTGTCCTCGCTCGCAAGTATCGCATGCTGGCGGCCGTTGCTGCCCTTGCGCGTGATCTTGTACTCGACTTCGACCGTGCTCTCGCCATCTGCACCCATCATGGCGGCAGTCGGCCCGCCGGCTTCCGACATCAGGCTCGTGGCCGTGCGGATCTTGGTTCGAAGGATGTCGATCAGCGCTTCGGTTTCCTGCAGCTCCTTCGTGACGCTCGCCCGTATCGTGTCGCGCGCGTCGTCTCCGTCGCGTTGAGCCTTGCTCAGTTCCTGCTTCACGCGGAGTGATGCGGTCTCCAGATCGAGAAGCCTGGCTTCCGCGTCGGCGATCGTCTGACGCGTCCGTAGCCACAATTGGTTGCCGATCAGGCGCTTCTGTTTGAGCGCGCCCAGATCGTCTCCCTGCTTTTGCGCAAGCTCGAGGGACTTGCGTTGCAGTTCGATCTTGGCGATCAGCGCGGTGTCCTCGCGTTGCAGGAGGCGGCTGATCTGCTTCAGCGCGAGCAGCCGGGACTTCAGCCCGCTCATGCGCGATCGGCGGATGCGGTCCTCCGATTCCACGAGTTCCTCTAGCTGCTTGCTGCGCGGAAGCTCCGGCGGATAGACGGCCTGGCCGATTTCGATCGTCTCGCTCTTCAGGTCTTCGAGTTCGGCGAGCAGGCGTGCCCGTCGGACATATGCCCGCCGGAGGTTCAACGTCGACTCCTGCACGAGTCCGCCGGCATTGATCCGATGCATGACGAAATTGCCCTGCAGGCTGCCGCCACGATAGGTTCCGCCTGCGAGCGCCACCGCCTTGACGGTGGTGAGATCGGGCCGGTAGCTGTATTCACCCGGTCGCTCCACCTGCCCTACGACATAGAACGGCCGGTAGCTGATGATCTGGACCGACGTGTACGGCGGGGCCAGCAGCCGTGCGCGTTCCTTCAGGCGATCTGAAATCGTCTTCGCCAGGACCTCGGTCGTCATGCCGCGCACCGCGAACGAATCCAGGAACGGCAGGGACAGCAGCCCGCCCGCGCCGATATCGTATTCGCCGCTCAGCGCCTCCCATTCCTTGTGCTTACCCTCGCCAGGGTGCCATTCGACGACGCGAATGCGAACCTTGTCCTGCGCATCGAGCAGGTAGCCATCGCCAGCCTGCTTGGCCTGCACGACGTCTGCCATGAGAAGCGCTGCGGTCATTGCTGCCAGGAGAACCATGACACGCGCAACGCGCACATGCGCGAAGAGGGAAAGGAGTTTATGTCGAGCCGGAAAGGCACTCGTCATGGCGTATTGAACTCGCAACCAGGATGAAGTTTCGCGCACGGTATCAAGGTGATGCACATGCGCCTGGCGACGCACGGTCCTTCCGGCTTGGAGGAGAATACCTGTATCGCTCTGTTGCAGCACGCGCGTCTTCCCGAAGTGGTAAACCCCAATGGTGCATTCTGCCGAGGTCATGTCGATGCTATCGGCCTGCTTCGAGGATTTCCGAATAGACCCCCAGGAGCCGTTCCATCCATTGCTCCCAGGACATCGAAATTCTCCATGCGTTCTTGTACGCAGCGTTGCTCATGGCTGCCACCAGCGCGTCGTCCGTCGCCATGCGCGTGAGTGTATCTGCGAGGCCGATCTCGTCGCTCGGGTCGCAGGTCGTTCCAAATCCGGACGCCGCGATCTCCTTTGCAAGGAGCATGTTGCGCGAGGCAATGACCGGGATGCCGCTCATCAGTGCTTCGACCGCGACCAGCCCGAAGGTTTCGCGGCATCTGGTGGGAATGACGACAGCCCGGGCCTCCCGGCAGAGGACGGCAAGCTCGCTTGGGGGGCGCCAGCCCAACAGTTCGGCTGCGGGATTGAGCCGGCCGATCTCTTGTTCCATCGGGCCAGTGCCGATGATGCGCAGCGGCACGCCCGCAAGCTTTGCGGCGCGAGCCGCCACGTCGGCGCCCTTGTCGCCGTCGAGGCGGCCTACATAGTAGATGGCGCTGTTTTTTTCCGCGTCGACGCGACTGCTGGACCAGGCGGTTGCGGGGTTGCGCAGGACGCCGATCGTGGCGGGCGCAATTCCACTCGAGGCGAAGAAGGGCATCATGCCCTCGTGGACCACGAGCACCCTGCCGATGTGGTGGTTGCGCATGATTGACGTCAGGTACAGGTGTCTGGCGCTCCGCCAGAGCTTGTGTGCATAGCTGCGGCGATCGCAATTCGTCGTCAGGCAGGCGGTGCTCATCGGCTGCAGATTGCAGGGGGTGCCGGTCGGATAATTGTAGAAGCCCCCGTTGGGGCAGGCGCAGAAGTAGTCGTGCGCATGAATGACCGTTCGGCCGAGCACCGGTTTCAACGCGCGGAATACCGAGGGCGACAGGATCTTCGACCAGCTATGGACGTGATAGATCGTGGTCGGCGTGTCGAATTTCTCGACCCACTCGGCAAGCCCCCGCCTGACGGATTCGTTATGCAGGCCGCGGAAAGCCGACGCGACGCGAGGCCCGTGCAGGATATGCTGGCTGCCGGCCGCGACGATCTCGTCGGCAAGCCCTGTTTCACGTGCTCTCGTGCCATCGTCACCGACGAACAGCGTGACCGGAATGCCGCGCTCGCGCAGCTGCATCGCGCTTGCGTGCGCAATTCCCGTAGCGCCACCGCCAATGCTCGAGATGTCGTTGAGCACGACGACCCGGCTCGGCCGCAGTGGAGAGATTTGCGGCGTACTCTGCGCCCCGTTAGCCGTCCGGGTGTCGTCTACGCTTGGCAGACTACGCATTTGGGCATTGATGGGGTGGATCGTCACAGGTTCTGTACACGGTTCGGCGCGATGCGGCCGATCAGGAGATCGCGCATTGCCATGAGGTTTCCCGAAAGCCTGCCACGACGGTCGATCCATGGCTCGGGGGAGAAGCTGCGCAGGACATTGGCCGCGAAGTTGCGTGACATCATGTAAACGCCGCGTTTCCAGCCGCACGTGCCCTTGCCGATGAGGTAGATCGGGTTGGCGATCTGGGAATAGCCGAGCCGGACGCCCGACTGGCGCCCGGATTTTATGCCGAGATGGACGCCCTGCAGGCCATCGCAGCGCACGACGCGGCCGTGGCGCGCGAGCTGCTGGCCGAAGTCGACGTCCTCGAGCCAGGCGTAGAGCGGCAGGTTCTCGTCGAATGCCAGGCCGTTGCGCTTTGCCACCCCGACGCGGAAACCCATGTTGCAGCCATAGCCGTTGGGTACGTCCTCCAGCGCCGGGCAGTCGTCGTCGGGCTGGTTCGCCTGTGCCACGATCCGGTCTGCTTCAACGAAGTCCAGTCCCTTGCCGCCGATCCCGTCTGCAAGCACCTTTCCGGTTGCCATGACGACGTTCGGGTTGCGCTGGAGGAGTTTCTCGAATGCCTCCAGATAGCGTGCAGCTGGGACGAAGTCGTCGTCGAAGAACACGACGTTGTCCTGGTCGCCGAGTTCCCTGATGATGGCGTTGCGCTGGTGTGGCAGGCCGCGCGGCCCGATGATGATGCGTACATGCGGATAGGCTGATTTGGTGCCTTCGACATCGTCGACTGCCGGTGCGCAAATCACGATCTCGTCTGGCTGCCGGGTCTGGGCAGCTATACGTTGAAGCGTGTCGAGAAGGATTGCCGGACGCCCGACCGTTGATATGGCGACGACAATTCTTGCAGCTTCGCTACTGTCGCTCGCCGTTGTCAGCCGCTGGTGAGCGGAAGTGTCGGTATCAAGCATCTCTTCTACTCGTTCGAGGGGCTGCAGGGTTGGCGGGGAAAGCCGGCCGTCCGGTGCCATGCTGTTTGCCTGTTCCATGCACGCTGCGGCCGGCATAGTTCGCAATGGCCGTATCGGATTGGGCGGGGACCGGCTCTGGGTGAAACCAGTGCTCGCGCGACAGTTGGTACAGCGCGTAGGCTATTCCGCCGAGCATTCCGAGCAGCGTCATGAATGCCACGATGAGACTGGTCTTGGGGCTCTGCGTCACGCGCGACAGTGTTGCAGGAGACAGGACTCGCACGTCGGGAACCGGATACGAAACCTTCTGTTCGGTATCTGTGAGCTGCAGCAGGATATTCTCGTACATGCGACGGTACGTCAGTGCGATGCTCTCGAGTTCGGCGAGCCTCACGACGGCATCGCTGATCGAGCTGCTCGCCGACCGCCTGAAATTCTCGACGTCCTGGGTGGCGTCGAACGATTGCCGTCTCAGCTGTTCCAGCCGTTCCTGCAGCCAGAGGCTTCCGCGACGCATTGCTGTCGATTTGCGGCGGAGGTCGGCGTCGATGTAGCTTTGCGCCACGATGTTTGCGAGCCGCGTTGCCTTCTCCGGGGTTCCGGCGTGCATCGAGATTGCAATGACCGTCGACCGCCCGACGCGACGGGCAGTGAGGCGGCTCAGGAGGTTCGGAACCGCCTTGTCGATTTGCGCTTGTGGAATTTCCTCCGGCTGGGCGGGCTGGGGCAACGTAGCTGGGCTTGACGGCTTGGCATTCGACGAGCCGATCGGATAGAGCGCGTTCAACAGCCTGTTGCGCAGCGACATTGGCTTTTCGAATTCCGGATCTTTGTACAGGCTGGCTTGGCGGACGACATCTTCGGCCACGCTGCTGGATAGTACGATCTCCACCTGGCTTTCGATGCGCATGTTCGTTTCCAGGCTCGATTCGAGCCAGCGGGCGCTGGACGACAAAGTGGGGCCGGCGGTCGGCTCGTAGATGACGGCCGCCGTGGCCGTGTAGGTGCGTGGCAGGAGATGCGAGAAGAACGCACCGAAGATGCCGGCCAGGATCCCGCAGATGAGTATCTGGCGCCAGAAGGTCTGGATGAACCAGGAAATCTCGCTCAGGCCGAGCTGTTTTTGCGCATCATCGATCTGTGTGCTGTCCGTCATTGCACCAGTCCTCTGCTGGCATAGTCCGCTTCAGTGGTGGCCTCGGGTACTGTCAAGCAATGTTCCTTGTATCGGATTGGCCTTGGCATTGCAGAGCTAACCGTAGCTATAGTTATTGCCGTGAATTGCCGCTGCCCTGGGCTTTCGTCGAGCGACCGGCGCAGCTGCCGCTGCGAGTACGCCGCTGAACACGAAGAACGCGAGGCCGAGGTCCATGCTGCCGCCAGCGACGGCTGCAACCGTGAGGTTCGCGATCATTGCCCAGCCTGCGGCCGCCGCGTAGGCGCCGTACCCTCCGTTGGCCGCAGGGGCGAGGCCGGCCCTTGCCATGCCGAGCAGGTACATCGACATGAGGGCGAAACCGATGATCCCTGTATTGGCCAGAACGGCGATAGTGAAACTCGAGGTCCTGATGCTACCGGCGCCAGCGCCGAGAAGATAGGAATCCCACAGGGCCTTCATGCCGTACTCGTTCCAGAGCGAACGTTCGATACCCGAGGCCGTGTCGAATTTTTCGAACAGCAGGCGGTCTGAAATGTCCGCGATCCGCTCCGCCATGAGAGGCATGAGTGCCAGCAGTAGCACAGTCGTGAGGGCGACGACGGGTCCACCCAGGAACACCGCCATCTCCTGCCGGGCAGCCTTGCCGACGGAGACCTTCCAGGTGCAGCGCAGCCATAGCAGGAGAAAATAGGCGCCAAGTCCGAAGAACGCCGACGATGAGAGGGCCAGGAAGACCCCCGCAAGCGACAGCATCGCCAGCGCAAAGGTGGTCGCCGGTGCCAGTCCGCGCAGCCACAACTCGGTGCAGAAGGCCAGGAATACGAGGCTTGTCGCTCCATAGACGGACGCCTCGGGAAAGGACCCGATGACGCGTTTGACGCCGTTGATTTCGACTTCTGCCAGGATGCCGTAGTTCGCGTTTCTGATGATGTCGAGGGCTGTGACGTTACCGGACCAGTAGGCAAACAGGTCGGCGTATCCGAGTAGCACGTTAAGGCCGGCCGCGATGAGAATGGCGCGGATGATCGTCTCCAATCCGGCAAGGCGTGCATGCACGGTTACTGCGGCAAGCAGTACTGCATCGCCGATCAGGTATACGGTCTGCGTAATGTTTCCTGAACTGGGGCGCAGCGTGCTCAGGATG
>JBJOGJ010000048.1:0-19554 GCA_046048295.1 Pseudomonadota bacterium | reverse complement strand
GACGTGCGGATCCCGGCGCAGGAACGCTGTTGGAGGACGCGGCGCAATGAGTGCATCTATCTCGCCGGACTCGATTGCCCCGAACAGGGTTTTGCCATGACCTATCGGCTCGAGTTCGACGTCGGCCGGCAGTGAAATCGGCACCGTTTCCTCGCGTCCCGCCTGCTCGAGGCCGCCAGTCCGCCAGCGGATATCCGCAGGCGAGACGTTGTACTTTTCCTTGAGCATGCCGCGCAGCCAGACGGACGCGGTCACCTGGTATTCGGGCACCCCGACGACCTTGCCTGCCAAATCCTCGGGGCGTTCGATGCCCCTGTCCGTGCGCACATAGATCCCTGAGTGGCGGAACTTGCGGGAGGGGAAGACTGGCAGCCCGATATAGGGACACTCTCCTCGCGATCGCACTGAAAGGTAGTTCGACATCGACAGCTCGCTGACGTCGAACTCTTGCCGCCCGAACGACCTGAGGAACATTTCCTCGGGCTTCATCGGGAAGAACGTCACGTCGCAACCCTCGACCTTGACGCGCCCGTCCTCCAGCGCACGTGTCCGGTCGTTGCTCCAGAACGCGATGGTCAAGGGCAGGAGTGCCATCAGGGGTTCCTGTACGTAGACGAGGTGGAATATACCGGCACCGGCGGCCATCGGGTGGGAAGGCCGCCGGTGCAATCAAGTGAAGGATTTCCGTTTTACTTCTTCTTTTTCGGCTTCGTACCGAGTGCCGCCTTGGCGCGCTGCACATCTGCCGCTGGTGTCTTGTATACGTCGGCCACCAGCTTCTGCACCTCTTCGCCCGACACTGCATCAATGCCGATCTTGGCCTTCTCCGCATCGGCAAGGAATGCCGGGTCCTTGGCTGTTGCCATGAACGCGTCACGCAGCGCCTTCACCCGGTCCGCCGGCACGCCAGGCGGCAGGATGTAGGGTCGCCCGAATTTCAGCTGCGTGAAGATCACACGTAGCGCCCGCTCCTGATCTGGCGTCTTGACGAATTTCCAGACGTTCGGAACCCCGAGCTTGTCGAGATCGGGATGCGAATCCGGCGCCATCTGGAGAAGGATGTTGACCTTCTTCTCCTTTATCCAGTCCGCATGCGAAGTCGCGAAGCTCGACCACTGAAGCCCGCAAATCCCTTGGGTCTCACCCTTTTCCATGGCGAGCCGCGCTTCCGACGATCCCTCGTACCCGCTGATGACGCGGAACTTTGCGCCGAGCAGATTTTTCAGAACTGTCGGATACTGGCGGATCGAGGATGTCCAGCCGGACGCGCCGACGACCATCTCCTTCTGGAAGAGTTCCTCGAACGACTTGATGCCGGAAGCATGCCAAGCAATGCAGATGCTCGTTTCGCGGTTGAGGCTGCCGACGTAGACGAGCTTGTTGGCGTCGAACGTCTTGCCCTGGTCGCCGATCAACGGCTCGACAACGGCCCCCATGAATATTGCCGCCATTTCCGTGCCGTCCTTCGGGGACTTGTTGTAGATGACGGAGGTGGCTTTCAGGCTTCCAGCGCCTGGCATGCTCTTGGCGATGATGTTCGGGTTGCCGGGGATGTGCCGGCTGTAGTGGCGCTCCAGAACACCTGCATAGGTGGCGTAGCCGCCGCCCGGTGATGAGCCGACAAGAATTGATATGCTCTTTCCCTTGTAGAAATCGGCGGGCGACTGCGCCAGTGCGGCCCCTGCTGGCAGGGCTATCGCGGTGCCGACTGCAAGCGCGGCTAAGCCTCGAGATTTTGCTGACATTTCTTCCTCCACTGATGGTCTTTTGGGGACGGACGATGACTTAAACTCTGTATGCTGCTCCGATCTCCTTGGCGAACAGTTCCTCCGGCGCAAGGCGTCGTTTTGTGATGCCCTGTTCGAAGCACCACTTGAGATAGACTTCGAGGCACGTGCGGTTTTCCTCGATGCCGTAGGGAAAATAGCTTGCGCCGAGCAATTTCCGGCCATCCTCGGCGAGGTCGGGAAGCCATGGAACGAAGATCCTCGATGCCTGCCGGTCGAAGATGCGCTCGAGGCTGCGCGCGCGCGCCTCTGAGAAAGCCTTGTAGAGATTGCGGGCGATCCACGGATTGCGCTCGTAGACTTCGCGCCGCATGGCAATGGTGTGCATTATGGGCAGGACGCCTGTCCGCTCGAAGTAGGTCGCCTCCTCGCTCCGGGCATCCGTGAGCATCGGCACGATATCCGCATACGGCCCGTCCATCCCGTCCGGCGGTCGCGCCGAGAAGAATGCGTCGATTTCCCCGTCGCGAAGCATGTCGCGGAGGGAACTTCCGGCAACTGCCCTCAGTTCGACGTCATCAGGCAGGTTGAATTTGACCTGCTCGCCGCGTCCCGGCTGGTTGAGTCCGGCCTGGAACCACTTGACTGCGCCAAGCGGTATGCCGAGATCGTCGCTCAGCCAGCCTCGCGTGTATATTGCCGCCGTTTGCGCCCATTCCGGCACCCCGATCCGCTTGCCGGCAAGATCCTTGCCGGACCGGATGCTGCCCTTGCGGTTCACATAGACGGACGCGAGGCGGAACATTCGTGAAGGAAACACGGGAAGTCCGATGATGTCTGGCGTTCCGTCGGCCATGATGGCGGCGAACTTGGCGAACGAAACTTCCGACACGTCCCACTCCCGGTAGCGCACGAAACGGAAGAAGACCTCCTCGATTGGATAGATCTGATAGTTCACCCGCGCCCCGTCTACGCCGACGCGTCCGAGAGCGATGTCCCGGAAGTGATCGTAGTCGGATGTTGCAATGTTGAGGTGGAGGGCTTCCATTCCCCGGTCACCGCTCTCTCGGATCGACGATCTTTGGGCCGATCTTGATATTGAGTCGCTTGCAGGTCTCGGCGTCGAAGTCCTCGTCGGACTTGAGGCCGGTCGCACGGATGCCGGCAATGGCACAGAGGTCATCGACCTCGTTGACATCGCCTGTAACGCCGATCGCGCCGATGATGTCGCCGTCGTCGGTGCGAATGAGCTGGCCGCCAGCCTCCAGGAAGATCGGACTGTCGGCCATCGCCCTGAGTGTGTCCATGAAGGGCGGCTTCTCCCGCGCCTTCTGCAGCACCATGCGTGACGACCGGTGCAGGGCAAGGGCGCCGAATGCCTTGCCGCGCGCGATCTCGAATCGCATCAGCGAGGCGCCGTCCTGCTTCAGGAAGGCAATGACCCGCCCGCCCGCATCGAGCACGCAGGCCGCGAGCGGATAGGCCTCCATCTCGTCAGCCTTTTTGAACGTGTTCAGGATCACGGACAACGCCTGATCCATAGTTATTCCAACCATCTGTACGTCCCGGAAAATTTCGCTTTCGCGCGGCAGTCTGACCAAAATTCGTTGATGAAACAAATGAATGTTACTAATCTATCCATGAAAATGGTTCACCATATGGCTTTGGAGCGCCAGCGTGAGGCGGGATTATCTCGGACTGGAGGCGTTCCTGTTCATTGCAGAACTCGGATCCTTCCGCCGTGCCGCCAACTACCTCAATCTGTCCCAGACTGCGGTTAGCCACCGTCTCCGCAAGCTCGAGGATCAGTTGGGCATCCAGCTCATCGTCCGCTCGAACCGCGGCGTCTCGCTCACCCAGGCCGGTGTCGAGTTGCTTCCGAAGGTCCGCCACCTGCTGGACCACATCGACGAAAGCCTGGCGAGCCTGCAGCAGCATGGCGGCGCGAGCAGGTCCAGGCTCGTCATTGCCTCGATCCCGACCCTTGCCCACTACCTCCTGCCGCCCATCGTCCAGAACCTCCGCCAGGACTACCCTGACGTCGAGGTGAAGGTCCATGAGACGTCGGCCCGGGAGGTTGGCGATCTGGTCAGCGACCGCACGGTGGAGTTGGCGCTAACCATCATGGGGGCCAACAGGTGGGATCTCGACGCCGAGGCGTTGTTTCAGGAGAGCTATGTACTCGTCTGTCCCGCCGGCCACCCCTACGCCACAAGGCCTTCGGTGACTTGGAAGGACGTCTCGAACGAACCGCTGATCCGCGTCAGCCCGGAGACGGGCAACCGCATGATCCTCGACGAGGCGCTCGGATCGCATGATCTGACGCTCCGGTGGTCGCATGAGGTGCAGCATTCGGTGACGGCTCTGACCTTCGTCGCGGAGGGCATCGGCCTCACCGTGACGCCCAACATGGTCGCCATGAGCGCTTCGAACGAACGCTGTGCGGTCGTTCCCATCAGGAGACCGACGGTCACGCGCACCATCGGGGTTCTACGCAGGCGCAACGAGCCGCTGTCGCCGCTGGTCGAGAGCTTTCTGAAATTGCTCGCCCGTCACGCGCGCCGGCTGCGGAAGTGAGGGGCGGCCCGCTCCAGCCTCTTGCTCATGGCGTCAGGGGTATCGAAACGCCGATCCCCTTCGCGAGCGCGAGTTCGTAGGCTTTCTTGGCGAGCGCCACATCCTCCATGGCGACCCCATGCGAATTGTAGAGTGTTATCGCTTCGTCCTTGCGGCCCCCTGCCATGCCTTCCGCCAACAGGTCGCCGAGTTCGACCACGTCCTCCCAGCCGATGATGCCTCCCTCCACGGACTTCACCAGGACACTCGATTCCTTCTTCGCCTGCGCCTTGTTGTCGACGGCGACGGCGGCGCACCTGCGGATCGTCTCCTCGTCGATTTCCTGGCGTTCGGGCCGGTTGGCGCCGATGGCATTGATGTGCGTCCCGGGCCGCACCAGGCCGCCCGCAACGACGGGTGTGCGCGAGGTCGTCGCGGTTATCAGGATGTCGCACGCATGGAGTTCCTCGGGCGAGGCAGCCGGCGTGACAGGTATGCCGAGCGTTGCCGTCATCTCGCTGCAGAACCGTTGCTGCCGTTCCCGGTTGGGGCTGAATGCAAGCGCGCTCGTGATCGGCCGCACTGCTTTCATGGCCTCGAGCTGCGTCCGGGCCTGGCGCCCGGAACCGAACACGCCGACGGTGCTTGCATCGGCTCTCGCCATCAGCCGCGTCGCGACGCCGCTCGCCGCGGCTGTGCGAAGCTGGCCGAGATAGAACACCTCGATCAGTGCGTCGGCACGCCCGGTTGCGCTGTCGATGAGCAGCAGTAGCCGGCCGGAATCGCTCGCAAACACCATCGACGACGACACCTTGACGGCGATCTTCTCCAACGGCGAAACGATCGCCGAGGTCAGCCGGAGGTAGCCCTGCGGGATGTCGATCTGCTGGCGGGGAGGATTGATGACCCCGCCTTCGCCGGCAACCGTGAAGACGTTCGACACGGCGTCGATGGCATCGTTGATGGTCACGAGCGCCTTGATATCGGCTTCTGAGAGAAAGATCGCCATGGAGATCCTTGTCGGGCTGTCGAGGTGATCTCCGCGATCCCGCCACCGCGACAACCGGCCGGGCGCGGCTGGCGGAGCCTGGAATATTGGAGCGGGCGATCGGGATCGAACCGACGACATTCAGCTTGGGAAGCTGACGTTCTACCACTGAACTACGCCCGCGAACGGCGACTAGAATAGCGGCTTGCCCTCGCCTCTTGCAAGCGTCTTGCTGAGACTCGGGCACGGCCGCAAAAAAGGCCCCGCCCGAGGCGGGACCTTCCGTCAGTTTCGCAAAACGCGGCCGTCACGCCTTGTTGGCGACCAGAGCGTCTCGGATTTCCTTGAGGTACTTCTCGCTCGGCGGCGGTTCGGCCGGAGCCGCCTCCGGCGCAGGCCGCTTCATGCTGTTCATCGCCTTGACGAGCAGGAAGATCGCGAAGGCGGTAATCAGGAACTTGATGACGGCATTTAGGAACAGCCCGTACTTGATGAGCACGCCCTTGCCTTCTGGTGTCGGCAACACAAGCGCCAGGTTCGAGAAGTCTATCCCGGCCATCAAGTAGCCGATCGGCGGCATGATGATGTTGTCGACGAGCGTCGCGACGATCGGTGCGAAGGCAGCGCCCATGATCACGCCGACGGCGAGATCGACGACGTTGCCCTTCATCGCAAATTCTTTGAATTCAGATATCATCCCCATTGGAAGCCCTTCCCGGTTGGTGCAAGTGTGCACTGCAAGTTCGAAAAGGTCCCGATCTCGGATTGAGGGGTGCGCATGAACCGGGGCCGATTCGTACACGCTGCAATAGCGCAAAAGTTGTGGTTCTGCAAACGTCCAGGTAGAGTAACGTCTTGTATTCAATGGTTTAGCGGTGTTCAAAACAGTCCGCGGGGCTATCTCTCGGGTTTCGGGTGCTCAGCCGAGAAAAACATTGATGGAGCACCGTCTGCTGGGGCAGAAGCGGATCCGGGCAGTCCGGCTTGCCGCCATGCCGCTTGGCCGCACTGCAAACACACTGTTGTCACACACTTTCCACTGGCGACGATGGGGCCGGGAAATGCGCCCGGCAAGCTCGAGGGGAGATGGCTGAATGGTCGATTGGTCTGAGCGCAAGCCCTATTGGCGGCACACGAAATGGCAGATGCTGGCGAGCCTGTTGCCCTATCTGCTGTTGGTGGTCGTGCTGCCCCTCTACGTCGACAGGCTGAACTCGAACAAGTTCCTCGGCTTTCCGCTCGGCTATTTCATGATGGGCCACGGTCTCTTCCTGATTGCCATCTTCACCGTTGCCTCCTTCATCAATCGCCAGGATGCCATCGACCATTGGCACGGCGCTAATGAGGACATGTAGGGCGGTTGAAGCATGTCGACGATCACCACGCAGCGCCAGCTCGTCAATCCACGGCTCGGCAACTACTTCGGCGTATTCGCCAGTGCCTTCCTGGCGCTCGCACTGCTGCTGCTGGTCTTCGAGCAGCTCGGCACCGACCAGGCAATCCTGCGCTGGGCGATGCTGGTCGGACCGCTCCTTCTCTACATAGGCATCGGCGTCTCCTGTTTTGCAACCAACGGCCGCGACTACTTCGCCGCCGGCCGCCGTGTCCCCGCCTCCTATGCCGGCCTGAACCTGACTGCCTCGGCGCTGGGCGGCACCGGCCTTGTCGCATTCACCGGCCTGTTCTTTCTCAATGGCTACGATGCCTGGTGCCTTTCCATCGGCTTGACCAGCGGCTTCGTCCTGATGGCGCTGTTGATTGCCCCCTACTACCGCAAGTTTGGCGCCTTCACCGTGCCGAGCTTCCTTGGCCGGCGCTTCGAGAGCCGCATCGTGCGCCTCACGGCCGCCGGTCTTCTCGCCGTGCCGATGCTCCTGATCCTGTTTGCCGAGCTGCGGATGGCCCTCTATGCCGCGCAATGGCTGAGCGGCTGGAATGCAATGGCGGTCATGATGTTCATCCTCTGGCCGGTCATCGTCCTGAGCATTCTGCCAGGTGGCGTGCGCAGCCTCGCATGGACGACGACGGCCCAGACGATGGCGGCGATGATCGCGCTGCTCATCCCCGTATGCGTCGTCGCCGCTCTGGTCACCAATCTGCCGCTGCCCCAGTTGAGCTATGGTCCCGTCCTGCGCGGCATCGGCCGGCTCGAAGCGGCCCAGGGCGTGCCGATCCCCATCGCGCCCCTGCTTTCGTTCGACCTCGCCGGGCTCGGCCTCGAGCCGATCCTCGGCCGCATGGCGGAACCCTATGCGAAGGTCGGCCCACTGAGCTTCATCTTGGCCAGCCTCAGCATCATGATGGGAGTTGCGGCAGCGCCCTGGTTGTTGCCGCGGTGCACGACGACGCCCGGGGTCTATGAGGCGCGCAAGTCGATCGGCTGGGCCATCTTCTTCACCGGCGTCATAATGTTGACCATCTCCGCGGTCGCCGTCTTCTTTCGCGACATGGTGATGGACGACCTTGTCGGCGCCGATGCCGGTGAGTTGCCGGTCTGGTTCAAGTGGATGCAGGACATCGGCTTGGCGGCGGTGAGTGGCAGCGGCCAGAACCCGCCATTGACCGCTTTCAGCTTCAGCCGTGACGCGATCCTTTTCTCGATGCCGGTGGCAGCGGAATTTCCGAGTGCCTTCCTCTATCTTTCGGTTGCCGGCGCACTGGCGCTGGCGCTGGCCGCCACCTGTGCCACCATCGTGATGCTTGCCAACATCATTGCCGAGGACGGTATCGGTGGTCTGACATGGGAACCGCAAACTGATGGGATTCGCATTGCCATCGCCCGCATCACCATCGCCGCCACGGCTTTTCTCGCCTGTTGGATCGCGCTGGGCGTCTCGGCGGACCCGGTGCGATTGATGCTGTGGGCCTTGGCCCTGTCCGGTTCGACGGCGTTTCCGGTTCTCGTTCTCGCCATATGGTGGAAGCGCGTCAGCGCCTTTGCGGCTCTGCTGGGCATGGTGACCGGCTTCGTCATCGCGGTATTGGCAATCCTGGCGGGCGAAGCGGCCTGGCTCGGCGTGCCGAGTGCCATGGCAGGAGTTTTCGGCGTACCGGCTGGCTTTTTCGCCATCCTCGTGGCAACCATGTTGACACCGGCGCCGGAAGGCAAGGCGGTCGAGCGGGTTCGTGACATGCGTCTCCCCGGTGGTGAGGCCGTCTACGACCGCGAACTCCGCCTGCAGCGTCTCAAGCAGCAGCAGGGGGCGTGAGGCTGGCCGCCCCTCTTGTCCTAACCCGCCAGCCGCAGGTACTGGCCCGCCCAGGAGACGGAACGCTGAACACCCCGACGATGCGCAATCAATCCTACCTCGGTTTCTACCCACCCCTCGACCCGTACGATCAAGGCTGGCTGGAAGTCCCAGGCGGCCACACGATCTATTACGAGCAGTGCGGCAATCCCGCCGGCGACCCCGTTCTCGTCGTACATGGCGGCCCCGGCGGCGGCACCAATCCGTCGATGCGCCGCTGCCATGATCCGGCACACTATCGGATCGTCCTGTTCGACCAGCGTGGGTGTGGCAGGTCGAGGCCGCATGCCTCGCTCGAGGCAAATACCACCTGGGATCTCGTCGCCGACATGGAGCGCCTGCGCACGCACTTGGGAATCGACCGCTGGCAGCTCTTTGGCGGCTCATGGGGCTCGACGCTCTCCCTCGCCTATGCCGAGACGCATCCGGATCATGTGAAGGGCCTCATTCTGCGCGGCATATTCCTGCTCCGCCGCCGCGAACTCGAATGGTTCTACCAGGACGGCTGCAGCTGGATTTATCCCGACGCCTTCGCACGCTATCAGTCCATCATCCCGGAAGACGAGCGCGGCGACATGATGGCCGCCTACTACAAGCGCTTGACGAGCACGGACCCCGCCATCCAGATCGAGGCGGCCAAGGCTTGGAGCGTCTGGGAAGGCTCCACGTTATCGTTCTACGAGGACCCGAACCGGTTGACGCAGTTCGCGGCCGAATACTATGCCCTCGCCTTCGCACGGATCGAGTGTCATTACTTCGTGCACGGTGGTTTTCTCGAGAGCGACGATCAGCTACTGCGCAACGCTGTCCGCCTGAAGGACATCCCGGGCGTGATCGTGCATGGCCGCTATGACGTGGTGACGCCGTTTCGCAATGCCTGGGACCTGAAGAGCGCCTGGCCCCAGGCGGATCTGCGACTGGTGCCCGATGCCGGACACGCAATGACCGAGCGGGGCATTCTGAGCGAACTCGTCTCCGCGACGCGCCGCTTCGCCGGCCTGACCTGATCCGGCCATTCTACCGGCCGATGGTGCCGATGAAGTGCAGCACGATTTCTCGGCGGTGCGGTTCGTCCCGATGTTCGATGAGGTAGAGCGCCTGCCAGGTGCCGAGCAGCGCCGTGCCGTCGGCTACCGGAATCTGCACCGACGTCGAAGTCAGCATGGAACGGATGTGGGCGGGCATATCGTCCGGCCCTTCCGTTCGGTGCCGGTAGGCCATCTCCCGTGGTGCCAGCCGGTCGAGTGCGTCCGCGAGATCCGCCAGCACGCTCGGGTCCGCATTTTCTTGGATCGTGAGCGAAGCCGAGGTATGGCGCACGAAAACGCTGACCAGTCCATCGCCGCAACCGCTGTCGCGAAGCCACGCGCCGAGCTTCTGGCTGAGGTCGGTGAAGCCAGCGCCTTGTGTGCCGATGACGAGCCGGCCCTGGATCTGCCGGAGTGGAGCTTCGGTCATGGCGGGCACATGGCCTCGGGCGCCGGGCGCTTCAAGGCCCGGCCCGTCCGGGCAGCTGTGCCTGCCGGTGCCTTCGCGCCCACGGCCGCTACCGGAACTGTCCGAGATAATCGGCCCAGCCCGTCCGCTTCGCGAATGTCAGCCGCTCGTAGGTTCCGATGTCGCGGCGCATCATCGACCGCGAGCTCGGGAACCAGAACGCCAGGCCAAACGACTCCTGCACCGTCGGCCCGAGGCGGCACCAGTGGACCTTCGCCGCGTCACAGGCCGCAATGAGATCCTGCGCTGCCCGCGCCAGCGCTGGCTTGTCGGTCTCGGAGATCTTCACCAGCTTGCGCGCGAAATCGACGAGGTCGTAGGTGTCCCGCCTCGCGTAGGCTTGTGCTTTCGAACGGGCGTGGTCGACGAAGAAGAACGCGTCGAAGCCGCTGTTGTCGGCGCGCGCGGTATCGAGCAGCGCCCTGAAAGCGTCGGAGATCTGGTTCTCGGTCCTGAATGCGGCGAGCGTGCAGGGGTGCTTCTTCGGAAACCGCTCGTAGTTGACGCGGAAAGCCTCGACCGCGTAGTGGCCCCAGGCCTCTCCGTCGGCCGGCGGGTTTTCGCCCACCATCCGCATCCAGCCCTCGTAGTTCCAGCCGTCGCCGGGCTCGAGCTCTGGTGAGCCGACAATGCAGTCCGCATAGGGGCTGAGTTCGTCGAGCACCTCGATCATGCCGTTGAGGCAGGTGTCGGAGAAGATCAGGTCGAACTTGTTGTGACTGTTTGCGCGCTGCAACGAAACGTCGATCATCCTGGCTGCTTCGAGGTTCGTGAGCACGCCGCCGTTCGTGTCGTCGTGAAGCATGCCGCGTGTCACTTCGTCGAACTCGAGTGCGGCCTTCGGGAAAAACAGCCGCCGCGCCGGGTAGGAGCGTGTGCGCTCGGAGCGTGACACCGAATGGATGCTGCGCGTCAGCAGCTTCTCGCTTGCGTCGGTTTCGTCGAACACGCCCGTGCCGTGGTCCCAGAAACCTAGGGCCTTCTTGGCGCCCGGATATGTGATCAGCGCCCGCGATACGAAATGCGCGAGAACTTCGGGATCTCCGGTATCGATCTCGCCCAGGTCCTCGAGTGTCTGGATGCCCCGCTCGGCCGTCACCTCGACTACGGATGCCGGCCGGTCCGCCAGATCCGCCAGGCCGAGCACGACGACGTTGCCGCGAAGTCCGGCCGCCATCTCCTGCAGGTCCTGGTAGACGAAATGACTGAGATTGTTGTCGCCGCCGAATAACTGGATGACGAGATAGTCGGCCTGCGATCTGTTGACGATGAATGGCTCCAACACCTGACGCTCCTACGTCCCACCGGCCGCGGACGGCCGCCGCCTAACTGACATTGTCGAGATTGATACCGTTGCGCACCGGCTCTTCGCTGAGATCGATGAAGGTATCGGGTTCCTCGCTGGCAGAGATGCTCCGCCGTACCTCCGCATTCGGCACGTTGACGGCGCGGGCGAGCGGCGCGGCTGCGATCCAGAGCGACACGGCGAACAGGAACACCAGCGCCGCGAACACGAACGGACCGACCGGCGCCAGATCGGACAGCGCGCTGCCGCCGTCCATCGCCAGCAGTTGCACGACCGCGTAGACAAGCGCCAACACCGCCAGCAGAAGCGATGTCGTCCTGATGATCCGCAGCCGCGAGCGGATGCGGTCCGATATCGTATCGGCACTGCGAGGCAATGCCTCCGGCGACCGTGTCGCCGCGCTCCGGCTGCGCGTCGTCCGGCTCAACGCGTTCTCGATGCGCTCCACCGTGTCGCTGGCCACGAAGCCGATCGGATCCTTGTCGCCTTCACGCTCGTTGAACGCCCGCACCGCCTTGTAGGTGTAGAAGTTGAACACGGAACCGGGCTTACGACGGGTGATGCCGTCGAACATGCCGAGCCGGGCGAGATGATCGTTCAGCGTACGCACCTCGAGACCGCGGTCGCCGCGATCCAGCATGCCCTTGCCTAGTGGGCCTTTCGGCGCCCTGTCCTCGGCCCATATCGCCCATGCTTCCTCGAACGCCGCCCGCCGGTCGTCGAGATTCGTGTAGCCGCCGTTGACGCGGTACGTCATCGCCTCGAGCTTGTTGGCCTCCGCGAGGTCGTTCATGCTCCGCTCGCCGGCGAGCTGTTTTGCCTTCCATGTCTCGCACGCGATCGCCAGCGCGAAGCGTGGATCGAATGCGAGATCGGGATTGTTCTCGAGATCGATGTTGAGCTTCTTGCCCATCTCCCGGTAGCTGCCGCGACCGGTGATCTGAACGAACCCGCGTCCCCTGTAGCGCCAGCCGTCACCCGGCTCCGTGTTGCCGAGCCTGCCGCCGTATACGTTGTTGGCGAGCTTCTCGGGATTGCGCACGAACGGTTCGGCGGAAGCCCGCGTCGGGAATCGCGACGGCCACACCGCCTGCAGCCGGGCGGCGGTCGTGTAGTTCATGTTCTCCTCGAGGATGCGAAGCCGCCCGCATTCGTTGCCGATTTGCCCGAGGAAATGACAGAACCGCATCGGATGTTCGTTGACGCCATATTCGCCGAGCATCTGCTGGTAGTCGAGGAACGCCTCGACGTACCGCGGCTGTGCCTTGGATGCGAAGCGTCTGAGCGTCTCTGGCGTGAAGGCGAGTTTCGGCCGCGTGATGATCGACGGCGCCGGCGGCGTCGGCACCGGCGCATGCGGAGGCACCACGGCTTCGTTGGTCGCCGCCTCGGGTCCGCCCGGCACGCCGGCAAGGTTCCGCGGTTGTGATACGGGTTCCGGTTGCGGCACCGGGGCCGGCTGGGTCGCCACTGTCGCTGCACCTGCGCCGGCGCCAGTGGCGGCGGTTGCCGTTGCCGTTCCCGCGTCGGGCTGAGCCGGCGCCTCGCCGCCCGGTGGCGCTGGCACCTCCGCAGGTTCGGGTGCGGTGACTGCCGCAGGCACGGCAACCGGGGCTGGTTCAGGCTCGCCCGCTCCGCCTTTGAGCGACCAGCCCTGCATCACGTCCCAGCCGAGAGCCTGGTCGACGGCGTCTGAGTAGATCCCATCCGGTCTGAGGCCCTTTTCCTTCTGCAGCTGGGTGAGCGTGAGTTTCGTGCTCGCGCCGAAATATCCGGTCGGCTCGAAGCCCAGCTTCGCCTGCAGCCGTTTCACCGCCGGCCCCTGCGATCCGTGGCGGAGGCGGCCGAGATAGCGCCTGACGATATCGGGATCGTTGTGCTTGTTGGCCTGGATGATGTAGGCCGCGATCGTTGCTTCGCGTCCGGTCATCAGTACGACGTCCTGGCGGGCGTTCCAGCGCATCGTCTTCAGCACCGCCTGGAACTTGCCCCACGGCCCCTGTCCGTTCGGACCGCAGATGGTCAGGCACCCCGCCGACGAGAAGGAATCGAACTTGTACGCGCAGTGCACGTTGTCGTAGGGCACGCACCTGTCCCACAGGTCGTCGTCCCGGAAGGTCAGGTCGTTGTGCGTCCGCAGCGTCGTGACCGTACCATCTTCGGTGAGCCTGTCCGGGCTGGTGAGCCGCAGCGCCGGCTTGATCGTGCCGCTCTTGTGCGCATTGACGCGGTACACATAGCAGCCCGTCGGCAGCATGTTGGCGTTCGTCGAGCTGAACGGAGAGATCCTGTTCATCTTCCGATAGTAGTTCGTCATGAACTGCACGTTCGGAACCGTCGACGCCTTGAACGCCGAAAGATGCCCCGACTTGGGGGAGTAGAAGCCGATCGTGCACATGAATTCGCGGTGATCCGGCCGGGTCTCATTGAGCGCGATGCTGGTCACGCCTTCGGCGGAGTCGCCGTTCTTCAGTCGGGCGCCGCGTATCGCGAATACGAATTGGTCGTCGAAGCCTTCCGGCAGGTACTGGTTGGCGCGGATGACCAGGTCGAGTTCGGCTGCCGTCAGTACGAAGTCCTCGTCGCCGATTTTTGGCTCGCGTCCTCCCGGCTCCAGGTGCGCGTAATCGGGCGCCTCCGCGTCGCTCGACGGCCAGGCGACACGCGGGATGCCGCTCCGCGTCACGCTCTCTTCCTCGTCGAACAGCGGCAGGTCTTCGGGTCCGTCGAGTTCATCGTCGTGCGCCGGCCCGACGGCGTCGCGCGTCGCCTCCTCGTGGGCAGGCAGCAGCTTGCCCCTTACCGGCGGCAGGTCGGGTCCGAACCCCTTTTCGTTGCCATCGTTTGCCATGTGCCCCTCCTGTCCATCGATTGTTCCGGGTTGTGGCGCGTCAGCCGTCTTCCCGGCACGCCCTGACCGTGAAGTCCTTGCACCCCGATATGGTCGTCGGGATACTGACGTGCTTGCCGTTGCCCTCGCGAATGATGTCCGTCACCGTCCCGAACAGCTCGCACCGGTTGCCGAAAGGTGTGTGGCTGAAACCCATGCAGTCCGGGCCGAGCGCGGCGCAGATTCGCTGGCAGGGAATGCCGCGGAACCGCCAGATCATGCGCCCGGTGCGCTGATCGAGCCTGTTGATCTGCAGCTTCGGCTCCGCCAGGCCGGGATTGACGCTCCGCGCCGCTTCCCACCTGCGCTTGTTCTTGGCGCCGTAGACCTCGATTTCCTTGGCCGTCAGCGGATGCGCGAGAACCTTGGCTTCATCGATCTGCGTGCCGACGAGTTGTCGGTTGAACAGCACCGCGAATCCGGCGCCCTTGGCGTGCTGGGGCTTAGGTTCCCCCGTCCATTTCATGATCCACGACTGCGACGGGTCGCTGCCGAGGCCGTCCTGGTCGGGCAGGCTGAAGAAGCCGACGCTGTCCTTCAGGTAGCAGACCGTGGAGCGTGGGTCGTAGCTGACCGCCACGCACGGCGTGCCGAGCATGTTGCTCCATATGCATCTCAGTCGGCAACTCGTCGGCGTATCGCCGACGCCTTGCGCCGCGAGGTGCACGTCGCCACCGATCAGGTCTGCCCGGCTCAGGTCGACACCTTCGTAGTTCTGGGTGAAGCGGGCCCAGTTGCCGCCGACCCAGGCAGCGAACAGCGTTGCAAATATCAGCACCACGCTTGCCGCACGCAGCGTGATCCTGTGGCGCCGCTGCTGGCGGTGGAGCCGCTCGATCCGCGCAAGTGCTTCCTCCCGCCTCGGGCTCTTCGGGAACTGTTGTGCAAAGCTTTCGAGCAGCGCCGGGTTGGTGCTGTTCTGGAGCAGCGACCAGTACTCTTCCTCGCGTCGCGCCTCGAGCTCCGCCGCAGTTGGCGCATCGAGTGCACGAATGTCGGCGACGTTCTGCAGGCAGAACGCGAAGTTTTCGAACAGGGCCGACCGGTCCCAGGGGATCTGGCGGCCGCCGGTCTTCTGGTGCACCAGGCGGCGAACATGGATCATCACTTCCGAGATCGACTCGTCCGGCCGTGCGATGCACTCGGTGAGCGCCTCGGTGAATGGACTGTTCTCGCCTTTTCCGTCCACCGCGACGTTGTCCGGTTGTGTCGCGAAGGCGATGAACGCGCCGTTCGGCACGTCGACATTGGCAAGTCCGCTCTGTGCCTTGATCGTGCGGCTGAGTTCGTCCTGCCCGAGCGATGGCGGCAATGGGTTGTTGCGGCAGCAGTCGAGGAACACGATGCTGGTCTGCGCCGAGTTGCCCATTGCTTCGACGACGACGTTGAGGCTGATCGTTCGCAGTTTCAGGTCGGCCTCATTGGCGATATCGCCATCGATTGGCAGCAGGTAGTTCTCTCCCCTCACCTGCACGCCATGGCCGGCGAAGAAGAACACCGCGACCGGTTCGCCGCCTGCCGCCCGGCTTCTGCCGATCTCGCCGATGAACTGGCCGATGACCCGCTGGAACTGCTCGCCGTCGACGTCGAGCTCCTTCCTCACCTGGAAGCCGAGTGCGGCGAGGCTGTCGCTGAGCTTGTTGGCGTCGTTGATCGGGTTCCGCAGCCGGGGTGCGCTACGATAGTTGCCGTTGCCGATGATGAGCGCCAGCCGGCCCGGTTCTTGCCCCGTTGTCACGTCGTGTTCTCCCTCTCACACGTAGCCGAAATTCAGTCTTTCCCCGTCGGCATCATTCGCGAAGCTAGTCCGCCAAGGGCCTGCGGGCAAAGCAAATCCCGGCAAGCGTCGGCAAGCGGATGAAATGTTGTCCTGGTGGACAATGCAGAACGGCGGGGCCTCTGCATTGTTGCTGGGCCGTGGACCTTGTCGCGCTTCGCGAGTGTTCGTTATCCGTCATGCTAACAGCTTGAAACGAGTTACGATTTAATAGCTGGCCGCGGCAAGATAAGCACACTTTGTACGGTGCTGCCACGTCTGGCGCCCGCACGGCTGCCGATTATCGTACGCACGTGTCCGATCAACCTCATGTATCGGAAGCAGGCTAGCGTCCGCTGCCGGCTGGTGGCTCGTAGTCCTCCACGTGGTACATGAAACTGTACCCGAGCTGTGCGCCGAGGATCATAAACCACAGCGCTCCGGTGGCGACAGCCAGCCAGTGCAGGGTCGCACCGGTGTTGTCGCCCATCAACTCCTGCACCCAAAGCATGCCCACCGCCATGAACGGCAGCAGCACCGCCACGCTCATCGAGCCGACGAGCGTGCCGAAGCCGCTGAACCCCCCGCGTTGCGGCTTGAGGCTTAGCGCCGTCAGGATGGTCGCCATCAGTGCCGCAAGCAGCACGAGCACGCTGACCGTAACGAAGTGCGGGCTGCCCAGGAACTTCAGCAACCGTTCGCGCGCCAGGATGCTCGACAAGCTGACCCCGTTGCCGCCGAACACCGGCTCCTCCCCGCGCAACTGCATGATCGGCGTTTCGAGGATGAAGATCGCCAGCGCGAAGGCGAGCGTCGTGCCGGCCACTGCGATCGCCACGTCCCGCGCCTTGCCGCTTCCCCACCGCCAAACCCCGAAGCCGATGACCGCGGCGAAGAACACGCCGCCGAGATAGAGGAAGGGGGAGGTCTCGGGCCTTGTGGGCTTCACCACCGCCAGGAAGGAATCGAACCCCATCATGAAGTGCGTTGCGATCGCCCCCGCAATCAGCGAAAGCAGCGCGAGCAGCCACACAGGGCTGGAATCTACCGGCCTGAAGTAGAAGTCGCGGCGCAGATTGCTTTCATACCAGGGGTCCTGGTAGCGGCCCGCCATCTCCGAATGCACGAGCACGTCGCTGGCTACCCGGTCGATGAAGTCGTCCAGTCTGAGCCCCCTGGTGGACAGGTGATTGACCACCGCCGTCGTGAACGGGCTGTTCGTGCCTTCGCCATCGTAGGCGAAGTCGCCGGGCGACGTTGCAAACGAGATGAACGTTGCCGATGCGTCTGCACGCGCTTGCATTTTCATTGTCGCGAAACCCTTGCCGACCAGCGCCATCGGCTCCGGCCTGTGTTGCGCCGCGCCGAGGCTGCGGGCGCCTAAGGCAAGGTTTCGCAGTTGTTCTTCCGTGAACGGGTTCTCGCGGCAGGCGTCGAGGAACACCAGCGTCGTGCCGGCGCGTCCTGCCTTGAGTGCCGCCTGCTCGATCATGACCCGCATTCTGACCAGTTGCGCCAGCGGTTCGTCGCCGGCCAGGCTGGCGTCGACAGGCACCAGGAAATTCTCGTCCGCAATCTGCAGCCCGTGACCGGCGTAATAGATCAGCGCCGTATCGCCCGGCTCGATGCGGTCGAGAAAAGCCGCGAACCTCTGCACGCTTGTCTTGCGGTCCAGGTCGATTCCGACGTTGGCCGGCTTGCGGCCCCGTTTGCCGCCCGCCGGCGCATCGTTCGGTCCGCCCATCACTTCGAAGCCGAGTTCCGCCAGCCTCTCGCCGACCGCCTTGGCGTCGTTCGCCGCATTCTTCAGCGGTGCTGCATAGCTATAGGCGGAGTTGCCGACGACCAGCGCCAAGCGTTTGCTCTTTCCACCCGACATGAAAACGCCCCCGGAAATGAATACGAATGCAATGCAGTCAGCCTCGCCACTCTATGGAGAAACGCCCCGCTGCTCAATCGCGGTCATCGTTTGGCGGCCGCCATGATATAATTCACGTCCGTGTCGCTACTGCGACTCCACCGGTCGGCAAGCGGATTGTAGACCAGCCCCTCCCTGCTCCCGGCCTCGAGCCCCGCCGCGCTGACGTATCCGGCAAGCTCGTCCGGTGTCACGAAGCGCTGCCACTGGTGCGTGCCGACCGGCAGCCATCTGAGCACGTACTCGGCCCCGACAATGGCCAGCGCAAAGGATTTCAATGTCCGGTTCAGCGTCGAGAGCACCATGAGCCCACCCGGCTGCACGAGCTCCGCGGTGACTTTTAGGAAGGCGCCGACGTCCGGCACGTGCTCGACCACCTCCAGGCACAGCACGCAATCGAACCTGCGGCCCTCCGCCGCCAGCTCTTCGACGGTCGCCACCCGGTACTCTATCCCGAGCCCCTGGCCTTCCGCGTGAATTCTGGCCGCCTCGATGTTCGCTTGCGACGGATCGATGCCGGTAACACTGGCGCCGAGACGGGTCAGTGGCTCCGCCACCAGCCCGCCGCCGCAACCGATGTCGACCAGTCCGAGACCCGCGAGCGGCCTTGCCCCGCCCACGTCGCGCCCGAAATGGCCGGCGATCAGGTCTCGAATGGCGCCGATGCGCGCCGGCCCGAGCTTGTGCAATGGCCGGAACTTGCCTGCCGGATCCCACCATTCGCTGGACATTCGGGAGAACCGCTCGACCTCTTCGGCGTCCAGCGTCGCGCGGCTCGTTTGTTCGGAATTGGCCATGCCCCCACTTGGCGGCGGGCGACCCGCGATGTCAATGGGTTGGCGCCACCCGCCAGCGAGCCCATTGCGGCTTTGCCGGCTTGCGGCTATGTGTCTCCGCCATGATGACGGCGGCCAGACGTTATGGGCTTGCCGGGTTTACGTGGATCGTCGAGCAGGAGCAGCGGATGGCGCGCGTGGTGATGAAGTTCGGGGGCACTTCGGTTGCCGACGTCGAGCGCATCCGGAATGCTGCGCGCCACGTCAAGCGGGAGGTCGACGCCGGCAACCAGGTGGCCGTCGTGGTGTCCGCCATGTCGGGCGTTACCAACCAGTTGGTCGCCTATGTCAACGAAGCCTCGGAGCGCTATGATCCCCGCGAGTACGACGTCGTCGTCGCCTCGGGCGAGCAGGTGACAGCCGGCCTCATGGCCATCGTCCTCCAGTCCATCGGCATCGACGCCCGCTCATGGCAGGGCTGGCAGGTGCCCATCGTCACGGACCGCGTGCACGGGCGCGCCCGCATCCAGGAGGTTGACGGAGCCGCCATTTCGGCAGCGATGCAACGCGGCGAGGTAGCCGTGGTGACCGGCTTTCAGGGCGTCGAGCCCGGCGCCAACCGCATCAGCACGCTCGGCCGTGGCGGCTCCGATACCAGTGCCGTCGCCGTGGCCGTTGCTGTCGGCGCCGATGTCTGTGACATCTACACCGACGTCGAAGGCGTGTTCACGACCGACCCGCGCATCGTCCCGCAGGCCCGGCGCCTTTCGCGCATCACCTACGAGGAGATGCTGGAGATGGCCTCCCTCGGTTCCAAGGTGCTGCAGACGCGCTCCGTCGAGCTCGCCATGGTCCACCGCATGCGCACCCGTGTGCTTTCGAGTTTTCTCGA
>JBJOGJ010000047.1:0-20639 GCA_046048295.1 Pseudomonadota bacterium | reverse complement strand
GTCGTCAACCTGTTCATGCAGTCTGATGCGCTGCGGTTCGCCATATCGGTGATTGGTGTCCTGGTGTTCGCGGGCCTGACCGCCTACGACACACAGCGCATCAAGGATACCTACTTCGAGGTGGCCGGAAATGCCGAAATGGCTGCAAAGACCGCGATCATGGGCGCGTTGAGCCTCTATCTCGACTTCATCAACCTCTTCGTTTCCCTGCTCAGCCTGTTCGGCAATCGCGAATAGGCCCAAAGCGGCTGATTACGGAAATTCAATAAGGGCCCTTCGGGGCCCTTATTTGTGTCGCAAGTCCACCCCGGTCTCCGTTAGCCCGGTTTCCTGGCCTCAGTGATCTACCAGTCGCACAGGCTTCTCCAGCACCGAGATTACGCGTTTCAGGTCCTGCCCGCGTTTCAGGATCAGCCCGGTCGCCGCGATAACGCTATAAGCCCCCTGCTTCTTTGCGAGCTTCGGATTCTTTTCGATTCGATAGATTGGACACTCGCTGGATTTGCGGAAGATCGAGAAAACGGCCTTGTCGGAACCCATGTCGAGCGCGTAGTCGCGCCACTCGCCGGCAGCCACCTGCCGTCCGTAAAGTCCGAGAATTGCGTCGAGCTCTTGCCGGTTGAAGACGACTTGCGGCCGCGCCCGTGCTGACTGGCCTGAGCCCTGGGAATCGCCTTGCCCCTTTGCCGCCGCCTGATTGGCCGCGCGGGGGCGTAAACGTATTGGCTCGATATCGCTCAATGGCGCCTCCATTAATGTTAAGCGCCCAGTGTTGCGGAGTGTCGTCGCGATTGCAAGCTCGTTGATTCCCTAGCGGATATGACGCCATCGGGCGGTTATCACAGAATGGTCACATCAACATCGAACGGGTGCCGCAAATTTATATAATGTGAGCATATCCCCAGGGCCCGGTTCCATGCCCTCGAGATTCCTGCCTTCCCCCGGGCAGAACTCCATGAGCCGGGCCCCTTCTCCCAAATTTCTGATTACGCCCACACCGGCCTGCCGAGTGTGTGGGTAGTTCATCGGGCGAAACAATTGGCAACAAAAATCACACAATTGCCACAGGCAGATCGAAGAGTCGCCGCATCTCTCGCTATATTGGACAACGACCCCAAGGCCCGGTTCGCTGCTTCGGACGAACTTGCCCCCAAACCCTGCCGAGGTTGCTCTCCAGGACCGGGCCCAATACTGGAAAGGCGGTGCTTCCCCCGGCACCGCTTTTTCTTTTTACTGATCGGTCAGTTCTTGCTGGCGGACTGCTGCATCCAGGCGGCCGCAAAGATCGGCCCTGCGTGCCCGGCCTGTATGAAGATCGCGCAACGTTCCCCTTCACGCAGCATCTCGTCGTAGGGCAGCTTCACCTGCATTGCCTCGCCGGACCACATTCCGATTGGCGACAGCGAACGAACGACGTTGAAGTACGTTATTGTGCGGCCCCGGTTCTCGCCGTGCTTGATATCGACGGGCACCTGGGCCCTGACCGTTGCAAGCCAGATGGTGCCGCTCATGTGTTTTGGCGAACCATTGCCGGCATTGACTGTGATGGACTTGCCATCCGCATGGCCCTCGATCCGAATGGCCAGATCGTTCTTGATCGTTGGGTCATTGATCGCAGCGATTACTGCGTTCTGCTTGCTCCCGATAATGTGCTTGCGCCCGTTGATGACGATCTGGGGCGTATAGACATGACCGTCGCCGCGTCTTGCCGCGTAATCGCGTTGACGCTTGGAGAATTCGGTTTTCGCCAGCGTATCTTTCCAGCCCAGGTAGTCCCAGTAGTCGACCGGAAGTGTCAAGGTAATGATGTCATTTCGAGGCTGCAATGAGCCGAGGAAGGCATCTGCGCTGGGACACGACGAGCAGCCCTGGCTGGTGAAAAGCTCGAGCACCGCTCGTACCTTCTCCTGCGCCATGACCGGCGCGGCTGCCAGCGACCCAAGGAGTGGAGCAAGGAACAGGAAGAGTCGGCGCATCTCAGGCGGAATCCTCGGTTGGTCGAACGGAAACAGTTTACCTATAGCGCCGAACGGACCTTCTCTCCATTCAATTGCTGCTCACGAATGGGTGACACCGGCCATCAAGGAAAACGGGCCCCGAAGGGCCCGTTCGACAACGTTAATTCGGGGGCCGGTTTCAGGCCGCAAGCTGGCGTAGCACGTAGTGCAGAATGCCGCCGTGCTTGTAGTAGTCGAGTTCGTCTGCGGTATCGATCCGGCACAGGATCGGCACCTCCTTCTTCGAGCCGTCGGCATAGGTGATTTCCGCCGTCATCTTCTTGCGCGGCGAAACTTCGGTCAGACCACGGATCGTGATCTTCTCGTCACCCTTGAGCCCGAGCGTCTCCCAGTTCGTTCCCTCCTCGAACGTGAACGGCACGACGCCCATACCGACCAGATTGGCCCTGTGGATTCGCTCGAACGACTGCGCGATCACAGCCTTCACACCGAGCAGGTTGGTGCCCTTGGCCGCCCAGTCGCGCGACGAGCCATTGCCGTATTCGATGCCCGCGATCACGATCAGCGGCACGCCTTCCTTCTGGTAGCGCATTGCCGCGTCGTAGATGTACATCCGGTCGCCCGACGGATAGTGGACGGCATACCCGCCTTCCACCACGCCACCCTTGTCATCTTTCACGGTGTTGTTCTTGATCCGGATGTTGGCGAACGTGCCGCGCATCATGACTTCGTGGTTGCCGCGTCGCGTGCCGTACTGGTTGAAGTCGGCCTGCCTGACCTGGCGGTCGACCAGGTACTTGCCCGCTGGGCTCTCGAGCTTGATCGAGCCGGCTGGCGAGATGTGGTCGGTCGTGATCTTGTCCCCGAACAGCGCCAGGATGCGGGCACCTTCGATGTCCTTGATCGGCGCCGGCGTCTTCGTGATGCCTTCGAAGTAGGGCGGGTTCTGCACGTAAGTCGATCCGCTTTCCCAGCCATAGGTCATGCTGGTGCCGGACTTGATCTTCGCCCAGTTCGCGTCGCCCTTGAAGACGTCGGCGTAGCGCGCCTTGAACAATTCCGGCGTGACGTTCTTCTCGATGAAGTCTGCCACTTCCTGGTTGGAAGGCCAGATGTCGCGCAGAAACACGTCCTTGCCGTCCTTGCCCTTGCCGATCGGCTCACTTGCGAGGTCGACGCTCACCGTGCCGGCAAGCGCGTAGGCGACGACCAGCGGCGGCGAGGCGAGGTAGTTCGCCTGGGCGTCTGGGCTGACGCGGCCCTCGAAATTGCGGTTACCCGAAAGTACCGCCGCTGCGATGAGACCGTTGTCGTTGATCGCCTTGGAGATCTCTGGCGCCAGCGGCCCGGAGTTACCGATACAGGTTGTGCAACCGAAGCCGACGACATTGTAGCCGATCTGGTCCAGGTAGGTCTGCAGGCCTGCCTTTTCGAGATAGGCGGCGACCACCTGCGATCCGGGCGCCAGCGATGTCTTGACCCACGGCTTCGGCTTCAGTCCCTTCTCGACGGCATTGCGTGCAAGCAGGCCCGCTGCGATCAGCACGCTCGGGTTCGACGTGTTCGTGCAGCTGGTGATCGCCGCGATTACGACGTCGCCATGCCCAAGGTCGAAATCCTTGCCTTCGACGCCGACGCGTTTGCCGAGTTCGCCCGGATGCCGGTACTCGCTGTCGAGCGCGGTAGCGAACCCGCTCTTCACATCAGGCAGTGCAATGCGCCCTTCCGGCCTCTTGGGACCGGCCATGGAAGGCACGACCTGGCCGAGATCGAGCTCCATCGCTTCTGTGAATACCGGGTCCGGCGACGTCGAGGTGCGGTAGAGCCCCTGTGCGTTGGCATACGCCTCGACGAGCTTGATGCGATGGTCGTCGCGGCCCGTCATGCGCAGGTAGGCCATCGTCTTGTCGTCAATCGGGAAGTATCCGCACGTCGCGCCATACTCTGGTGCCATGTTGCCGATCGTCGCCCGGTCGGCGAGTGTCAAGTGGTCGAGGCCGGGGCCGAAGAACTCGACGAACTTCGACACCACGCCCTTCTTGCGCAGCATCTGCGTAACGGTGAGCACGAGGTCGGTCGCCGTCACGCCTTCCTTGAGCTGGCCCGTCAGCTTGAAGCCGACGACCTCAGGAATGAGCATCGACTGCGGCTGGCCGAGCATGGCCGCCTCTGCCTCGATTCCGCCAACGCCCCAGCCGAGCACCGCGAGGCCGTTGACCATCGTCGTGTGGCTGTCCGTGCCGACCACCGTGTCAGGGTAGGCGTAGAGCTTGCCGTCGGGACCGTGGCCGACCCAGACCGTCTGCGAAAGGTATTCCAGGTTCACCTGATGGCAGATGCCGGTGCCGGGGGGCACCACCTTGAAGTTCTCGAACGCGCTCTGTCCCCACTTCAGGAAGTTGTAGCGCTCCACGTTACGCTCGTACTCGAGCTCGACGTTCTTCTTGAAGGCTTCGGGAGATCCGAACTCGTCGATGATCACCGAATGGTCGATGACGAGATCGACCGGCACCAGCGGGTTGATCTTCTTCGGGTCGCCACCGAGCTTGGTCATTCCGTCGCGCATTGCCGCAAGGTCGACGACCGCCGGCACACCGGTGAAATCCTGCATCAGCACGCGTGCCGGCCGGAAACCGATTTCCTTTTCCGTCTTGCCCTTGTTGTTGAGCCACTCGGAGAATGCCTGGATGTCGGCCTTCGTGACGGTGCGGTCGTCCTCGTGGCGCAGCAGGTTCTCGAGCAGCACCTTCATCGAGTAAGGGAGCTTGGAGATGCCAGTGAGGCCGTTGGCCTCGGCATCCGGCAGTGAGAAATAGACGTAGCTCTTGCCGTCCACCTCGAGTGTTTTCCGGCACTTGAAACTGTCGCGTGATGATTGCGTGCTCACGGTCTTCCTCCATCCAGTTTGTCGTCACAAGGAACGTCCAGCTGGCGCCTTGCTGTTGCGCCGCCGAGGCCCATTCCAGGCGTGGTCAGGTGCCGCGCCGTCGGAGCGCCGACGGGAGGGGATGGCGTAGGTGGGTCGGCCGTGGTCGGGGGCCTGCCCGCCAGCCATCGCTTTTTTGCGCTGGCGTCATCAAAGAGACGCCCCCTATATACCCGAGCATCGAACCAAGCACAGCCCCTCCGCTTACCACTTTGGCGGGAAATTGAACGGGCCCGTCCCGCAAGGAAAGTCCACTGAGCTCCATGGTCGAACGATTGCGGCTCCAGCACCTCCGTGTCGAACGCGGCATGAGGACGGTCATCGCCGGTCTCGACGCCACCGTCGAAGCCGGCGAGGCGCTCTTGCTCACGGGCCCGAACGGAGCCGGCAAGACCACCCTGTTGCGGACCATCGCCAGCTTCATCCGGCCAACCGACGGCACCATAGCCCTGGACGGCGCGGACCCCGACCGCGAGCTTGGCGAGCTGGCCCACCTCGTCGCCATGGCAGATGCCGTAAAGTCCAACCTCACGGTGGTGGAGAACGCACGCTTCTGGTCGCAGTTCCTGGGCGGCAGCATGGACGCCGGGGCGAAGGCGATCGAATACCTCGGCCTCCTGCCGCTTGCCGACGTCCCGGCCGGCTATCTGTCGGCAGGCCAGCGCCGGCGTCTGGGCCTGTCGCGGCTCCTTGTCGCCGAGCGCCCGCTCTGGCTGCTTGACGAGCCGACCGTCGCCCTCGACGCCCATGCGGTCTCGCTGCTCACGTCCATGATCGAGCACCACCTGGGGTCGGGCGGCATTGCGGTGGTCGCCACGCACATGCCGTTGGAACTCTCCCGCTCCCGCGAGCTTCGCCTTGTGCCGTTCGCGCCAGGATTGCCGCCGGAGGTGATCTGATGCGACCCTTCCTGGTGCTGCTTGCCCGCGACATACGCTTGGCCCTGCGCGAAGGGAGCGCGGTGGGCACGGCGCTGGGCTTCTTCCTCCTGGTCGTAGCCCTTATGCCTCTGGGACTTGGCCCGGACCTGGCGCTGCTCTCCCGCATTGCCCCGGGCATCCTGTGGATTGGGCTGCTGCTCGCCGCACTTCTCAGCCTCGGCCGCATGTTCGAGCAGGACCACGAGGACGGCACTCTCGAAGTCCTCGCGACGGGCCCCATCGGACTGGAACTCGTCGTCGCGGCGAAGAGCCTCGCCCACTGGTTCACCACTGCCGTGCCGCTTGCCCTGGCGGCCCCGGTTCTCGGGCTGCTCCTCAACCTGGAGCTTGCCGCCTATCCCGTCCTCACCGCCACGCTCTTCGTCGGCACCCCCGCCGTCAGCTTCCTCGGTGCAATCGGTGCCGCGCTCACCCTCAGGGCCCGCCGTGGCGGCATGCTCGTCGCCATGCTTGTCTTGCCACTATACATCCCGACGCTCGTTTTCGGCATTTCCGCCATTGCAGCGGTCGTTACGCCTCCAGGCGCCTTTTGGCCATCCTTCATGATCCTTGCCGCCGTGTCCCTGGTCGCCATGGCCCTCGCCCCCTTTGCCGCCGCGGCTGCACTTCGCCTGCAGATGCAGTGAGTTACCGGCGTTTATGGCTGATCCCTGATCTCGTCGTCATGTCGCCAATTGCGGAAGTTATGACCTTTGCCCGTAGTGTCGGTTCTGTTGCGATCGGTGTCGTCCATGTCTTACGAGCTCATGTATTCCCCTGCCGAGATTGCCCGTGACGTGCCGCGACTGAAGCAAGCGGTAGAAAAGATATTCGCCGTCGGCATCCGGCCCCATCTGGCGCCTGCCGAGCTTTCCGGCCTCGGTGACGTCCGAATTGAGTTTCCGCCCCCTGCTCCCGACAGCACCTTCTTGAACTTCTACGCCTACCGGAGCGGCGGCCGTGCCACTGTCGTCATGCCGCTCCTGTCCTTGAAGCAGTTGGAGGATCTGGCCACCGCCTATGCCTGGCTGCAGGTGAACGGCAAGAGCCTGAGCACCATCGACCTCTATTGCGCCATGCTCCGCCACAAGCCCCTGGCTGGTTTCGCCGGCGGGCGCTACCCGCCGATCTTGCCGGCGCTGGGCGTACCGGCCAATGCCAACGACGACCCGAATGTCGATCGCCTCTCCCTGCCGCTGCGCAACGAGGCCTACGCCTTCATCCTCGTCCATGAGCTTGCCCATGTCCTATTTCGCCACCAGCCCTACAGCAGGATTTCGCGCGCTCGTGCCCGCGCCGATGAGCTCCAGTCCGACCGCTTCGCCCTCGAAGTTCTGACCCGCACCAATACCCCGCCGATGGGTGCGTTCCTGTTCTTCCAGGCCCAGGTCTACGCCATGCCGCACCGTGGCCAGTACGCGAGCGAGGCCGAGTGGCTGCGCTATCTTGAAAAGTACGCCACGCACCCCTTGTCGACCGAGCGCATTGAGCTGATGGCCGCCACGATGCGCGGCCCCCTCATCGCCAAGCGACCGAAGGAGGCTGCCACTTGGCGATTCATCGCGACCGGCGTCCTGAAGCTCAAGGACATCCTCGAGGATCCCGACATTCAGCGCTGTATTCAGAAAACCGCCCGTGAGGTCCCGCTCTCCCGCCTCGCCCCGACCACCACCACCGTCGGCCTCGGCATGTGCGCCACCTGACGAGCCAGGCGCCTCCCCGATTGCCCATTTGCAAATCCTGCCCCTACCGATTAAATCCCAGGGCCATGTACCAGCTCGCGAACCCCACCCGCTTCATGTCCCTCGCCGGCACGATTCTGCCATGGCTGTCGGGCCTCGCCGCGCTGCTCATCGCCTACGGCCTCTATCTGGCGTTCTTCGTCGCTCCGGTAGATTACCAGCAGGGCCACACCGTCAAGATCATGTTCATTCACGTGCCGTTCGCCTGGCTGGCCATGGCCGCCTACGGCATCGTCGCCATGTCGAGCTTCGGCCTTCTCGTCTTCCGACACCCGCTGGCGGACGTATCTGCCAAGGCTGCAGCGCCTCTGGGCGCCGCGTTCACCGCCCTCGCGCTGATAACCGGCTCCCTGTGGGGCAAGCCGATGTGGGGCACCTATTGGGTTTGGGATGCCCGGCTGACCTCCGTTCTAATCCTCTTCTTCCTCTACCTTGGCCTCATCGCGCTCCGCCAGTCCATTGAGGACGAAGCGCTGGCCGGCAAGCTCACCGCTGTACTGGGGCTGGTCGGCGTCACCATCCTGCCGATCATCAAGTTTTCGGTCGACTGGTGGAACACCCTCCACCAGCCGGCGAGCGTGTTCAAGTCCGGTGGCCCCGCCATTCACCCGACGATCCTGACGCCGTTGCTCGTCATGGCTACGGGACTGACCATAATGTTCGTCGCAATGCATCTGAAGGCCATGACGAATGAGATTCTGCGCCGCCGTGCCAAGGCGCTCACCATCGCCGAGATCGAGCGTAGCGCACGCGTCGAGGCCGGCCAGCCTGCCTGAGGAGGCACCATGGATCTTGGACCGCACGCCTTTTTCATCTGGGCCTCTTACGCCGTCGCTGCAGTGGTGCTCGGTGCCCTGATGGTCTGGCTATGGGCCGATGGCCGCCGCTATCGGCGTCGCCTCGCGGAGTTGGAAGCTCGCGGAATCCGCCGCCGATCTGCCTCCGCTGCCAGCGATTGAGCCAAGGTCATGTCCCTCAACGACCGCAGCGATAACAGCGCCGCGCCTCGCCGCAAACCGGTTCTGGCCCTGCTCCCGGTGGCGATTTTCGCCGCGGTGGCAATCCTGTTCTGGATCGCCCTTCAGAAGGGTGATCCGAACCGTCTGCCGTCGACGTTTCTCGGCCGGCCCGCGCCCGATGTCAGCCTGCCGGCCATGGAAGGTCTCCTTGCTGGCGGGCGCCCCGTTCCAGGCTTCACGACTGCCGACCTGCGGACCGGCCGGCCGACGGTGGTCAACTTCTTCGCTTCCTGGTGCGTGCCCTGCGTCCAGGAACATCCGCTTCTCATGGCTCTTGCCGAACGCCACGAAGCCCGTGTCTTCGGCGTCAACTACAAGGACCCTGCGCCAGGCGGACGCCGTTTCATCGGCCGCTACGGCAATCCCTATGCTGCCGTTGGCATCGATTCCAACGGACGCGCCGCAATCGAGTGGGGCGTATACGGCATGCCCGAGACGTTCGTGGTCGATGGCAACGGCATCGTCGTCTTCAAGCATGTCGGCCCGTTGACGCCAAAGATCCTGGAACAGCAGCTTCTTCCCGCTCTCCGCAAGTCCGCGGCAACGGCTACAGGAGATGGGCCGCGACAATAATCCTGGGATCGGTCCGCTCGCTGCGTTAAGAATTCCTTGTCGATAGCAACGATCCAATCAGGAACTTATGTTTGGCAAATTCGGCGGCACTGCCCGCACCGCTCATGAATTGCAGAAAACCGCTGGTTCACCCGATGGCGACGGCCCCTCGCCCGAGGACATCGAGCGCGGTCTGATCGCACGTTATCTGCACCGCTTCTTCTCTCGCGTCGAGCTGCCGCTGCGCGCCCAGCGCAGCATTCTCTTTTGGCTGAACGAGCGCAGTGAGAACATGAGCCTGCCGCTGCCGTCTCCCATCATCGACGCCATCGCGGAATACTACAGCCAGGGCTACAAATCGACGCCGCTCGAAAAAGCGCTCAACGCCCACCGCGCTGCACTGCTGAAGATGCTGGAGGATGCGGCCCTGGCCACGCCACGCCCTGAGCCGCTGGCCGAGAATGTAGACCGGCTGATCACCGCCCTGGAGGTGACGGAGCGTACGGCTGCCTCGAAGATCGTCGGACTGATCGCCTGTTCCGAGCGCTACGACCAGATCCAGTATCTCGCCAATGCCATCCTGGAGTATGCCCACCCGGTGACCCGCACCGTTGCCATCATGGTCGGGGAACCGCTGCGCGTTGTCGAGGACCTGCTATCGGCATCGAACGAGCTCCTGGGCTCGGGCATCCTGCAGCTGCACGAGGGTGACTCCATTGCCGGTTACGACGGTCGCTACAAGATTCCGTCCCGCATCTCGAACTGCCTCGACCGTCCCTTCGCCGACTTCGCCGAGATGCGCAACGCCATGCTCGGCACGCCGCTCACCGCAACGGTCGGCCCCGACGACTACGAGCACGTCGCCGTCGACCGTGACTTGATGATCGCGGTACTGAAGGGCGGCGTTGCCGAAAACGCGCCCGGCATCAACATTCTGCTCTACGGTCCCCCTGGCTCCGGCAAGACCGAACTCGCCAAGGTCATCGCCGCCGAGGCCGGCCTTGCCGTCTACGCCGCTGGCGAGGACGCCAATGCCGAATCGGAATCGGATCGCTCCGCCCGCCTCGCCGACCTCGTCTTCTCCGAACGCCTGCTGCGCGGTGAGAATTCGACCGCATTGCTCTTCGATGAGATGGAGGACGTCGCGATCCACCTGATCCGGCGCGGCGGCTCCAAGGTCTACCTGAACCGCCTGCTCGAACGTAATCCGGTGCCCATCATCTGGACCTCCAACGAGCTTGGCTTCATTGACCCTGCCCTGTTGCGCCGCATGACGCTCGCCATCGAGCTGAAGCGTGCCCCTGCTCCCCAGCGCAAGCGCATCATGGACCGTCTCCTGTCCCGTATCGGCGTATCGATTCCCGATGCCGATGTGGTCCGCCTGGCCGAGCAGCTCGATGCCACCCCGGCGATCATCGAGAACGCCATTCGCGCCGCCAAGTACTCCGGTGGCGGCTCCGACACCATCGAGCGCGCGGCCCGTGGCATCATGCGCGCTGTATCCGGCGTCTCCGCCCCCCGCACCCCCTCGATTCCCGCCTTCGACCCGCTGTTGGCCCGCGCCAACCAGGACCTGATCGCCCTTGCCGACCAGCTCGTCAGCCGCAAGGCGCGCGACTTCTCGCTTTGCCTTTATGGTCCCCCTGGCACCGGCAAGTCCGCCTTTGCACGCTATCTTGCCGGCCGTCTCGGTCTCGAGGTGCTCCAGAAGCGCGCCTCCGACATCCTTGGCCCGTTCGTTGGTCAGTCGGAGCGCAACATCGCCGATTCCTTCGAGGAAGCCCGCGAGGCTGGCGCCTTTCTGGTCTTCGACGAGGCCGACAGCCTGCTGCTCGACCGCCGCGACGCGCACCGCTCGTGGGAGATCACCCAGGTGAACGAGATGCTGACCTGGATGGAGGACCATCCGCTCCCCGTCTGTTTCACGACGAACCTGATGGACCGCATCGACCAGGCTTCGCTTCGCCGTTTCACCTTCAACGTGCGCTTCGAGTACCTTGACCGCCCGGGCGTCAAGCATGCCTGGCGCGTCTTCTTCGGCGACGACCGCGCTACCGAGGATGCGCTCGCGCTTGCCAATCTCACTCCCGGCGACTTCGCCAAGGCGCGCAAGCAGGCCGATGTCCTGGGAACCCTCGACGACCCTGCCCGCATGGCCGAGATCTTGGGCGAAATCAGCCGCTCCAAACCCGGCGCCTCCGGCACCCTCGGCTTCCGCCCGCCAGGAGCCTAGTGCTTGCGCCCCGCTCTCAGGGCGTTCAGCGCCGCCCAGATCGGTGCGACGGCAAGCAGCAGAAAGTAGAAGCCGAAGATCGGGTTCATGTAGCCCCACGCCTCGGTATGCCATGGCTGTGTCACCAGCACATACGCGCCAACGCCACACAGGAGAACCGATACCGTAGTGAGGATGACGAGCTGCGTGCGCCGGTCGTAACGCGCCATCGCGATCAGCAGCGCAATGATCGAAAGTGCCGCCACGATCATGGCAGCCAACTGTACTCGGTTCATGTTCGCCGCCTCTCCCTTCTCGCCGGGAACGATACGCCTTTCCACCCTAGCACCAAATCTCCATCCTTAGCCCGCGCGCATCGACATCGGGCTCGGCCGGAAACCGCTGCCCCACACCACCCACGATTCGCGCCGCACTCCACGCGCACGCCGCTGCGTCGAGCAGGTCGTCCGCACCGCATTCGTTCGCCCGGAACGGCACCGCCTCGAGGAATCCCCGCCCGTATCCTGCCGCCGCCAGCAACCCGCGCCTGACCTCGAGCCCGGGCCCATATGGCCGCGACTTCACCTTCTTCGGCTCGCCGAGCGGCGCCTCCCCGTTGAGTGCCCAGAACGCCAGTTCCGGGTGAACCTCGATCACCCGCTCCTGCAGCTCCGCCGTCATCAGCCCGTCCACCTCGCGCATCTTCGGGAACAGGTTGAACGTCTGCTTCGACACTTTGAGCGCTGGCTCCGAATGCGCCATCGCCACGCCGCACGCCGTCCGGTAGTCCGTCTCCATCACTGCCGCCCTGGCCGGCACCGCGAACACCGCCGACTGCCTGGCCCCGAGATTGACCCGGGCCGCCACGTCGCAAGTCCGCCCACCCCGTTGCCCGCGCTCGGGCAGACCGATCGGGATATCTACGGCGATCATGGCGGGTGCCGGTTCGAGCGCCAGCACCTCCGCAAATGAGCCCACGAGCCGCACCTCCGCACGCGCCGCATCGTCCGCCTCCCGGATCACCGCTATCCACCCGGCCCTGCAGCCATCGACACCGGCGACGACCGTCATTGGATGCGCTGGGCGGCCAGGCGCGCTTTCACCGCTTCCCCGATTGTCTCGGTGAGTCGCATCTCGTCCGCCCCTATGCTCGCCCCGATCACCGACCTGACACCCGCGGTCGCCCGCCCCACCGCCTCGTCCGGCCGGCAGCCCGCGAGCATGTGCCCGAGCATCAGGGCAGCGAACAGATCGCCGGTTCCCCGCGGCACCTCGCTGAAGACCTCCGTCTTCGCCACCCACGCATCGCCCCGGTCTACCAGCAGATTTCCGATTTCGCGCTCCATCGCAACGGAGGTCACCGCAACGACGGGCGCCCCGCTGAGTCCCTCTGCCAGCTGCCGCACTGACGGGACATCGCAGCCTTCGCCCTCTGTCAGCCATCCGAGCTCGAACGCATTGGGTGTCACGATATCGGCAATCGGAAGGAGGTTGTCCCTGATCGCTTCCGCCGCTTCCAGTGCAATGTATACGCCCTTTGAACTGTCCCCGATGACTGGGTCGCAGAGATAGACACTTTCCCTGATGCCGCGCAGCCGTTGCACCATCCGCCGCACGACTGCAACATGCTCGGCAGTCGGAAGGTAGCCCGAGATGATCGCATCGACCTCCTCGAGCCAGCCGCTGGCATCGAGCGCGTCCGCCATCTCCTCGAGCAGCGCCGGCGCGATTTCCTGACCCGCCGCGTACCGGTGCCCTGGATGATTGGATATCAGGACCGTCGGCATCGCGAGCACCCTGATGCCCATGGCCTGCAGCGCCGGCACGACGGCACCAAGCCCGACATGGCCGCGCACCACCTGCGACGAGATCGCGAGCACAGTTTTCATCGTTGGCCCTCTTGTCGGTTTTCCCGCATCAGTATCGCTTTGCGGGCCGGCGCACAAATACGCTGCAAACCTTGGCCAGCGCGGTTAGGCTGCAGCGAAGTGTATCTTGGAGGATGCCATGCACTATCGTCCGCGCCGCAGTGTGCTCTACATGCCGGCCACCAACGAGCGCGCCATCGAGAAGGGCAAGTCGCTTCCCGCCGACGCCATCGTCTTCGATCTGGAGGACGCCGTCGTCCCGGAGCAGAAGGTGGCCGCCCGCGAGCGCCTCGCCGAGGTCATTGCGGCCGGCGGCTACGGTAGCCGCGAGATCGTCGCCCGCTGCAACGGCCTGGACACGCCCTGGGGCGCCGACGACATCATGCGTCTTGCCGCTGCTGGTCCCGACGCAATTCTGCTCCCAAAGGTCACCACTGTTGCAGAAGTGGCCCGCGCCTCGGAGCTCATCGGCGCCTCGCCAGCCAAGCCTGCCCTGTGGTTGATGATCGAGACCACGCGCGCCATCCTGGCCATCGCTGACATCGCGCGCATGGCCGAGGCGCCCGGCACCCGTCTTTCCTGCCTCGTCATGGGTACCAACGATCTGGTCAAGGAAACCCGAGCCGAGCTCGATGCCGATCGCAGCCAGGCGCTCTACTGGTTCTCCTCCACGCTGGCGGCTGCCCGTGCCTATGGGCTTGACGTCCTCGATGGTGTCTACAACGATTTCAAGGATCTCGACGGCTTCCGGCGCGAATGCCTGCATGGCCGCAGACTGGGCATGGACGGCAAGACATTGATACATCCAAGCCAGATCGACACCGCCAACGACATTTTTTCGCCCTCGCCATCGGAGATCCAATGGGCTCGTCAGGTTGTCGAGCACTTCCGAAGGCCGGAAAATTCTGGCAGCGGCGCGATACAGATCGAAGGCCGCATGGTCGAGCGCTTGCACCTGGACGTTGCGGAGCGAATTCTCTCGCGAGCAGGCGGCACGCAAAATTAGTATTTCTTCTCTGTTAATTGATTTGGCCTATTTTGAGCGATCGAGGGAAAGTAAGGGCGACCTCAATAACAACCAGAATACGCCCGTGAGAGATTAAGCGGTGACGCAGCGAGTAGCAGTAATCGGCGCAGGTTTGGCTGGTATGGCCTGCGCGCGCATGCTCCGCCGAGCCGGCTGCTACGTCGAGGTCTTTGAGCAGTCCAAGGCCGTTGGTGGCCGCATCGGCACCGCTCGCCTGGGTGTGGTCCCTTTCGATCATGGTACCCAGTATCTCACCGCCCGCGGCGACCGCTTCAGAAGCTATCTCAAGGAATTGGAAGGCGCTGGCTATGTTGAGCGCTGGCGCCCCAGGATGCAGGGCGGCGATCAGAACGAGCAGCCCCAGCAAAGTTCGCCCTGGTACGTCGGGCTACCTGGCATGCAGGCCGTCGTGCGCCCGTTGGCCGAAAGCGTGCGCATGCACTTCGAGCGCCGAGTACACACCATTGAGCGCGCCGAGGGTAGCTGGTACGTCTGGTTCGAGGATGAGACCCGCGCCGGCCCCTTCGCAGCCGTAGCCGTAGCCGTGCCGGCGCCAGCCGCCGCTCTCTTGCTCGGTCGCCTCGACGACCTGGCCGAGCCCCTGTCTCGCGTCCGCATGAATTCCTGCTGGGCGCTTATGGTTCGGCTCGACGAGAAGGTTCTCCCCGACCAGGACGTCTATTCCGACATGTCGCAGATCGTCCGCTGGGTTTCGCGCAACAATTCCAAGCCCGGCCGCTCCCTTCCCGGCGAGCACATCGTCGTCCACGCCGCCCAGAGCTGGAGCCGCGAGACCGAGGATCTCGAGCCCGAGGCTGTCGCTGAGGAGCTGTGGGCCGAAGTGAGCCATGTCCTGAGCCTGCCGCCGGTCCGCCCGAAACAGATGGTTGCCCATCTCTGGCGGCATGGCCTCGTCGATACCTCGCTTGGCGAGACCTATCTGTTCTCGCAGGAGCACATGGTGGGCGTCGCCGGCGACTGGTGTCTCGGTCGCCTCGCCGAGCACGCGTTCGAGAGCGGAAACCGCCTGGGCAAGGCGATTGTCGACGCATTGACCTGAAGGGCTGCGTCCATTCTCCGCGCTACCTTTGGAGCTGCAATCGTCCCGTGCCGATTGCCCCCCGCGCAAGAGCAGGTTATTACGCCCAATGGATAACGGCTGGGTCACGCCCCGGCCCATCTTGCATCGAGGCTTCTTCACGGAAGTTCCACGCATTCTGTCGCACAGCCGGTCCGGTCCTCGGCCGGCTACTTGGGGGAGCACGGCATGGCCGAGGCCAACGCTACCGGAAAGGCGGGCAAGCCCCGCCCTCTGTCGCCGCATCTGCAGGTGTACGCGCCGCTCATCAACATGATGATGTCGATTGTCCATCGCATCACCGGAGCCGCCCTGTACTTCGGCACTTTGATCGTTGCATGGTGGCTCGTCGCAGCCGCCACCGGGCCCGACTATTACAACTATGTGAGCGGCATCCTGAGCTCGCTGCCGGGCCTCGTCATCCTGTTCGGTTATACCTGGGCGCTGGTGCACCATGCACTTGGCGGCATCCGCCATCTCATTTGGGACACCGGCCGCGGCTTCGCCCTGTCGACCGTCAATGCACTGAGCTGGGCCACCATTATCCTCTCGATCCTCATAACCGTGGCCATCTGGGCTTATGTCCTGACTGAACGCGGCGTTCTCGAAAGGATTGCGTCATGACGACCGGCAACAATATGCGCACGCCTCTGAAGAACGTTCGCCACCTCGGGTCCGCCAAGGAAGGGACGGATCACTTCTGGCGTCAGCGCCTGACGGCGGTTTCCAACCTCATACTCATGCCGTTGTTTGTCTGCCTCGTGGTCTCGATGATCGGTGCCGACCATTCGACCGTAAAGACAACGCTATCGAACCCGCTCGTCGCGCTCTTCCTGCTGCTGTTCGTGCTCTCCGGTGTGGTCCATATGCGACTTGGAATGCAGGTCGTCATCGAGGACTACATTCACGGCGAAGGCAGCAAGATCGCACTTTTGATGCTCAACACGTTCTTTGCGATCGTCGTCGGCGCCGCCTCGATATTCGCCGTGCTGAAGCTGGCATTTGGGACCTGAGGATATCATGGCTGAACAGTCGAACATGAAGGCGAATGGCTCTGGCGTTGCCGCCCCGGCGGTTCTCGGCAAGGCCTACCCGATGACCGATCATACCTATGACGTGGTCGTGGTCGGTGCCGGCGGCTCTGGCCTCCGCGCCACCTTGGGCGCCGCACAGGCCGGCCTGCGGACGGCCTGTGTCACCAAGGTGTTCCCGACCCGCTCGCACACCGTTGCGGCTCAAGGCGGCGTCGCAGCGGCGCTCGGCAACATGGGCCCCGACGACTGGCGCTGGCACATGTATGACACCGTCAAGGGTGCCGACTGGCTCGGCGACCAGGACGCCATCGAATACCTCTGCCGCTATGCTCCCGAGGCCGTTTTCGAGCTCGAGCACTATGGCGTGCCCTTTTCGCGCACCGAGGACGGCCGCATCTACCAGCGGCCCTTCGGTGGCATGACGACGGAATTCGGCGAGGGCCCGCCGGCTCAGCGCACCTGCGCCGCCGCCGACCGCACCGGTCACGCGCTTCTCCACACGATGTATGGCCAGTCGCTGCGCCACGCGGCTGATTTCTTCATCGAGTACTTCGCAATCGACCTGATGATGGATGCTGACGGCGTCTGCCGCGGCATCGTCGCCCTCTGCATGGAGGACGGCACCCTTCATCGCTTCAAGGCCAAGAAGACCGTCCTTGCCACGGGCGGTTATGGTCGTGCGTACTTCTCCTGCACTTCGGCCCACACCTGCACCGGCGACGGCAATGCCATGGTGCTGCGTGCCGGTCTTCCCCTGCAGGACATGGAGTTCGTCCAGTTCCATCCCACCGGGATCTATGGTGCGGGCGTGCTCATCACCGAGGGTGCGCGCGGCGAAGGCGGCTACGTCACCAATAGCGAGGGTGAGCGCTTCATGGAGCGCTATGCGCCGCACGCCAAGGACCTTGCCTCCCGCGATGTCGTCTCCCGCTCGATGACCATCGAGATTCGCGAGGGTCGAGGCGTCGGTCCCCAGAAGGATCACATCTTCCTGCATCTTGACCATCTACCGGAGAGCATCCTGGCCGAGCGCCTGCCGGGCATCACCGAGAGCGCGAAGGTGTTCGCCGGCGTCGACCTCCGCCGCCAGCCGATCCCGGTCCTGCCGACCGTTCACTACAATATGGGCGGCATCCCGACGAACTATCACGGCGAGGTGGTCACGCTGCGGAACGGTGACCCCGACACCGTGGTCCCTGGCCTGATGGCGCTTGGCGAGGCAGCTTGCGTGTCCGTCCACGGTGCCAACCGCCTTGGCTCCAACTCCCTGATCGACCTCATCGTTTTCGGACGCGCTGCCGGCCTTCGCTGCGCCGAGACCATTGAAGGCGGCAGTTCGCACCAGGATCTCCCGAAGGACGCTGCCGATCTTGCGCTCTCCCGTCTCGACCGCTTCCGCAATGCAAAAGGCGGCTCGCCGACCGCCGACCTGCGCATGCGCATGCAGCGTACGATGCAGAACAACTGTGCTGTCTTCCGCGACGGTCCGGTCCTCGACGAGGGGATGCAGCTCATTACCGAGGTATGGCGGCAGACCGAGGACATCCGCGTCACTGATCGTTCGATGATCTGGAACTCGGACCTCATCGAGACCCTCGAGTACGACAATTTGATCGTCCAGGCCGCCACGACGATGGCCGGTGCCGCCAACCGCCAGGAGAGCCGCGGCGCCCATGCGCGCGAGGATTTCCCGGATCGCGACGATACCAATTGGATGAAGCACACCCTGACCTGGACCGACGAGGCATCGAAGCAGGTCCGCATCGAGTACCGTCCGGTGCATACCTACACCATGACCAACGAGGTCCGTTACATCGAGCCCAAAGCTCGCGTGTATTAAGCCCGCCCGTCGGTTGATTATGTCGCCAAATCGCTCCTAGAGAGAGGGGTGTCGCGCGAAGCGCGGCGCCCTTCATCAGGATCGCGAGGCAGATTGTGGCACTCAAACAGAAACCGGCTGCCGATAAATCGGACGATCGTATCGCGCCGGACCCGCTCGCAATCGTCTTGTCTGCGCTGGCTGCACTGGGCGCCATCGCCTCCATCGCCACTATCAATTGGGCGGCCGAAGACCAGGAGACGCCACGCCCGAGCGGCAAGCGGAAGGCCGCCATGGCCCTGCGCGACCTCGAGAGCTGTGCGTTGGGACTGCGTGAGATTTTCCGCCGCCTGCAGCGCTCCCCGAAGCTGTTTTCCGGTGAGAGCGCCTATGGCACCCTGCCGATGAAGTTTGGCGTCCACGGCCCCAGGGTCGATGCCGATACGGCCAAGGTCTACCAGCAGCTCGCAAACGACATTGCCAGCATGCTCGTGCTGGCGATCCACAACAGCTTCGCAACCATGTCGGCGATCGAGGACGGTGAGATCGTCGCTCCCGAGGAGCTGTTTTACGGCTTCGGCGAGCAGCAGGAGCGATTGAACGATCTGGTTTCGAAGCGTCCCACGATGAAGGTGACGGTGGGCACCGCGCTCGAGATTTCCGACCGTCTCGTCGTGCTGGTGCGCGAGCTCAAGGGCTGCCAGGTGACATCGGCCTGATCTTCGAGCACCCGTCTGCCGGACCTCCTGCAGGCGAATATAACAAGGACAGTCTGCCGCAGCTGGTCATAGTCTGGCGCGCCGCCGTTGACATATGCCCAATCCGCTTTCATGTCTCTTGTCGCAATTCCTGGCGGCGCTGTCATGGTCGCTGCCGCAATTTCTCGAATCGCACTGCATTGAGACCCGCTCTGTCGGTGTCGGGTACGGAGAGGATGGCCTGGACATGGTTCAGTTGACGCTGCCGCGGAACTCGAAGATCGGTTCGGGCAAGACCTGGAACAAACCGCAGGGCAAGGGCAAATGGCGCGAGTTTCGCGTCTATCGCTGGTCTCCGGACGACGACGCCAACCCGCGTCTCGACACCTATTGGGTCAACCTCGAGGAATGCGGGCCGATGGTCCTCGACGGTCTGAACAAGATCAAGAACGAGATCGATTCCACTCTCACATACCGCCGCTCGTGCCGCGAGGGCATCTGCGGCTCCTGCGCCATGAACATCAACGGCACCAACCGCTTGGCGTGCCTCGAGGCGATCGAGGATATTTCGGGTCCCGTGAAGGTCTATCCCCTGCCGCACATGCAGGTGGTCAAGGACTTGGTTCCGGACATGACCAACTTTTACGCCCAGCATCGCTCCATCGAGCCGTGGCTGAAGACGACGACCCCGACGCCGCCGAAGGAGTGGCGTCAGTCCCGGCCGGATCGCGAGAAACTCGATGGCCTCTATGAGTGCATCCTGTGCGCCTGCTGCTCCACCTCCTGCCCGAGTTACTGGTGGAACTCCGACCGCTATCTTGGCCCCGCCATCCTTCTACAGGCCTATCGCTGGATCAACGATAGCCGCGACGAGGCCACTGGCGAGCGCCTGGATAACCTGGAGGACCCCTTCCGGCTCTATCGGTGTCATACCATCCTGAATTGCGCAAAGGCTTGCCCGAAGGGCCTGAACCCCGCCAAGGCCATTGCCGAGATCAAGAAGCTGATGGTCCAGCGCCGCGTTTGAGCTGCCGCCCCCGCGGAGGGCCCTTGCCGCAGGCGGGAATAGCCCGTGAGCGTTTTTCGGGAGCACGCAGTGCTCCCCAGGCCGCGACTGCGGCCCGGCGGGAGCGCCGCCCCCGCGGAGGCGCCCGCCGCAGGCGGGAATAGCCCGTGAGCGCTTTTTGGGAGCGCGTAGTGCTCCCAGGCCGCGACTGCGGCCCGGCGCGAGCGCCGCCCCCGCGGAGGGCCCGGCCGCAGGCCGGAATAGCCCGTGAGCGATATATTTCCCCTCTCCCCAAAACAAAAGGCCGGAAGTGCATCTCGCGACTTCCAGCCTTTAGTGAGAGCAGCGGCCATTGTTGACCTGACCGCTTCGGTACCGGCGCCCCCGCCTGCCCGGGAGGGGGCGCTGAACCGATTTGTTACGCAGCTCGGCGAGCCTTCTTGGCAGCCTTCTTGGCGGCAGGCTTGCGAGCGGCAGCCGCCTTGCGGACCGTCTTGCGGGCAGCAGGCTTCCGGACTGCGGGCTTGCGAGCAGCCGGCTTCTTCGCGACGGCCTTCTTGGCAGCCGGCTTCTTGGCAACAGCCTTGCGGACGACCTTCTTGGCAGCCGGCTTCTTGGCGACGGCCTTGCGGGCGACCTTCTTGGCAGCCGGCTTCTTCGCCGGAGCCTTCTTCACAATCGACTTCTTCACTGCTTTAGCCATGGTTCTTTCTCCCTCGTGAGGTTCGAATCAGCTCGAACAAGAAAACCATGCGCAAATTCATTTGTTTTGTTGACAGG
>JBJOGJ010000046.1:0-20973 GCA_046048295.1 Pseudomonadota bacterium | reverse complement strand
TCCGATGACTTGGCCAGGTCTTCACGCAGGTGCTTCATGCCCTGCACGAGGTTTGCCGCGTTGGTGGCGAAGATCTCGCGCATGACCTCCGGGTTCGTGGCCGGGAAGTTGGAGGGTGAAACCGCGCTGAGCATCTGCCTCAGATAGAACTCGGCCTTCGCCTTGGTCCGCTGGTCGAGGCCGTCCGTGGCATCGAGCTTCTGCTCCGCCCACTGTGACGTGATCAGGTACGCCTGCTTCCAGAAGTCGAAGTATGGGTTCTCCGACCATTCCGGATCCTTGAAGCGGCTGTCCCCCGCCTGTGGCTTGGCCACCGGTTCCGCGTCGTTGCCCGACATCTTCTGCATCGTCGCGTTCCAGAGCTGGGCGTAGCCCTGCATGAGTTCCGTTTGTGCCTGCATCAAGCGGACAGGATCGCCCATCCACTGTTGCGCGACACTCGACAGCAGTTTTGCGGTTTCCGCCGCCTCCGTCGCCGCAGCGTAGGGACCGTTGCCGTTGGAACGCTCCATGTAGAGCGCCATCGTCCGCCCGGCCTCGTCGTAAAGCGCCATCATGTTTCGTGCGAAATCCTCGGGATTCTCGATCCAGTAGGGAGGCGATTCCTTCTTCTGGTCTTCCCTGGTCGCTTCGATCGTCATGAGCTCTTGCCTTCGCTTCTGCTGCCGCCGGCGGTACCCGCGCCTGCCAGCCGGATCTGTGAATTGCAACCGCAATACTAACATATTGCATTGCGGTATAGTGTCGAAACAATGCAAATTGTGAATAGGATGCCGTTGGACCTCCGTGCCGGGTCTCGAAGGCTGTCTCGCCTGCTCGCCGATTGGGGCCGTCGCCACTGCCGCACCCACGGTAGTGCGTTCCCCATTTGCGAACACCGCGCAACGAGCGTAAAGAAGCCCGAAGCCCGGGCGGGCAACCGCGGACTGTCAACCCGATGCCGCCGCGGCCAACCCGACGCCACCCGGGTAAGACTTAGTGGCTGCCAGATCATCATGCCATGCGGATGAGAAACCCGTGATCGACGACTTTCACAGAACCAAGCGCCTGCCGCCCTACGTATTCGCCGAAGTCAACCGCCTGAAGGCTGCGGCACGCGCGGCCGGTGCCGACATCATCGATCTCGGCATGGGCAACCCGGACATGGATACGCCCAAGCACATTGTCGAGAAGCTCGTCGAGACGGTGCGCAAGCCGCGCACCCATCGCTATTCGGCCTCCAAGGGCATACCCGGTCTTCGCCGCGCCCAGGCCGCCTACTATGAGCGCCGCTTCGGGGTCCGCGTCGACCCGGAGACGCAGGTCGTCGCGACCATCGGCTCGAAGGAGGGATTCGCCAATATGGCACAGGCCATCACGGCCCCCGGCGACGTGATCCTGGTCCCCAACCCGACCTATCCGATCCACACGTTCGGATTCATCATATCCGGCGCCGCGATTCGCCACATCGAGGCTGGCGCCGGCGAGGAGTTCCTGCGTGCCGTCGACCGCGCCGTGCGCCATTCCGTGCCGCGGCCGATCGCCATGGTGCTGAGCTACCCCGCCAACCCGACGGCCATGGTCGCCGACCTCGACTTCTATCGCGAGGCTGTACAACTCGCCAAGAACCTCGACCTTATCATCCTGTCGGACGTCGCCTATTCGGAGATCTATTTCGACGATAACCCGCCGCCCTCGGTGCTCCAGGTGCCCGGCGCAATGGACATCACGGTCGAGTTCACCTCGCTTTCGAAGACCTACAACATGCCTGGCTGGCGCATGGGCTTCGCCGTCGGCAACGAGCGCCTCATCGCGGCCCTCGCCCGCGTCAAGTCCTATCTCGACTATGGCGCCTTCACGCCCATCCAGGTCGCCGCCGCCGCCGCTCTCAACGGGCCGCAGGACTGTGTCGATGAGATCCGGTCCGTCTACCGCAGCCGCCGCGACATCCTCGTCGAGAGCTTCACGCGCGCCGGATGGCCAATCCCCAAGCCTGCCGCGACCATGTTCGCCTGGGCCCCGCTGCCCGAGCAGTTCAAGGCGCTGGGCTCGGTCGAGTTCGCTAAGCTCCTGATCGAGGAAGCCGATGTCGCGGTCTCTCCGGGCCTTGGCTTCGGTGAGTACGGCGAAGGCTTCGTGCGCATTGCGCTGGTCGAGAACGAGCACCGCATCCGCCAGGCGGCACGCAACATCAAGCGCTTCCTCACCCAGGGTTCTGATCGAATGGGCAACGTCATTCCGTTGCCGACCCAGCCCGCAGCCACACGGACTGCGAAGTGAAGGAGACACGGGCGCCCCTGAAGCTCGGCATCGCAGGCCTTGGCACTGTCGGTGCCGGACTGGTTATGCTGCTGCGCCACAATGAGCAGCGGCTCGCCACCAAGCTCGGCCGCCGGATAGAGGTAGCCGGGGTTTCAGCCCGCACCCGCAAGAAGAAGCGCGGCATCGATCTCTCGGGCGTCGCCTGGTTCGATGACCCGGTCGAACTGGCGCGAGACGACGGCGTCGACGTCTTCGTCGAACTGATCGGTGGCGAGAACGGTGTAGCGAAGGAGGCCGTCGAGGCTGCCCTCGGCGCGGGCAAGAGCGTCGTCACCGCCAACAAGGCGTTGCTTGCGCGGCATGGCGCGGCTCTCGGCGGGATGGCGGAGTCGAGCGGCGTTTCGCTGGCCTATGAAGCCGCGGTCGCGGCCGGCATCCCGATCATCAAGACGCTACGAGAATCGCTTGCCGCGAACAATGTCGCCCGCATCTATGGCATCCTGAATGGCACCTGCAACTATATCCTGACCAAGATGCTGGACGAGGGCCGTCCCTTCGGCGACGTGCTCTCCGAGGCCCAGAAGCTCGGCTATGCGGAGGCCGACCCGACCTTCGACATCGGCGGCTATGACACGGCCCACAAGCTCGCGATCCTGACCACGCTGGCCTTCGGCACCGAGCCTGCTCTCGACGATATCCACATCGAGGGTATCGAGGGTATACAACTCGAGGACCTTGAGGCTGCCGAGGACCTGGGCTACCGCATCAAGCTGCTTGGCGTAACCCTCCGCACCCAGAGCGGCATCGAGAGCCGGGTCCATCCGGCCATGGTGCCGGCCGATTCGGCCATCGGCCAGGTGTCCGGTGTCACCAACGCGGTGGCGATCAACGGCGATTTCGTCGGCGATCTGCTGCTGGCCGGCCCGGGTGCCGGCGGTGCGGCCACGGCCTCAGCCGTCGCTGGCGACATTTGTGACATCGCCCGCGGCATCGTGCCGTTGCCGTTCGGCGTGCCTGCGGGCCGCCTTGCAGCCTACACCCGCGCGCAGCTCGGAGAGCATCAGGGCGCCTATTATGTCCGCCTGTCGGTCTACGACCGGCCGGGCACGATGGCCTCGATCGCCCGCCGGATGGCCGACGAGGAGGTCTCGCTGGAGAGCATCGTGCAGCGCCGGCCCCGCCATACACTGCCGGGCGTTCATCGCAGCCGCACGCCGGGCGAGGAAGCTCCTGTCATATTGATCACGCATGAAACGGTGGAAGCCGCCATCCGCCGGGCGTTAACGGCGATCGAGAGCGACGGTAAGGTTGCGAAGCCGCCACAAATGATCCGCATCGAGAAGCTGTGATATGCGGAAGCGGAACTGAGGGCGAGAAACGCTAAGCGGGAGATACGAGATGACAGCCGGAAAATCGAAGCACATGGACCGGATACTGGTATTGGAGGTCGCACGCGTCACCGAGGCGGCCGCAATTGCTGCAGCGAAACTTCGCGGCCGGGGCAACGAGAAGGCTGCCGACAAGGCGGCGGTGGATGCCATGCGCCGTGAACTCGGCCGCATCGACATCCGCGGCAAGGTGGTGATCGGCGAGGGCGAGATGGACGAGGCGCCGATGCTCTACATCGGCGAGGAAGTCGGCACCGGCGACGGTCCCGAGGTCGATATCGCCGTCGATCCTCTCGAGGGCACCACCATCTGCGCCAAGTCAATGCCCAACGCGCTCGCCGTCCTCGCTATCGCCGAGCGCGGCGGACTCCTGCACGCACCCGATATCTACATGGACAAGATCGCCATCGGCCCGGGCTATCCCGAAGGTATCGTCGATCTCGATGCCAAGCCCGGCGACAACGTCCGGGCGCTCGCTAAGGCCCGGGGCGTCGACGTCGCCGAGATCACCGCCTGCATTCTTGACCGCCCGCGCCACGCCGAACTCATCGCCGCCGTCCGCGAGGCCGGCGCTGCCGTCCAGCTCATTCCGGACGGCGACATTGCCGGCGTGATCTGGACCACTGACCCGCGGCAGACCGGCATCGACATCTACCTCGGCATCGGCGGCGCACCCGAAGGCGTGCTTGCAGCCGCCGCCCTGCGCTGCATCGGTGGCCAGATGCAGGGCCGTCTCGCGCCGGCGAAGGAGGAGGAGCGCGCCCGCGCCATCTCCATGGGTGCCGACGTCAACAAGAAGTATACCATGGCCGACATGGTCTCCGACGACGTGATCTTCTCCGCCTCGGGCGTCACCGACGGCTCGCTGATGTCGGGCGTCCACTTCAACGGCGACTTCGCCGAGACCGAGACCGTCGTCATGCGCAGCCATACCGGCACGGTACGCCGCATCAAGACGTCCTTCCGCAACATTGGCCTCAAGCTCGCTGGCCTTTGAGGCAGGCATTCACACCGCCTGCTACATGGGTTAGGCTCGCCTGGGGATTGTGGCCCAAAGTCATGGGCCGGCAGTTCCGGTGTGTGCGCACGACCACCGGACATCCAATGACGAGGAAATCACATGGCAGATTCATTCGAAGACCATTGCTGGCGTGACGTGATGCCGGCCGACATGCTCGAGGTCTATGCTCACTACAAGCGCGATACCTTTGTCGGCGACCGCCCGGCACTGCTCGCGATCGACCTTTACGAGCTCGCCTACCAGGGCGGCCCGAAGCCTGTCTCGGAAGTGACGAAGACCTATCCGTCGTCGTGTGGCATCCATGCCCACGAGGCGATCCCACCGACCCAGCGCCTCTTCGCCGCTGCCCGTGCCGCCGGCCTGCCGATCATCTACTCGACATCGGAAACCCGCGCCCATTCGCAGCCGCGCAGCGTTCGCGCCACCAAGCGCAAGAAGGCGCCGGTCGATCCCGCACTCTACCAAATCCGTCCGGAATTCGCCCCCCAGGACGGCGATCTCGTTATCAACAAGCAGCGCGCCAGTGCATTCTACGGCACGCCGCTGATGGCCCACCTGACGCAGCTTGGCGTGCAGTCTCTCATCGTTATCGGCGAGAGCACCTCCGGTTGCGTCCGCGCCAGCGCCGTCGACGGTTATTCCAATGGCTTCCACGTCGTCCTCGCCGAGGAATGCTGCTTCGACCGCAACATCCTCTCGCACAAGGTCAACCTCTTCGACATGCACCACAAGTACTGCGACGTCATGCATGTCGATGAGGTCATTGCCCACCTCGAGGGCCAGAAGCGCCAGGCCGCTGAATGAGGCTGGCCCGGCGGCTGCCATCTGCCGCCGGCGCCGTCTGCACGAGTACGCCATCCGTCCGGATGGTCGACAACCTGGAATTCATGGGGAGCGCTGCGCAGTCGCCACCGCTTGCGGGCGGCAATGATGCGGTGCGTTAGGCACTGGGAACGGAATGAACGACGAGCCACACATCGCCCTTTCCGAGCCGGTCGGCGACACGCTTAAGCAGACGACGTGCTACATGTGCGCTTGCCGCTGTGGCATCGACGTCCACATGAAGGACGGCAAGGTCCGCTACATCGACGGCAACCGCAATCATCCCGTCAATGCCGGTGTCATTTGCGGCAAGGGCGCCGCCGGCATCATGCAGCACTATTCGCCCGCCCGTCTCCGCGCCCCCATGAAGCGCATCGGCCCGCGCGGCTCCGGCCAGTTCCAGGAGATTTCCTGGGACGAGGCGTTGATGATGGCGACCGACTGGCTCGGGCAGACGCGCGCCAACGATCCCGCCCGCCTCGCCTTCTTCACCGGCCGCGACCAGTCGCAGGCGCTGACCGGATGGTTCGCCCAGCAGTACGGCACGCCGAACTTCGCGGCCCACGGCGGCTTCTGTTCGGTCAACATGGCCGCCGCTGGTCTCTATACCTTCGGCGGATCGTTCTGGGAGTTCGGCGAGCCCGACTGGGAGCACACCCGCTACTTCATGCTGTTCGGCGTCGCCGAGGACCACGCCTCGAACCCGATCAAGAAGGCGCTAGGCCGCCTCAAGGCGAAGGGCGTGAAGATTGTCGCGATCAATCCCGTCCAGACCGGCTACAACGCTATCGCTGACGAATGGATCGGCATTCGGCCGGGAACGGATGGTCTCTTCGTCGGTGCCTTGATTCATGAACTCCTGCGCACCGAGAAGGTCGACCTCGATTATCTCGTCCGCTACACGAATGCCCACTGGCTCGTCATCGATGATCCGGGCGCGCCCGATCACGGCCTCTTCGCTCGCGACGCCGAAGGCAAGCCGCTTTGCCTCGACAGGTCGTCGGGTGCGCTCGTCGACGCGTCCGCGACCGGCATTGCACCGAGCCTGGTCGCCGACGCGACATTGTCCGACGGCCGTCGCGCCCGCCCCGCCTTTCGTCTCATCGCCGAGCGGTTCCTCGACGGTTCCTATTCTCCCGAGCATGCCGCTTCCGAGACGGGCGTCCCCGCCGACCAGATCCGCCGCATTGCTGCGGAACTGGCCCGCACCGCCTTTGATGAGGTCGTCGAACTCGATATTCCTTGGACGGACTGGACCGGCCGTCGCCACGAAAAGACCGTCGGCCGGCCCGTCTCCATGCATGCCATGCGCGGCATCTCGGCCCATTCCAACGGCTTCCAGACCTGCCGGCTCCTGCACGTCCTGCAAATCCTGCTCGGCAGCATCGATTGCCCTGGCGGCTTCCGTTACAAGCCCCCCTTCCCGAAGGCCCCGCCGCCGCCGCTGAAGCCGGCCGGCAAGCCGGGCACCGTGAAGCCGAACACGCCGCTCGCCGGCCCGCCGCTCGGCTTTCCCCAAAGCCCCGACGACCTCCTGGTCGACGGAGCCGGTGCCGCCGTCCGCATCGACAAGGCCTATTCGTGGGACGCGCCGATCGCCGCCCACGGCCTCATGCACATGGTCATTACCAACGCCGCGATGGGCGATCCCTACCCGGTCGACGTCCTGTTCATGTACATGGCCAACATGAGCTGGAACTCCAGCATGAACGTTCAGGGCGTCATCGGGCATCTGACCGCCAGGGACCCGGAAACCGGCGCCTACCGCATTCCCAAGATCATCTACTCCGACGCCTATTACTCGGAGATGGTGCCGTACGCCGATCTCATCCTGCCGGACACCACCTATCTCGAGCGCTGGGACTGCATCTCCCTGCTCGACCGCCCGATCTCCGACCCTGACGGTGCCGCCGATGCCATCCGCCAGCCCGTCATCGCACCGGACCGGGACGTCCGCCCCTTCCAGAGCGTTCTGATCGATCTCGGCGCCAGGCTCGGGCTTCCAGGCTTCGTTACGGAGAGCGGAGCACCGAAGTACCCGCAGGGCTACGCCGACTATATCGTCAACCATCAGCGCGCGCCGGGCCTTGGCCCGCTCGCCGGCTTCCGCGGCGCCGAAGGCACGGCTTTCGGCAAGGGCGATCCGAACCCCGACCAACTCTCGGCCTACATCGCAAATGGCTGCCACTACCGCCACGAACTCGAGCCCGGCCAACGCTACTACAAGCATGCCAACCAGGCTTATCTCGACTGGGCCCACGCGGTCGGCTTCAACGGCTCCAGCCAGCCGATCGTCTTCCAGCTCTACCTCGAGGCGTTGCAACGTTTCCGCCTCGCTGCCGATGGCCACGGTGCGGTGCTGCCGCCCGATACGCACCGTAAACGGATCATCAAGGCGTTCGATCCGATACCCTTCTGGTACGAGCCGTTCGAGCAGCAGCTTATCGACACGCAGGCGTTTCCCTTCCACGCCATCACCCAGCGCCCCATGCACATGTACCACTCCTGGGGATCGCAGAACGCCTGGCTGCGCCAGATCACCAACGAGAATCGCCTCTACATGCACCGCGCCCGCGCCGCTGAGTTGGGCATTTGCGACGACGACTGGGTCTGGGTCTCGAGCCATCTGGGCCGCGTCAAGTGCCAGGTGCGGTTGATGGACGGCGTCAATCGACACACCGTCTGGACATGGAACGCCATCGGCAAGCGGCCTGGCGCCTGGGGCCTTGCGCCGGACGCACCGGAGACGACCCGCGGCTTCCTGCTCAATCATCTGATATCGGAGCTTCTGCCCGAGCGCGAGGGCGTCTACCGCTTCTCCAACTCCGATCCGGTCACCGGCCAGGCAGCCTGGTACGACCTCCGCGTCGCCATCGAGAAGGCCGCCCCGGCAGAGGCGGGCGAGACGGCGCCACGCTTCGAACGCTTCATCCATCAAGGCGCCCCCAAACGCCCGGCGGTTTCGACCTTCGGCGCAGAATTCAAGGAGGGCTGCCGATGACTGCACTTCCGGCCTCCACCAACAAGAAGCTCGGTCTTGTCATCGACCTCGACACCTGTGTCGGTTGCCACGCCTGTGCGACGAGTTGCAAGGAATGGAATACGGGCGGCTACTCGGCGCCGCTTTCCGATGCTGATCCCTACGGCGCCGATCCCGTCGGCGCCTGGCTCAACCGCATCCACAGCTACGAGGTGGACTTCGGTGAGACCACCCGCACCGTGCACTTTCCCCGCTCCTGCCTGCACTGCGAGACGCCGGCCTGCGTCACCGTCTGTCCGACGGGCGCCTCCTACAAGCGCGCAGAGGACGGCATAGTCCTCGTCAACCCGGACACCTGCATCGGCTGCAAGCTCTGTTCCTGGGCCTGTCCCTATGGCGCCCGCGAGTACGATTACGAGCACGGCGTCATGAAGAAGTGCACGCTCTGCGTCGATCGTATCTACAATGATACGCTGCGCGAGGAGGACCGCATTCCCGCCTGCGTGCGTGCGTGCCCGACTGGTGCCCGCCACTTCGGGGATCTCGGCGATCCCGACAGCGATGTGTCGACGCTCGTCGAGGCGCGCGGCGGCTATGCCCTGCTGCCCGAGAGCGGCTATGCGCCGGTCAACCGTTATCTGCCCCCGCGGCCGAGAAAGGACGTCCCCGCACCGGCAGCCCCGGTATCGGAGCCCCGCTCGGAACCGGCCAGCACGACGGACCGGTTCTTCGCGTGGGCCGACCGCATGCTGTCGCGCTAGGGAAGGGAGGGACACAATGCATCCGGCATACTCCGTGATCCTGTTCACGACCGCCTCGGGGGCTGGCTACGGTCTCTTGATCTGGATGGCTTTGGCAGCCGCACTCGGCCTGGTCCCGCCGGACCGGGGCTTCGGCTTCGTCGGGCTCGGCATCGCGCTGTCCCTCGTGACAGTTGGGCTTCTCTCGTCGACCTTCCACCTCGGCCGGCCCGAGCGTGCCTGGCGAGCCTTGAGCCAGTGGCGGACGAGTTGGCTCTCGCGTGAAGGCGTGCTGGCGCTCGCAACCTATGTTCCCGCCGCCGTACTCGGCATTGCCTGGGTCTTCTTCTCGACTATCGTCACGTGGTCCGCCTGGGCGCTCGCGTTGCTGGCGCTTGCCACCGTCGTCTCGACCGGCATGATCTACGCATCCCTCACGACCATCCGGGCCTGGAACCAGCCCCTGGTCACGCCGGTCTACGTCCTGCTCGCGCTGGCTACCGGGGGCATCCTGTTCAACGCCTTGCTCATCGTATTCTATGGCGCCGCCGTACTTCCGGTCTGGCTCGCCATTGCCGCCCTGCTCGTCGCCTGGCTCCTGAAGGTCTCCTACTGGTCGGCCATCGACGGCGCGCGCAGGACGCTTACCGCCAGCTCTGCCATCGGTCTTGGCCGCGTCGGCGGCGTTCGCCCCCTCGACCCTCCCCATTCGACGCCGAACTTCGTTATGCGGGAAATGGGATACAAGGTGGCGCGCAAGCATGCCTCGAAGCTCAGAACGCTGTCGGTTCTTCTGCTCTTTGCGGCCCCCGCGCTTGGTCTTGGCCTGCTACTCGCGGCGCCTTCGGGAATTGCGGCAACCTTGCTCGCGGTCGCAGTGCTCGGCTCGGCCGCCATCGGTGTCTGGATCGAACGCTGGCTCTTCTTTGCCGAGGCGCAGCATGTCGTGACGCTCTATTACGGCGCCGATACGGCCTGATGCATCAGGTCTCGTGGTAGCGGTGCAGCCTGCTGCCCGGGTCTCTGATCTCGAGCGCACCCTCCGTACCGCCCTCGATGTAGTTCGGCCCGATCGGCACCTTCCCGTGCCCGTCTGGAATGTCCAGCACATACACCGGCTGGCAGAGTCCCGAGACACGTCCGCGCAGGCTTCGCATCAACGCCTGCCCTTCCTCGATCGTCGTGCGGAAGTGGCCGGTGCCCGGCGCCAGGTCGAGGTGGTGCAGGTAGTAGGGCTTGATCCGCGCCTCCACGAACCCCCGCATCAGCGTCTCGAGCGTTGCTGCATCGTCATTGACGCCTCTCAGCAGCACCGTCTGGCTCACCATCGGGATGCCGGCATCCACGATCCGCGCACATGCAGCACGCGCCGCCGGCGTCAACTCGCGCGGATGGTTGGCATGCAGCGCCACCCACACCGTCTTGCCGCCGCTCGCCAGCGCCTCGATCAGTTCCCCCGTCACCCGATCCGGAGCCACCGCAGGCACTCGCGTATGCCAGCGCAGCACCTTGACGTGCGGGATCTGCGACAGTTGCCGCGTGATCTCTCCGATGCGCCGCGCCGACAGCACGAACGGATCGCCGCCCGACAGGATTACCTCCCAGATCTCGGGATGCGCCCTGATGTACTCGACCGCCGCCGCCAGTTCGCCTTCCGTCATTGGCGCACCGCTCTCAGGCCCGACCATCTCGCGCCGAAAACAGAACCGGCAGTACACCGCGCAAACCTTGACGAGCTTCACCAGCACCCGGTCGCCATAGCGGTGCACCAGCCCGGTCACCGCCTCGTGCACGTCGTCGCCAATCGGATCGTCGCGCTCGCCCGGCGCCTCATCGAGTTCCCGGAGGTCCGGTTCGAACTGACGGGCAATCGGATCGTCGGCGTCGGTACTGTCCATGAGCGCAGTCATTGCCGGCGTAATCGCGACGGCGTAGCGACGAGCAACCTCGTCCAGCCCCTGCACCGCAGCACCCCCGCCACAACCTGTCTCGTCATTCTTTTTCATGGCCGAGCCATAGGTCACGTCACCGTTGGCGTCCAGATGACGTCGTTCACGCTGCGCGCGCCCGCAGCCAGCATCACGAGCCGGTCGAAGCCCAGCGCGCACCCCGATGCAGGCGGCATCATCCCGACCGCCTCGATGAAATCGTCATCGATCGGATAGCGTTCGCCGTAGATCGCCTGCCGCGCCTCCATCTGGGCTTCGAGCTTTTCCCGCAGCAGTCGGGCGTCCGTCAACTCGCCGAAACCGTTCGCGAGCTCGATCCCGGCAGCAAACAGCTCGAATCGCTCCGCCACGCGGGGATCGTGCGGGCAGGCCCGCGCCAGTGCCGACTCGACCGCCGGATACTCGATCAGGAGTTCGAGTGCGCCGTCGCCGAGGCCCTTCTCGATCTCGACCAGGATCGCGCTGAACAGGCTGCTCCAGTCCTCGAAACGGGCGAGCGCTGGGTCCTGCCTCGCTGCCTGGCGCCTTAGCTCTGCTGCATCGGCTCCAGCCTCCGAAAGCGTCGCCAGAAGATCGTAGCCCCGCCTGCCGAACGCTTCGTCCACCCGCGTGGTCTTCTCGAGCGCAAGCGGGCTGCATTCCTTTCCCCGCCATCCCCAGGCATCGCGACCTGCATAAGTTGCCGCGAGCCGCGCAATCGCCAGGCAGTCGATCATCGCTCGTTCGTAGGGCGTATCCGCGCGGTACCACTCGAGCATCGTGAATTCTGGCGCGTGCAGCGGCCCCGCTTCCCGGTTCCGGTAAACGTGGGAGAACGCGAAGATGCGCTTTTCTCCCGCCGCCAGCAGCTTCTTGCAAGCAAACTCCGGCGAGGTATGGAGATACATCGCCCGCTCTCTCCCCTCGCTGCCGACGAGTTTCGTGGCGAAGGCGTGCAGATGCGTCTCGTTGCCGGGCGAGACCTGCAGTGCGCCGGGCTCCACCTCGATGAAATCCTGGTCCAGGAACCAGCGCCGCACAGCCTGGAGTATGCCGTGCCGAATCCGCAGCAGACCCTTGCGGTCTCGATGCCGTTCCGGATGCCACCACGCACGCATTGCCTCGCTCATTGCCCGTCACCCATGCCCAGCGCCTCCATCTCCAGCTTGGCCTTGCCCGCCGAACGCGCTATGAAACCCGCCAACACCAACATATCGCTGCCCGGCCCCCACCGCACGAACCCGGGTCTGGCGCAGAACGAACGGAGAATCTCCTTGGTAAAGGTCATCGCGAGCTCGATCCGCAAAGGCAACGTCCTCGATCTGGACGGCAAGCTCGCCGTCGTCATGTCGGCCGAGAACATCCACCCCGGCAAGGGCACGCCCGTCACCCATCTCGAGATGCGCCGCATCGCCGATGGTGTGAAGGTCGTCGAGCGCTACCGTACCACGGACCAGGTCGAGCGCGCATTCGTCGAGGAGGTGAGCTACAACTATCTCTACGAAGACGACCAGGGCTTCAACTTCATGCACCCGGAAACCTTCGATCAGGTCGCGGTGCCGAAAGACGTCGTCGGTGACATGGCGCCCTGGCTGCAGGAGAACATGGCCTGCACGCTCCTCATGCACGAGGGCATCCCGATCTCGATCGACCTGCCGCAGCGCGTGGTCTTCGAGATCGTCGAGGCCGACCCGGTCGTGAAGGGGCAGACTGCCTCGTCGTCCTACAAGCCGGCAATCCTGTCGAACGGCCAACGCATCATGGTGCCACCGCACATCGGCTCCGGCACCCGCGTCGTCGTGATGACGGCGGACGGGTCTTACGTCGAGCGCGCCAAGGACTGATCCCGCATCAGGTCTCTTTCCTGACCTCGAAGATCTCCATGATCTTGGCGCCCCGGTGCGGCCCGTCGCAGACGAACTTCCAGCGTCCATCAGTATACGTATCGCACATCTTGACGCCCTTGATCAGGATCCAGTGGCCCTCCTTGCCCTTGGAGATGGCGAGGATGTAGTGCGACCAGGCATTGCGCGGCTTCTGCATCCAGCTCCAGACGGACGGCCGTTCCTTCTTCGCCAGATCCATGAAGCTTTCCCTGAGGCTCATGGTGAAGCCGAATTCCGCGAGCACCGCCCCGACTTCCTCGGCATCGGTACCCTTGACCTGCTTCTCGCTGCCGTCAGGCTGCGCCCTGTGACGCCTGAAGGCATCCTCGATCTTGCTGATCGACCAGCCCGTGATGGCGGATACCACGTAGGGTCCGCAATATGCGATGCGTCCGGTGTCGTTGTTGGCGTCGTTGAGGCTCGAGGCGATCCGCCCCTTGTCGAAGACCGCTGAATTCGTCATCTGCGAAACCGTTAGAAGCTGCGACTCGACAACAACCTGCTGCTTCGTGGTTACTGAAACGTTAAGAGTCGCGCCCGGCGCGGCACTTTCTACCCCAGTTCCTTTGGCGTCACGAAGCGGACGAGCTGTCCGCTCGCGCGGCACGCTTCGCGCCATGCCCTTGCGTCGAATTGGATGACCGCGAGTGCCGCTGTCGGAAACTTTTGGGCCAGTGCCGCCAGGTCCTTTTTCTCGCCGACTTTCGTGAGCTCGAGCGCCAGCATTTGCATACCCGGATTATGCCCCACCATCATCACGTGGCTGTCGGCATCCGCGCAACGCGCCAGATGGCGGAGATACGTTGCTGGCGTCGCGAGGTAGAGGTCCGGCTCGTAGCTGATATCGGGCAGCGGCTCTCCGAGTTCGGCGAGCACCAGCGTCAGCGTCGCCCGTGTCCGCACTGCATCCGAGCAGAGCACGCGATTGATAGGCGGCAGTTCATTGGCGATGAACTTTCCCACCAGCGGCGCTGTCTTCGTCCCTCGCTTGGCGAGGGGGCGCTCGTGGTCATCGAGATCGGTGTCGTCCCAGCTCGACTTGGCGTGGCGCAATAGCGAGAGTGTCAGCATGCTGCGAGAATGACCGGGCATGTCGCACTTTGCAAGGGTTTCTCCTCTTGATCCCGCACCGACCGCTCGTGCGTCTGGGCTGCATGCATTCGCCCCCCAACTGTCATCCCGGCCAAGCGGCGCCAGCTGCGCAGAGCCGGGACCCAGGGCCGCTACTCGAGCCCGCCGCCAAGCCGCCCCTGGGTCCCGGATCTCGCTCCGCTCGTCCGGGATGACAGGAGTTTGTCTTGCTGGCGCCTCGCCCACAAGGCACCGACCACCGCCGCCAAGTGCGTCCAGCCTTACAGGATGGCCCGCCGCCGCGACCGTCCGAGCGAAGCGAGGGCGTGAATCGCTGCGCGCACAAAATAGTTATCCCCGCTTTCTCCGCATGCCTCATACTCCCTCGCATCCGCCTCGATCAGGGGCACTGTCGCGAGCTGGGCGTTCGGGTGGAGGCGGGGCTTGGTAAGCATTTGCACTCCCATCAGCTGGAGTGGTTGCCCGTGCCGGCACTCGCGGCCGCACTGGCCACGAATGCAGGTGACCGCGCTGGTGAGATGGACCGGTGTCGGGCGACAAGTGCCCCAGGCGCGGGACGGCTCCGGTCCCATCTTAATTACTGTTCGACGGCCCGTGCCGTCCCGCCCCCTTCTTGGGGAGATCAGAACGAACGACGCAAAACGCCAAGGCCGACCGCCTGTGGCGCCGCTGGCATGGAACTGCCTCAACATCGGCCTGCCGATGTTGAGCAAATCAAACAAACCACTTCCTGAACACGAGCCTCCAGCGACAAGCAAGACTTCACTCGGCCACTGCATGCTTGAATGAGATTTCGGCCAGCGGCGGCTCCTCGCCGGCAAACGCGCGTTCGACGGTCTCCCGCAGCAGTCGCCGTTCCTCGTCGACAACCAGCGCCGCTTCGGCACGCGCCAGCGCAATTGCCGACAACTTGCGCGCTTCCTCGCCAACTTCGCGATCACCGAGATGGGCAAGTGCGGCAAGGCTTTTCTGTAACCGGATCTGCACCTCGATGAGGCCGGCACCGTCGCGGGACAACGGGTTGAACGCATCGCGCATGAGATCTCTGTTCGAAAGCAGTGGAACGTAGACATTTGGAAAACGCACCTCCTCCGGCCGCTTCTCGCCGGCCCACATCGCGAGGATGCGCGTCATTCTCGAAATCACTTCGATTGCCGTGCCCGGATCGTTGATGCCGGGCGAAAGCGCCTTGGATGCGATCTCCGAGAGCGTGATGAGGCCGAAGCGGGGATCCTGGTCGTACGTCCGTTGACTGGCGACGGAGACGGCATCGCGGATCGCATTCTCGAGTTCCGCGTCGTGTGGCCCGGTGACGCGCGCCAGCACCCGGCGCGGGTGCATCATCGCGCCTGGCAAAGCGAGAAGATAGATCGACCGCTCCTCCCCGATGCATTCCTGCAGCGCTGCCATGTCGATGTGCACGATGTAGCCGGTCTCCTGGGACACGACTGGCCATGCGCTGGCGGCGATCTGGTCCCTGCCATCGGCTAGCGGCATCCCGCCGAGGTAGGGTTCCTTGATGCGGTTCGCGATGGCCGCGGTGGCTTCGGAGTCAACCTGCCCGCTGATGTATCCGATCCGCCCGAGGCGCAGCAGGAAATCGATCCAGCGCAGCAGCGTGATCACGACAAGCGCAATGACCACGAGTGTCACCGCGAACAGGGCCAGGCGCCCGGCTGCGTCGAATATCTCGGTCTGCAGCAGGATCAGCCCGGTGAGACTGAAGATGAATGCTCCGACGAATGTCGACAACATATTCTGTGTCGTCGCGTTCTGCATCAGGAGGGCCGTTGCGCGAGGCGATGTCGATGTGCTGGACGTCGCGAATGCGGCCACGATCGTCGAGAGAGAGAAGGTCGTGATCGTCAGCATGCTCGACGCGACGATGGTGAGCAGGTTGCCGACAGCGTTGGAACCGAGCATGTCGGCAAGTTCCGGCGACACGTAGCGCCCGAGAATGAGCGCGACCGGCGCCGCTACGACCGCGAGCAGCGAAATAGCCAGCGCGCGCACGTCCATGCGATGGGTGGCGCGCGTGAGGTGCCAGAGCCATTTGGATGAGAGCATTGTGGTACCGCTTCTGAGAATTGATGGTTGGTAGACGAGTTGAACGCTCAACGCCCCCGAATAGTACCCAGGGCGATTGCGCGCATGGTACAGGGATTTCCCCGCCAGCCGGCATGGCGTTACCATCACGGGGAAACCAAGACGGAGGATACCCCAATGAAGGCATTGAGGATGCATCGCAACGGTGGCCCGGAGGTTCTGGTATGGGAAGACTGTGAAATCGCCCCGCCTGGACCGGGCGAGGTCCAGGTCCGGCATACTGCGGTGGCCCTCAATTTCTCGGACATCAACGTCCGCCGTGGCGGATTCTATATCGCCAGGCCGCTCCAGTTTCCCGTCATCCTCGGCAATGAGGCGGCAGGGGTCGTCGAGGCGGTTGGAGATGGCGTATCAGCGTATCGCCCTGGCGACCGCGTCGGCTATGTCGGCTCGGGCGGCCCATTCTACGAGAACACCGGATCATACGCCGAACGCCGCAACTTGCCGGTCGGGTGCCTCGTCAGTCTCCCCGATACGATCACCGACCAGCAGGCGGCGGCGGTGATGCTGAAGGGGTTGACGGCCTCCATGGTCATCAACCGCTACTACAAGCCGAACCCTGGCGATTTCATCCTCAACCATGGCGCGGCGAGCGGCGTAGGCTTGATCTTGACCCAGTGGTGCAGGCATCTTGGCGCCACGGTCATCGGCACTGTCGGCAGCGCCGAAAAAGCGGAGATCGTGCGAGCGCATGGGTGTGCACACCCGATCCTCTACCGGGAGGGGGATTTCGTGGCCGAGGTCCGCAGGATCGTGCCGGAAGGGGTTCACAGCGTCTTCGACGGTGTCGGCAAGGACACCTGCATCAAGTCCTTCGACTGCATGCGCCCGTTCTCGATGCTGGTGAACTACGGCAATTCCTCGGGCCACCCGGAACCCGTCGACCTGTTGCTCCTGGCCAAGAAGGGATCGCTTGCCATCGCACGTCCGGCGTTCAGCTTCCACATCGCACAGGAGGCGGACAGGCAAAGGGCTTACGAGGAACTGTTCGGCCTCGTCCACTCGGGCGTCATAAGGCTGGACGTCGGCCGCACCTATCCGCTCCGCGATGCCGCAGCCGCCCATCGCGACCTCGAGGCGCGCGCCACCTTCGGTTCTGTCGTGCTGACGCTGTGATCTCAGGCGGCTGCGGTACCCGCCGTGCGCACGGCCGGGCGCCTGCGCTCGTTCGCCACGCGGTCGGCGAGGCGAAGCCCAAGCTGTACCGCCGCCATGGTGGGATTGCCGTGGCCGGACGTCGGCAGCACGGCGGTCGAGACCACGCTGAGGTTTGGCACATCGAAGGTGCGGCAGTCCCGGTCGACAATACCCTCGCAGCGGGTGTTGCCCATCGGGATGGTGCCGATCTGGTGGTTGCCGTGCTTCGCCTCGGCCAGGATCCGCGCACTGCGCTCTTCTGCTGGGTAGCGGTAGATCAGCCGTGCGAGCTGGTTTCGCGTCAGCCATTCGTCGAGCGCGCCATGAGCTCGAACGATGGAATTCGCATCTTGTCCGGAGAACCGGAGGTCGATTGCGAGGCGTGGCTGCCCGAGGCGATCGCATTCACCGGACAGTGTGAGGCGGCTCTCCGGCGACGGCAGGTGCTCGGAGTGGTATTCGAGGCCATACCGGCGCGCCGGATTCTGAATGAAGAGGCCTGGAAGGCGCGGCGTGGAGAATTTGCTCTTCCAGAGGAACCAAGGCGCAAACCCCATCGTGGCGATCGGATCGCGCAGCATGTTGACAATGTGCGCAAGTCGCCGGTGCGGGGCCTCGCCGACATGCCGCAACCGGATTGCCTCCGCAACGAGGCGACGCCCAAGCGGAGCAATCGAAAGTGCGAGGAATACCGCCGACAGCGGACCCGAGCGATGTCGCGGATCGAAGATCTCCGGGACGACCGGCCAGAACGCGATATTGGCGAGACGCTCGTCCGCCTGCAGGCGCGTGCACGGCACGATCCGACGGCGGACGTAGGAACCATGCCGGTCGACGTGGAAGTCGAGCCCGTCATGCAGCGCCTGGTTGTGGATCTCCACGTCGGCCAATGTGCCGGCCAGATGCCCCATGTAGTTTCGGCCGAGCTTGTCGCCGAACAGGCCAGGCACCCGGCGTTGCTCGGCGAGCAGCAGCCGCGTGCTTTCGTTCCCGCCCGCGGCCAGCACCACCTCGGGAGCATCGATCAGCCCACGCCCTTTCCCTTCGATGTGCGTATCGACAGCCTCGATGCGCCCGGCGGCATCGTACAGGAAACCGATCGCCGTGGCGCCCAGCACCACAAGCAGGTTCTCCGTCTCCTCCAGGGCTCGTCCGTGCAACACATGTGCCCGCGGCACGTTGCTCCACCTCTCGAGGCTGTCGAACGAGAAATCCCCGTCGGCCGAAACCTCTGTCAGCGCGTCCCGGTACTGGGCCCGGCTCCCCGCACCGAGCATGGAGCATGCCGCATCCATATACGGATCCAGGTCGTGCGCGCCGATTGCCCAGCCGGGCAGGCCGAGCCACGGTCTCGGCGCATAATCGATCGGATCGTAGGGAAGGCACCGCCCGCCCCAAAGGTTGGAGGTTCCCCCCAACTGCCGCGACACTGTGATCTCTGGCGCGTGGTGATTGTCGGGGCGGAGATTGATGGCCCCGGAAAGGCCTTGCGCCGCAGCATCAGGACGTTGCCCGCCGCTCTCCAGTAGGATGACGGCCAGGCCCTTGCCGGCCAGCGCGAGTGCGGTGATGATGCCGACAGGCCCAGCGCCCACGACAACGATGTCTGCTTTGAATCGTGCGATGCGCTCGAAGTCTGCATTTCCCTCGATCACGCCTGCACCTGGCCTTCCGATCCCGTGAAGGCGCTATCGGGAGTCTCCCGGCCGGCACCTCGCAGCGGAGGCTCCGGGCAGCCGGTTCCATGAATCGCGTACACTGACTTGGCGCCTTCTGCCGAATAAAGCGGGTACAACACGAAGTTCCGCCACCAATGGCGGCGCTGTCTTCATTGGTACATCGGCACTGGTTAAACCGGCGTTGCCGCGGGGAGCATCGATACGAAAGCTCCGCCGCCACTTCGGTTATTCAGCAGGCTCCGAAATCTTCTCCTTGGCCATCACCGACGAGGGCACGAACAGTTGTCCTTCCATCAGCTTGCGTGCTGTCCGCAGGATCCCGGCCGATTTGAGCTCGAAACCATTGGTCGCCGAGTAATCCATCGCCACCTCGATCTGCCCCATCGGGTGCTCGATCTCGAGGGTCACCGGGCTACCGTCGGGAATCACCGAGATACCCTCGGCCACCGTACCCGGCGATAGAATACACGATCCGATGCAGATCGACCCGGTAACAGCGAGTGAAGGATGACAGGTCTTGGGCATGAAATAGCGGGCATTGATGGCGCCTCCCGAGCGTGGTGCGCTGAGAATGCCGAACTTCGGCACCACCTTGTCGGAGACGTCCCCGAGCCCCATGCGCCGGCCGGCTTCGCGCCGGATCGGCTCCATTCGGGCGTAGAACGCGCGATTTGCGTCCAGCTCCTCTCTGGTCTCGTAGCCGGTGAGGCCGAACGCATCCGCCCGCGCCAGCGCCATCGGCATTGCGACGTCGATACAGGTCACATCGATCCCGTCGATATTCTCGATCGTCTTGCCGGTTGGGAACAACGCCCCGCAACTGGACCCGATGACATCCATGAAGTTGAGTACGATGGGCGCAGCGGTGCCCGGCACGCCGTCGATGCGCGCATTACCCTCATATTCAACGACACCGCCAGGCGTCTGCACAATGGCTTCGATACGCGCGCCCGTATTGACCGACAGGATCTTGACCCGCGTTTCCCCTTCCTGTGCTGGAAAGAGCCCAAGCTCGATGGCTGCCGGTGCAACGCCGGAAAGCATGTTGCCGCAGGTTGGCGAGTAGTCGACCTGCCGTTCGCCCACAGCGACTTGGGCGAAGAAATAATCGATATCCGCCCATTCGTCCTTGGAAGGCGAAACCATGACAACCTTGGTGGTCACTTCGGTGCCGCCGCCGATGCCGTCGATGTTGATCGGATGACCCGCCCCGACTGCAGAAATCAGCATCTCTGCCAGAGCGTCGAGGTCATCGGGCAGGTGTGCCCGGTTGAGAAACGGGCCGCGAGAGGTGCCGCCGCGCATGAACAGGCAGGGGACGGAATTCTGTGGCATCTGTACTTCTCCTTGAACGGCTCTCTGCGAGCGGTTGCCGGCGTCAATAGGCAGGTGTTGCGGATCCACGCCTCAGCTCCGGGCGGAGTTCTTCAAGCGTTCATGAATCCAGAACACAATCGAAAGTCCATGCTAGGGCTCCGGGTTGGTGTCTGGACACCGGGCGCCGGAACAAGAGCACTAGTCGAAAGCGCTACCGTTATCCCGCCGTCGTGTCCGCCTACGTTCGCCGGTTGCGAAACGTCGGGCCTCTTCCGCGGCATGAAAGAGCGCCTTGGCCTTGTTGATGCACTCCTGCTGCTCGTTCTCCGGGATCGAATCGAAGACCAGTCCTGCCCCCGCCTGGACGTGCAGAACGCCGTCTTTGATGAGGCCGGTCCGCAGAACGATGCAGGTATCCATCTGGCCGTCGGCGGAGAAGTAGCCGACACACCCGGCATACGGACCGCGCTTGTGTCGTTCGAGTTCGTCGATGATCTCCATCGCGCGGACTTTCGGCGCTCCCGACACGGTCCCGGCGGGAAATCCCGCCATCAGGGCATCGATGGCATCGCGGTCGTGACGCTGGTCCCCGACCACGTTCGAGACGATGTGCATGACGTGACTGTAGCGCTCTAT
>JBJOGJ010000045.1:0-21030 GCA_046048295.1 Pseudomonadota bacterium | reverse complement strand
CGAAGCACTCCAACGTGCAGCCCAACTCGACAACCAGCTGCGCAATGTCGACAAGACACCCGTTCGCTTTCAGGCCATCCCTTCCGTTCCCTGCTTCGAGCTATGGTTCCTTCTGCATTATCGAGACGTGTACGAATACTACACCGTCGACGATCTTCTTCGCTTGCTCCAAAACCATCTCCCAAACTATCGCAAGGCCCGCGAAGGCATTTATGCCGATATGCAAGGCACGATAAATCAGGCTATGGCGCGCGCGTGCAATTTGAAAGTGCGCTACAATGCAGAGGCCGGAGACAAGCCCTATACGGATTTCGATGACCTCGTATCGCGATTGCTTACGCTAATGAATGGCGAGCCGTAGGTCGGCTTAGCGCGGCCACATGTTGCGAGATAATCCGCGGTCCGCCGATCCGCGCGTAACCCAACATCCCAAGGCACCCGGGAAGTGCTGGGGTACGGCGCAGAAGTTTCATCTACCCCAACCACACAGTGTTTCTTCTGCGAATTGCAGTCCGGACAGTCCCATGACCGCTTCTAGGTTGTCAGCAGGCAACCGTTATCTACAAGTCGACTGACCAGACCTGCACCCCGTCTTTTTCAAATTGCTCCAGGCGTTGGTTCCCTCGAAAACTCGGAGACATGAAAAACACATAACGGTGCTGCTCGGTCCTCTTCATGAGCTTGGAAAGGTCGCATTGGAGTTTGTCATTGTTCGTCGGATCAACTGCCGCAAACGCTTCTGCTCCAATGAGTCCCGGGTCCGCACTCATAATGTCGAGTTCGAGAGAAGCATGAGCTCCGGGAGCAAGCCGAAGCTCTCCTACACCTGGGTGTAAATCGAGAAGCTGTTTTGCAGCGAGCAGCGCAACAAGGTACGTCCATGTTTGGTTGATCTGCTCAACGACATTCAATTGACGGTCTTCGAGCGGGTGGCACCCAACGCGCTCAAATTTGAGCATTCGGAAAAGTTCCAGCGGTTCCGCCGACTGCGCAGCAAGCCAATTCTGCGTCCTTTGTGCTGAATTCCGTATCTCGTCCAGCAGCTGTGTGGCGTCGTCTTTGCTGCGAATAGTCAAATAGGTCATTGCGAGCCCCGCCCAGAAAAATGTGAATACGATCTACTCAATTGCTGCCATGGTCAGGGTTGCGGTAAGCAAGGTCAAGAACCCTTGGCAATCGTGTGCCCCCCCAAAAAAGTTATCCCCGTCGCCAAACTGCCGCGTACAGTACACGTCACCACCCGCCAACTGGGCTGAGAGCTAGCGTTGGCACGAGAGTCGGGTGGGCGGTTGCGCTTCCGGCGGGCCGGGTTTGACGCGCCCGGCATATGCCGCGTCCGAAGCGGGCAAAACCGTGTGTGCCTGGTCCGACGCCTCGGGCCATGGAGCACCTGCCGCGTCCGGCAAAACCGGCGATGGCGGATGATCTCCAGGGGGTTAAGACGGGTCAGCACCCCGGGCCACATGGCATGGGCAGCCAAAAAACAGCCGTGCGCGGGGCGCCCAGGGTCGCCCGCTAAAATCAAAGGATGCGACTTCGGACGCTCCGCGCGCCCTTTCGGGGCAGGAATTCACGAATGCCTTCGGCACCGGTGGTGCGCGGGGAGCATTGCCGCGTCCGCATGCTGCCGCCCGCCGTTAACCATCCCCCTGCCCGCCCTCTGCCCCGCCGCCAGCGTTAACGCACTTCACCGGGCCCTCGTGCTAAGCTCCCGCCCATGAGCGCCCGCGTCTTGCTTGTCATCGGTGGCGGCATCGCCGCCTACAAGTGCCTCGACCTCGTCCGCCGCCTGCGCGAGCGGGGCGTCGAGGTGCGCTGCGTCATGACCGAGGCGGCGACCCGGTTCGTAACGCCGCTCGCTGTGTCCGCCATCTCGGGGCAGAAGGCCTACACCGACCTCTTCGACGTGACGGACGAGCTCGACGTCGGCCACATCCGCCTCTCCCGCGAGTCGGACCTGATTGTCGTCGCCCCCGCCACCGCCGATCTCATGGCCAGGATGGCGGGCGGCCATGCCGGCGACCTCGCCACCGCCGTGCTGCTGGCAACCGACAAGCCCGTGCTCGCCGCCCCCGCCATGAACCCGCGCATGTGGCTGCATCCGGCCACCCGCCGCAACCTCGCCCAGTTGCAGGCCGACGGCATCCAGTTCATCGGCCCCAACACCGGCGAGATGGCCGAGAAGGGCGAGGCCGGCCCCGGCCGCATGGCCGAGCCCCTCGAGATCGCCGACCGCGTCATGGCCATGCTCTCCGGGTCAGCTCTGCCGGCAGCCGCCGCCGTGTTGTCGAAGGGCCCGCTTTCAGGCCGCCACGTCCTCGTCACCGCCGGCCCGACCCACGAGCCCATCGACCCGGTCCGTTTTATCGCCAACCGCTCGTCCGGCAAGCAGGGCTACGCGATTGCCGAAGCCGCTGCACGTGCGGGCGCCCGCGTCACGCTCGTCTCCGGTCCCGTGAATATCGCTGCACCGCAAGGCTGCACGGTCGTCCGCGTCGAGACGGCATCGGAAATGCTCGAGGCCGTCAGGAATGCGCTGCCGGCCGACGTTGCGATCATGACGGCCGCTGTTGCCGACTGGCGCGTCGCCAACGCAGCCGTCGAGAAGATCAAGAAGGCGGCAGGCAAAAAGCCCGCCGCACTGAAGCTCGCCGAGAACCCGGACATATTGCGCACCGTTGCCAGCATGAAGTCCGGCCGGCCTGCCCTCGTCATCGGGTTTGCCGCCGAGACCGAGCACGTCGTAAGGCATGCCGAGGAAAAGCGGAAACGCAAGGGCTGCGACTGGATCGTCGCCAATGACGTTTCGCCGGAAACAGGCGTCATGGGCGGTGACCGCAACCGCGTGCATCTTGTCACCGAGGACGACACCGACGCTTGGCCGGAGATGGGCAAGGACGAGGTCGCGTCCCGGCTGGTCGAACTGGTGGCCGACAGGCTGCGCCTTGCGGGAGCGGACGTGTGAGCGGAGAAGATGCGGGGGCTGCTGTGGTAAGGGTAGGAGTAAGGAAGCTTGCGCACGCCCGCGGCCTCGCCCTGCCCGCCTACCAGTCGGAAGATGCAGCCGGCATGGACCTGATGGCGGCGGTGCCCGCGAAAAAACCCCTTACCCTCGCGCCCGGCGCGCGCGCACTGGTCCCGACCGGCCTGGTGATGGCGCTGCCGCCGGGATACGAGGCGCAGGTGCGGCCGCGCTCCGGCCTGGCGCTCCGCCATGGCGTGACAGTCCTCAATAGTCCGGGCACGATAGATGCCGACTATCGCGGCGAGGTGCAGGTCCTGCTGGTCAACCTCGGCACCGATCCATTCCCTATCCGGCGCGGCGAGCGCATCGCACAACTCGTCGTGGCGCCGGTGACGAAGGCCGTGCTCAAGGCCGTGACGCGGCTTGGGGAGACGGTGCGCGGCGCTGGCGGCTTCGGCTCGACGGGCTTGGAAACCAACAGCAGAATAAAAAAGTCTGCCCCTGAAAAGCGCGCAGCTCCGAAACGAAAGTCCCGCAAATAGGCTGCTGGCAGACGCGGTTGCCAGCCATTGCGGCAAGCAGAGAGTATGATTGCCGCTAGAGCCGCTCGCGCCGGGGGCGCTTCTACTTCCGCGCCAGCGATTCTTTCTGCATATTCCAGGGCGTTGACACGAAGCCATCGCCGGAGCGCGCCATGACCGACGCCAGCCAGTTCAAGACGATCGCGGATATTGAGGCCTGGGGCCGCGGCAGGGTCTACGACAATATTGCCCAGACGATTGGCCAGACTCCGCTCGTCCGCCTGAGCCGTATCATGGCCGAGGCAGAGGCGAAGGCCGAGATCCTCATGAAGCTCGAATTCTTCAACCCGCTCGCATCGGTCAAGGATCGCATAGGCGTCTCGATGATCGACAGACTGGAGGCGGAAGGGCGCATCGTGCCGGGCAGGTCGGTGCTGATCGAGCCGACCTCGGGCAATACCGGCATCGCGCTTGCGTTCGTCGCGGCGCAGAGGGGGTACCGGCTGATCCTCGTGATGCCGGAGTCGATGTCCATCGAGCGGCGCAAGATCCTGGCGCACCTCGGTGCCGAACTCGACCTGACAGCCGCAGCTCAGGGCATGGGCGGCGCCATCGCACGCGCCAACGAACTGCTGGCCACAACCGAAGACGCCGTACAGCCGAGCCAGTTCGAGAATCCGGCCAATCCCCGGATTCATGAGCTGACCACGGCGGAGGAGATCTGGAATGACACTGGCGGCAAGGTCGATGCGCTGGTGGTCGGGGTTGGCACCGGTGGCACGCTCACGGGCTGCGGCCGCGTCCTCAAGCAGCGCAACCCGAACCTGAAGGTGTTTGCCGTCGAGCCCGCCGCTAGTCCGGTGCTGTCAGGCGGCGAAAAGGGACCGCATAAGATCCAGGGCATAGGTGCGGGCTTCGTGCCGGCGGTGCTCGAAAGGGGGCTCATCGACGAGGTGGTCAGGGTATCGGATGACATGGCGTTCGATGTCGCGCGCCTGCTCGCCAAGAAGGAGGGAATCCCGGGCGGCATTTCGACGGGCGCCAACCTCGCTGCGACGATCACCGTTGCTGGCCGGGAGGATATGGCAGGCAAGACGATCGTAACCTTCGCGCCGTCCTTCGCCGAGCGCTACTTCTCGAGCCTGTTGTTCGATCAGCCGGCGTGAGGAATGGAATGGGTTTGTAGCGGCGGACCATAGCCTTTATGATCCGGCCATGATCAGGCTTACCCCAGAGGAAATCGACCGCTACAAGCGCCACCTGGTTCTGCGCGAGGTGGGCGGCGAAGGTCAGCAGCGCCTGAAGGCGGCACGTGTGCTCGTTGTCGGAGCAGGCGGGCTTGGCGCGCCGATGTTGATGTACCTTGCAGCAGCAGGCGTCGGCACAATCGGCGTCATAGATGACGACACGGTCTCGCTCGATAACCTGCAGCGACAGGTGCTCTATGCCACCGCAAGTGTCGGTCGGCCGAAGGTGGCGGAAGCGAAGCGCCGGATAGGTGAGCTTAATCCGCATGTTGCGGTGGAAACCCACGCAGAGCGGCTCGACTGGCGGAATGCCATCGAGATCATCGCGAGATACGACATCGTCGCTGACGGCTCGGACAACTTCGCTACTCGCTATCTGGTAAGCGACGCCTGCTACCTCGCCCGGCGCCCGTTGGTGTTTGCCGCAGTGGGGCCTTTTGATGGCTACGTGACCACGTTCAAGCCGCACCTCGAAGCAGAACCGGGCCGACCGAACCCGACCTACCGCTGCCTCTTCCCTGAGGCACCTGAAGGCGAGGCGGTGTTTAACTGCTCGGAAGTCGGTGTACTCGGCTCTATCGTCGGCGTGATCGGCACGCTGCAGGCGACGGAGGTGCTGAAGGAGATTCTGGGCATTGGCAAGAGCCTCACGGGTCGCCTGCTCCTTTATGACGCCCTTCAGGCCCGCTTCGACGAGATCCGATACGCCTGGGATGGGGACAATCCGCTCAACGGTTCGAATGCGACAATCGGTGACCTGTCGCACCATTCGGCTGGAACCACACCGGTGTGCGTGTCGGGCTGAGCCCCTATCCCCACTCGACAAGCCGCCGCGACGCGGCAAAAATCGGCAATCCGCACGCGCCCCCGACTGCCGTCCCCGACGTTTCACGAGAGATCCCCGCATGGACCAACTGCGCCGATACCTGACCGAGGTAGCAGATTGCTTTCACCCTGAACGCTTTTCCTACCCTGGCTTCGCCTTGGCACTCGCCATCGGCGGCATCGGCGGATGGATCTTCTGGTTACTGCAGTTGCCGCTGCCATGGATGCTCGGCTCCATGGTGTTCTGCACCTTAGCGGCGGTCGCGGGCGTCCGAATCGAATCGCCCGTCATAATCCGCCGCCCGACGGTGAGCATCATTTCCGTGATGCTCGGTGCTGCCTTCACGCCGCAGCTCCTGGCAAGCCTCTGGACCTGGTTCCCGACGATCATCGGACTTTCTGTATCGACGATCCTGAGCGGCATCGTCTGCGTCGCCTACTTCAGGTACGTGGCCGGTTTCAATGCGCCGACGGCGTACTTTTCGGGCATGCCGGGCGGCGTCGTCGAGATGGTCATGCTCGGCGAGCAGTATAAGGCCGACGTGCACCGCATCGCACTGGTCCAGGCCTCGCGGATCCTGATCTTGGTATTCGCGTTGCCGTTCATCGTCCAGATGATGCTCGGCATCTCGTTGGGCCAGCGCCCACCTGTCGGCCAGTCTGTACTTGAGACACCGTTCTCCTCTTACGTACTGCTGATATTCTGCGCCGTCGTCGGATATCACATTGGGCCGAAACTGAATTTTCCAGCGCCTCCGTTTACCGGCCCGCTCTTCGTCAGCGGCCTGCTGCACGTACTTGGACTAACTGACTTCAAGCCCGCAACGGAGATCGTCATTGTCGCGCAGGTCATCCTCGGAGGCTATATCGGAACGAGCTTTAGAGGCGTTAGCCCGGCGGAGTTTGTCCGCACGCTGGCAACCGGCATGGGCGCGGCAGGACTGCTGCTCGTCACGACCATAACAGTAGCCTATATCACCAGTCTCGTTTCCCGCTACGAAATGATCCCGCTACTGCTGGCGTTCTCGCCGGGCGGCGTCATCGAAATGAGCCTGATCGCCCTCGCCCTGCATATCGAGGTAGCTTTCGTCGCCTGTCACCACCTGATGCGGGTGCTGATCGTCATCGGCGGCGCGGCGATTGGGTTCGAGTGGCTCACAGGAAGGAAGAGACAACAAAATTAACGGAACAAGAAATCCGGGTGGGCGGCGTTACTAATTCTTTAGGCCCGCAGACGGATACTTCCGGCTTCGCCGGAGGTCGCCATGAACATACTGCTTGCCATCATTTTGTTGGCCCACTGGCCGACGTTCATCTTCTACGGATTACTCGCCATTGGCTCAATTTTTCTCCTTTGGAGCTGGTTGAGGCGTTCCGAGACCTTCAGGTCGACAGGGATCGTTCTCGTATCCGTACCTGTCGCAGGCTATGTCCTCGTCTCGGTGCTCGCCGAAATTCGGCCGTGGCTCATACATCCCGAAGGAAGCGGTGGAATGAAGCCCGAACGGCTGATAGTGGAGAACGCGAACCTCAACGATGAGACGGCCTCCATACTGTTGGCCTCTGGCGGCCTCAACTCCATCGTCGTGAAGGATCGTAATACCTACTACGAGATCGTATTCTTGGATCGTGAACAATGCGCAAATCTGGTTCGCAGCGCGCACGAAGTGAAGGACGGGCGTCTGCGCCTAGTATACTCAAACTCCCTGCATCGTTCTGGATTCATCAAGCTCCATTTTTCCGACCTGAAGCAATGCATGTCTCGGTTCCCGCTAGAGGCCCGGGACGTGGCAAGGTATCTAGCGAGCGAAATGAACCTCGTCCTACTGATGGGGCGCCAGGTGACCGTTGGACGCTGGCTAGATGGTATCATTCATCATAGTGCTACTGCTGACTCGCAACGCGAGCTGCGACTGCGCGGGCGAGGGCTGGATCGGCTGGTCCGTTATTGGGAACGGCAAACAATCAGACCCTGCTTTCCACCAATCATAAGTTTCCTCGGTGTCCTCGCATGCCAGACGCACCGCTGGAACAAGTGGCTGACCTTGCACGAATTCATCCTGCCGCATATCAAGGCCGAATGGCCGCAAGTTGCATTGCGATGATGTCCTGAATCCAGCAACTCGAAACACCTGCCAAATATGCAATCTTACAGAGTCGTATTCACTAGGCACAATCACTTAATTTTGTCATATTCGCCCATCCAAAAAAAGCTAGATACAAGGGGTGGAGAGATATGTCGGGGAAGTGGGCCGTAACAGGTGCGTCAATTGCCATGTACCTTGTATTTGCCGGATCGACTGAAGCCGCCAGGGCCCAGGACAGAACGGAATTCTACAAGGGCAAGACGATCACAATAACGATCGGCTTCAATCCAGGTGGCAACTACGATTTTGTCGGCCGTCTCGTCTCGCGACACATCGGCAAGCAGTTGCCGGGCAATCCCAATGGCGTCGGTGTCAATATGGCGGGCGCCGGAAGCTTTCGAGCCGCCAACTACCTTTTCAATGCGGCACCGAAGGATGGCACGATGCTTGGCATCGTCTCTTCATCCATCGCGATAGAGGAGGCCCTCGGCACCAAGGGCGTCAATTACAAGTCTGCAGAGTTCAATTGGATCGGGCGTGTAAGTTTTATTCTGCAGGTGCTGACTACATATGGAAACTCGAAGACGCGGAGGATCGAGGACGCCCTCACTAACGAGACGCCGATGGCGGGCACGGGACCGGGCTCGCCTTCGGAAGGTTATCCGAAAGTATTGAACGGTGTACTCGGCACCAGGTTCAAGGTTGTCTCGGGCTATCGCTCATCGACTGAGGGAATGCTTGCAATGGAGAAAGGCGAGGTCGACGGTGGCCTGCCTTCGTGGAACAACATCAAGCGCTCCAGGACACACTGGATTGCGGAGAAGAAAGCCTATCCGCTCGTCCAGTTTGTGTTTGAGCGCCATCCAGACCTGCCGAATGTGCCGACATCGGTCGAACTCGCCAAGACGCCAGCGGACCGCGCCGTGCTGGCCTTCTATACCAGCAGCGAGGAACTTGGCCGCTCGATCATCGCCCCGCCTGGCGTGCCGGCTGACCGCATCAAGCTGCTGCGCCAAGCGTTCGATGCCATGCTGAAGGACAAGGCCTTCTTGGCCGAGGTGGAGAAGACGAAGCTTGAGTTCAATCCGCTGTCCGGAGAAACTATGCAGAAACTCGTCGCCGATACCGCTGCAACCCCGAAGGATGTCATCGAGCGGACCCGCAATTTGCTCGGGCGAAAATAGTTTTCGCCCACTGCCTATCCGGATGCCAACTGCGTCCGTATATGCCCCCTGGGGGCTCGCGGCTGCTACTTAGTCTTCGTGATGTTGTCGTCGCAATTTCGCCACCAGGTACAGTCCCGACTGGGAAGCTGCGCCACTTCGCATCCCACCTAAAGGCTTCGTCGGCGGCCATCTTGTCAAAGGCCCTGTGCTGGGCTGCGAACAACCAGTGGGCAATGTGTCGTTGGTTTCGGCATGTGATTTGCGAGTTGGGCAGGCCGTCGCATGTGAAAGGAATTTTCCCATCACGGCAGATTCATTCGCGCAATGATCGGCAGGTGGTCGGATCCGAGCCGTGGCCCGGAAGCGAATGATATGCTGCGAATGTCAGGCGTAGTCAGAACATTGTCGATGAGGAAGGTGGGCGGCGCTATCGCGCGCGCACCGTTCCAGCTTAGCGCCCACGTACCGTGGCGAACAAAGCCTGTTGACCATAAAAGGCTTTGCAGTCGCCAAGACCAGGGCGTAGCGTTGAAGTCGCCGGCGATAATGGTCCGCTCCCTGCTTGGGGAGAGCCAGGAGCGCAGCCAGTCGTAGTGCCGTGCCTGCTGCTGCGCCTCGTAGGGAGTTGCGGTGTGGACACCGACCAGCTTTAGCATTCGGCCATTCTCGTCTGTAAGCTTTATCCAGCTGAGCGACGGCATGTGCGAAGTTCTGGGTTGTCCGCCGCCCGTCCGCCAGGGCAGCCTCGAGAGGATGAGAATGTCGTTGCAATAACAGTCATAGACATAAGGGTACTCTGCGCCGATTTGCGATTTAACGACTCGCTTTGACCGTGGCGTTACTTCCTGCAGGACAATCACGTCGGCATCCTGGCTGGCGAGCCATCGTGTTGCTGCCCGCACATTGCTGTTGCCGTACAGCATGTTGAAGGAGACGATCTTTAGTCGCCGACCCTCGCCGCCATCAGCCGGACTGGCGCTCAGAAAGAACGCTGGCGCGAGAAGAACTGCATTGGCGGCAAGCAGTTTGAACGCAGTGCCGCGCTGCCGTGGGTGTGAGAAAGCGATCGCGAGCAGGATCGCGCATCCGAGCACCGTCAAGTGTCTGAAGTTGTTGACGAGGTCGGCGATGGCCAAAACCGGCGTCATCACGCCGGCGAAGGTCATCACCGAACCGGTGACGATCCCGATGCGGGCAAGTAGGATAAACGAAGGCATGGAAAGCTCTGACGACCGTTGAGTGTCGTTCATGACACGTCATTGCGGCAGCCGTCTGGCGGCTCCTATCGGCCGAGCGCCTTTGATATCGCGCTGAAGTCGACGTTGCCGTGTCCAGCCTTCTCGAGCGCTTCCTTGATCTGACGGTTGAGCTCGTCCTTAAGCTTCTGGATGTCTTCTGGCTTCGGCGTGTTGGCCGTTGACGAACCAATGTCGCCGTTGTTCAAGCTGCGGGCGGCACGGCCGAGCATGGCCTCGGCCTCCTGCAGGCCGGCGGGGGATGTGTGGGCAACACCCGCTAGACCTGTCGGCAATTGCGGCGTCTTCGGTATGACTTGAGTGCTGACTATGGCGACATCCAACTTCTGGACGCCGAGAATTGCGACGATCGCCGTAGGAACTTCCGTCTGCATGGTCAGTTGGATGCGGCGCTGCTTCTCGAAAATGGTGAGCTCGAAAGGCAGGTTCTTGAGGTGCTCGGGTAGGTTCGCGTCGAGCTGCCGGCGCACGAACGGCTTGAGATCGTCCGCATCGGCAGGAAGTTTGTGCAACACGGCCGCAGTGGCGGCGTCTGCTGCAGTGGTGAGCTGGCTGTTGACGGAAAGTGCCCGCCCATAGTCGATTGCAAGGCTGACGATGCCGAGGAGTGGAAGCAGGACAAGCGCAAAGATGATGGCGATGGCACCGCGCTCGTCATTCTGGAAACGGGCGACGAGGTTCGAGTTTGCTGCAGCCATGCTGGCGTCTCCGGCGGTACGACGAGTTGTGCCGAAGAATAGGTGCAAAATGAGCAACAGGACGTTTACGCCGTGAACCGCGGGGCGCTGGATTTCTGAATATGGATAACCGACGGTTTACGGCCGTGCCGTCCGTCTACGCCGCCAGGTTGCCTACTTCTGATCGAAATATTCCGTTCCCGTGCCAATGACGTTGGCATCGGCACGGCCGACGACATCTTCATCCTTGCCCTCATAGTCGATGGCGATGAGCACGTGGCGGATCGCTTCGAGCCTTGCTCGACGCTGGTCGTTGGCCCGTATCACGGTCCACGGACAGGTTGGCGTGTGAGTGAAGTGGAAGATGTCCCATTGCGCCGCCGTGTAGTCATCCCACTTCTGGATCGCGGCCAGATCCATGTCCGTCAGCTTCCAGTGCTTGAGTGGGTGGTGACGGCGCTCGTGGAAGCGCTTCAACTGCATTTCGCGTCCGATCATGAGGTAGAACTTGATGAGCTTGATGCCATCGCGGACCAACATGCCCTCGAACTGCGGTGCTTCCCTCAGAAAGTCGGCGAGTTGGTCCCGCGTACAGAAACCCATCACGCGTTCGACACCGGCGCGATTGTACCAGGATCGGTCGAACAGCGTGATGTCGCCCTTCGTCGGCAGGTGCGGGACGTAGCGCTGGAAGTACCATTGCCCGCGTTCCGTCTCGGTGGGCTTTGCAAGGGCGACAGCCCTGACGTGCCGGGGCGGCAGGTGCTGGGTGAACCGTGCGATGGTGCCGCCTTTGCCGGCAGTGTCCCGCCCTTCGAACAGCAGGACGATCCGCTCGCCATTCTCTTGGACGTGCCTCTGCATCTTGAGCAACTCGATCTGCAGCCTTTCGAGCTCATCTTCGTAGTCCCCGCCCTTGATTTTCTTGTCGTACGGATAACCGCCGGAGGAGAAGGCTGCCTTCTCGATCGACTTGTCGAGCTTGGGATTGTCGATGTCGAAGCCGTTCGGCACGCGTGAGCCCATGAGTTTTCACCGTTGATCAATATGGTCGTTTGCAAGTATGGGAACGCGTAAGCATAGCCCGATGTACGGCAGAAACAACGCCTAGGCGCCGGCGTGCATCCCGGCCGGCACCGTGGGGCACAGTGAACGGGACACTGCGCGACTACAGAAGGGCAACGACCGGTACGTCAGATGTTCCACGATTCCACCGATGTTAATTTTCCGGGGCCGGACTGGCGCGCGGTGATCGACGCCATACCGGCACCGGCGCTCGCGCTCGACAGTGGCGGTGTTGTCGTACATGCCAACCATTTGTTATCGAACCTGTTTCCACGTGCCCGGTCCGGCCAGCACATTGCCCAGCTCAACCGTAGCCCGGAACTGTTGCAGGCCGTGCAGGCAGCGGGGACGAGCGACGAGCCAGTCGTCGTCCAGGTTCTGGACAGGGTCCCGCTCGAGCGCCGGCTGTCCGCCGTGATCACCCGCATGGCTGCCGTCCCGGAAGCGCTGCTGCTGCTGACTTTCAGGGACGAGACGGAGCAGGAGAAGCTGGCTCAGATGCGCGCCGATTTCATCGCTCATGCCAGCCATGAGTTGCGCACGCCTCTGGCTTCGTTGAAGGGGTCAATTGAGACGTTGCAGGGCGCAGCGCGGGACGACGCATTGGCGCGGGAGCGCTTCCTGACACTTATGGAGACGCAGGCAGCGCGCATGTCCCGCCTGATCGACGACCTCCTGATTCTGAGTCGCGCCGAAATGCACGTCCACATGCCGCCCACTGACGCGGTCGATTTGAACGAGCTACTGTCGTTCACCGTACAGTCCCTCGAGCCCGTCGCGGCGAGCAAGGAAATCGTCATGACGGTGAAGCGGTCCGAGGGGACCGCACTCGTGACGGCGGACCGCGAAGAGCTGATGCAGGTGTTCCAGAACCTTGTGCAGAACGCCATAAAATACGGCCATAAGGGCGGGCGGATAGATGCGGAGATTTCCTCGGTTCCACCGACAGCCGTGCACGGCCCGCGTTATGCCGTGAGCGTGCGCGACGACGGTCCTGGCATCGCAGAGCACCATATCCCACGCCTGACCGAGCGCTTCTACCGTGTGAGCCCGGCCGCCAGCCGGGTGGCGGGCGGCACTGGCCTGGGCCTCGCTATTGTCAAGCACATCGTCACACGTCACCGCGGCGATCTCACCATTTCCTCGAAGATCGGAGTGGGCTCCACTTTCACGGTGCTGCTGCACCAGCGCCCTTCCCAACTGGAAGTAAAACGTCGTGAAAAATAAAAGCCATATATTACATGGTATTAACCCGTCACAAAAGTATTGCCTGACTGGAGTAGGACTCGGTCCGGGCGCAACGGGCGCCACTTGGGAGTGCCACCTCGTGCCTCCCGAAACCGACTCCAATGAGGGAGATTACCGTGAAAGCCAAGTTGTTTACCGTAACCGCGGCGGCTGCCGTCGCCGGCGGCTTCCTTTTTGCCGGCGCGGCTTCGGCACGCGACCAGGTGCAGATCGCCGGTTCGTCCACCGTCCTTCCGTACGCGAACATCGTGGCCGAGGAATTCGGCAAGTCCTACGCGAAGTTCAAGAAGCCCGTCGTCGAGTCCGGTGGTTCGTCTGCTGGACTGAAGCAGTTCTGCCAGGGTCTTGGCCCGAACACCATCGACGTCGCTAACTCTTCGCGCAAGATCCGCGAAAGCGAGTACGGTGCGTGCGCCGCGGCGGGCGTCAAGAAGGAAGATGTACTCGAGGTTTCCTTTGGCTACGACGGCATCGTCTTCGCCTCGGACATCAAGGGGCCTTCGTTCGCTTTCGAGCCGAAGGATATCTACCTTGCGCTGGCTAAGCAGGTTCCGGTCAACGGCAAGATGGTCGATAACCCGAACAAGACCTGGAAGGACGTGAACGCCAAGTTCCCTGCCTGGAAGATTGCCGCTTACATCCCCGGCGAGAAGCACGGTACCCGTGAAGTCTTCGAAGAGAAAGTCATGGCTGCTGGCTGCAAGAAGGCTGGTGGTGACGCTGCCATGAAGGCGGGTGGCATGGACAAGAAGGCCATTGGCAAGGGCTGCATCGCTGTTCGTAAGGATGGCGGCACGGTTGACATCGACGGCGACTACACTGAGACGCTCGCTCGTCTGAACTCCAACAAGGAAGGCATCGGCGTGTTCGGGCTGTCCTTCTACGAGAACAACACAGACAAGCTGAAGGTTGCCACGATCTCTGGCATCAGCCCGTCTGTCGAGACCATCTCTTCCGGCAAATATCCGGTTTCGCGTCCGCTGTACTTCTACGTGAAGCTGCCGCACGTGAAGGCAATCCCTGGCCTTAAGGAGTATGTCCAGTTCTTCGCTTCGAAGAAGATGATCGGCTCTGATGGCCCGCTCGCTGCCTACGGCTTGGTTCCGATGCCGTCGAATGAGTTCGATGCGCTTCAGAAGAAGGTCTCTGCTGCTCTCAAATAAGATCACGAGAGTCGGATTATGAGCTTTGGTGGTCGCAGGGCTCCCCGGGAGTCTTGCGGCCGCTAGTTCTGCCAGCTAGTAGGCAGAGACTTATGCCTGCTTCTCTACGCCGCCCCTCGGGGCAGGCCGCTGCTAGGGCCTCTAAAGGGGAAAAGCCGTGTCGACTACGATTATTGTACTTGCGCTAGTGGTAGCGGGACTTATTGCCATTCCAATAGGCATTGCTAAAGCCCGCTCGGCTGCGTCGACCGGATCGCACAAGTTGCATTCTAGGCTTGGATACTACGGATCTTTCCTCGCGATTTCCACTGCACTTCCGGCACTCATACTGACTTTCTTTTGGTCTTGGGCGCAGCCGACCGCGATCACGTCGTTGGTTCGCAGCGAGCTGCCTGAGAATGTGGTTGCCCAACGCTCGAGCGCAGAAATTGACCTCTTCATGGGGCAGGTCCGCACGATCGCCGAAGGTCTGCCGAAGCTGAGTGTCGAGGAATTCGAAAACGTAAAGAAATCGCGACTGGGATTTTCCACACCGGACACGGCAATGACGGTGCTTCAGAACCGAGGCATCGTCCTTGGTTCGCCGCCGCCGAAATTCATGATCGACGCCGCCTATGACTTTGTCGCGTATCAGCAGTGGGGCTCCTGGGTACTCACGGGTTTGGCGGCGATTTTTGCTATCGGCGGCTTCCTGTTCGGGCTGAGCCGTATTGGCCCACGCATGCGTGCGCGCAATCTCGTCGAGACCGTTGTGCTGGGCGCGATGATAGCAGCTTCGACGGTCGCCATATTGACTACGGTCGGGATCGTCTTCTCGGTTGTTTTCGAAACCATCCACTTTTTCCAGAAGGTATCGCCGCAGAACTTTTTCTTTGGTACGGTTTGGGATCCCCGGTTCTCTTCTGCCGACGCCAACCGTGGCGAGGGGCAGTTCGGCTTTCTGCCGCTGCTGTGGGGTACCCTATACATCTCCTTCATCGCGCTTTTGGTCGCCGTCCCGGTAGGCCTCTACTCTGCGATCTACCTTTCGGAGTATGCAGGTCCAAAGGTGCGTGCGGTGGCAAAGCCCGTTCTCGAGATCCTCGCTGGCATACCTACCATCGTATATGGTTTGTTCGCTTTAATCGCCTTCGGCCCCTTTTTGCAATCGCTTGGGCAGGCGCTCTACTTCGACATCAGCTCGCGAAGCGTGCTTACCGCAGGCATCGTCATGGGGATCATGCTGATTCCCTTCGTCTCCTCCCTTTCTGACGATATCATATCGGCGGTTCCGCAGTCGCTTCGTGATGGTTCTCTAGGACTTGGAGCCACCAAGTCGGAGACGATCCGCCGGGTAATACTTCCGGCAGCACTTCCCGGCGTCGTAGGTGCGGTGCTGCTTGCTGCCTCTCGCGCCATCGGCGAGACAATGATCGTCGTTCTGGCAGCCGGTGTCTCTGCCTCCCTTTCACTCTCACCGTTTGAGCCCGTTACCACCATGACAGTTAAGATCGTCAGTCAGCTCACCGGCGACCTGGAGTTTACAAGCCCTCAGACGCAGGTTGCGTTCGCACTGGGTTTTACGCTGTTCTTCATGACGCTGTTGCTCAACATCTACGCCCTTTACATCGTGCGCAAATACAAGGAGCAGTACGAGTAATGCCGACCGATACCACCGCTACCCCGGCAGTCACCGGCCGCTCTCCCGTGCACGGCGACAAGACCCGGCTCTCGCGCCGTCATGCAGCGGAATGGCGCTTCAGGATGTACGGCATTCTGGCCCTCTCGTTTGGCATATTATGCGTTGTCGCGTTGTTCAGTGCCATCACTTATAACGGCTGGACCGCATTCCAGCAGACATCAGTGAAGCTCGATGTGACTTTCGACAAGTCGGTCATCGATCCGACAGGGAAAGCGACCATTGATGAACTGTATCGCGCTGAATGGACGGATCTCGCCCGTAAGGCCCTTCTAAAAGCCGTCGGGCTGTCCGCACCTCCGACCAATAGGAGAGAACGTCTCCGCCTCTATGAAGTTCTTTCTCGCGGCGTCGATGTGCAGCTCCGTGACATGTATCTGGCGGATCGCTCTCTAGCAGGGAAGACCGTGCCAGTCTGGTTGTTGGTCAACTCGAACATCGACCAGCTGATGAAGGACAATATTTCTCGGAGCACTCCAAACGAACTTCGCCTGGTTAAGGACGATCAAATCGCGGTCATCGACAAGCTTGCGAAGGATGGTCGGCTCGAGAAACAGTTAAGCCTCGGTCTCATCACTCGGACGGATTCTTCGCTGCCAGAAATGGCTGGCATGTGGGTGGGCATCGTCGGCACCTTTTACATGATGCTTACGGTGGTTCTGCTGGCGGTGCCGATTGGCGTCGCAGCGGCGGCCTATCTTGAGGAGTTTGCGCCGAGAAACTGGTTCACCGACCTGATCGAAGTGAACATCAACAATCTAGCCGCCGTGCCTTCCATCGTCTTTGGTCTTCTTGGTCTCGCAGTGTTCATCAACTTTTTCGGCATGCCGCGCTCCGCATCACTGGTGGGTGGCCTGGTGCTGACTTTGATGACGCTGCCAACTGTGATCATCGCTACACGTGCGGCAATTCGCGCCGTACCGCCTTCGATCCGGGAGGCCGCGCTCGGCGTAGGCGCGTCCAAGATGCAAACGTTTTTTCACCACACGCTCCCGCTTGCTGTACCGGGGATCCTGACAGGCACGATCATTGGTCTCGTGCAGGCAGCGGGTGAGACTGCGCCTCTACTGATGCTGGGCCTTATCGCCTACGTTGGTGATGCTCCCCAGACGCCGCTCGACCCGGCAACGGCGATGCCTGGCCTCATATATTACTGGGCGGGGCCAAAAGCGGACCTTCGCGGCTTCATCGAACGTGCTGCGGGCGGCACGCTGGTGCTGCTGGCTTTCCTCATGATCATGAATAGTGTCGCGGTCATTTTGCGTAATCGCTTCGAGCGTAAATGGTAATCCGCGAGACGAAAAAAGGAGCCCTACTATGGATCAACGAGTCGTCGCTGAATCCGCAGCCCCGGCGGCCCCAGTAGGCCAAGCCGCCATCAGCAGCATTAAGGTTTCGAGTCGCAAGGTGTGCGTGTTCTACGGTGCCAAACAGGCGCTTTACGATGTCGATCTGGACGTGCCGGCAAATTCCGTCACGGCGCTCATCGGCCCGTCCGGCTGCGGCAAGTCCACCTATCTTCGCTGCGTGAACCGCATGAATGACACGATTCCGATTTGCAGGGTTACCGGAACCACGAAAATCGACGGGCAGGACATTTATGACCCTTCGCTCGACGTCGTCGAGTTGCGTGCCCGCGTCGGCATGGTTTTCCAGAAGCCCAACCCCTTCCCCAAGTCGATTTTCGAGAATGTCGCCTATGGTCCCAGGATCCATGGCCTGACAAAATCAAAGGGAGAGCTCGAGGAAGTCGTCCACACGAGCCTCCAGAAGGCCGGCCTCTGGAACGAGGTGAAGGACCGTCTGCAAGAACCGGGAACCGGTCTCTCAGGTGGCCAGCAGCAGCGCCTCTGCATCGCCCGCGCGATCGCCACCAAGCCGGATGTCATTCTGATGGATGAGCCCTGCTCGGCCCTCGATCCAATCGCCACCGCCAAGGTGGAGGAGCTGATCGACGAACTGCGCGAGAACTTCACCATCATGATCGTCACGCACTCCATGCAGCAGGCAGCCCGCGTCTCTCAGCGCACGGCGTTCTTCCACCTGGGCATCCTTGTCGAGGAAGGCGAGACCAACCAGATCTTTACAAACCCTCAGGACGAGCGTACCCGCGATTACATAACCGGCCGTTTTGGCTAGTCATTTTCGCTGGATTGTTATCTGCGCGCGGCGCAGGAAGCTGTGTTTGGCATAAGGCAGCAGGAGGCGGCCCCCGGAGGTGAACTATGACGGAACATACCGTAAAGTTGTTCGATTCAGAACTGGCCACCCTCGACAGAATGATTGCCGAAATGGGTGGGCTGGCCGAGCGAAGCCTCGGTAAGGCGTTCGACGCTCTCAACCATCGCGATCCCGTGGCGGCGAGCGTCGCCATCGACGGGGACAAGACGATCGATCAGCTCCAGCGCGCCATCGAGGCGCAGGTGATCGAGATTATCGCACGTCGCCAGCCGATGGCCGACGATCTGCGCCATATTATGGCAGCGCTGCGCATCTCGCTTGAACTCGAGCGTATCGGCGATCTTGCAAAGAACATCGCGAAGCGAGCTCTTACGATTGCTGAGGAGCAGATCCCGGGCGGTCTGAAGTCCGGACTGCGTAACATGGTGGAGCTGACACTGCGCCAGTTGAAGGAGATTCTCGACGCCCATTCCGAGCGGGATGCCGGCCTTGCGCTCGAGGTCTGGCGCAACGACGAGCAGATCGACGCAATGTACAACTCGATCTTCCGCGAACTCCTCACCTACATGATGGAGGATCCGCGCTACATCGGTCTGTGCACGCATCTTCTGTTCGGCGCCAAGAACCTGGAGCGAATCGGCGACCATTGCACCAATATCGCAGAGACCGTCTTCTACTGGGTGAACGGTAGCAACATTACCGAGGATCGCCCAAAGGGAGACACCACGCCTTCCACGCTTATCTCGCAGGGTTGACCTCCGGCGGGTGTGGCGAAAATCTGTCTTGGGATGGTCCGAAAACGGGAGCCGCATCATGTCAGCCAAAGTCATGATCGTCGAGGACGATAGCGCGTTGAGCGAACTCTTGCGCTACAATCTCGAAGCGGAAAGTTTCAAGGTTGTTGAGACGGACAATGGTGACGACGCCGAGATCATGATTGCCGAGGAGCGTCCAGACCTGATGGTTCTGGACTGGATGCTCCCCTCGGTATCCGGCATCGAGCTGTGCCGGCGCCTCAGGGCCAAGACGCAGACTCGCGCCATCCCGATCCTGATGTTGACGGCTCGCGGCGAGGAAACGGACCGCATCCGCGGCCTGGAGACCGGCGCCGACGACTACATGGTGAAGCCGTTCTCAGTTCCGGAACTCATTGCTCGAGTGAAGGCTCTGTTGCGCCGCGCTGCGCCCGACCGCATAGCCGAAACGCTGTGCATCAATGATATCCAGCTTGATCGTGCCGCCCACAAGGTCATCCGTGGCCAGCGCGAGGTCAAGCTCGGGCCGACGGAGTTCCGCCTCCTCGAGTTCCTGATGGAAAGTCCGGGCCGCGTGCTCTCTCGCACACAGTTGCTGGACGGTGTCTGGGGGCGCGATGCGTTCATCGACGAACGCACTGTTGACGTCCACATCGGCCGCCTGCGCAAGGCGCTGATCCGCGGCAGCGAAACCGATCCGATCCGTACGGTCCGCGGCGCCGGATACGTGATCGGCGATCGCCCCGCGGACGGAGCTTAGAGCCAAGGCGCTTTATGCCGCAGACTCAGATTAGCGGCTTCGGCAGCACGGCGTTTCCCGAGTTTTCGCGACATGGAAAAGAAAACCGGGAGCTAGCCCCGCTGCTCCCGGTTTTCCCCCCGCTGCCGTCCGGCTCAGGTGAGCCGGCCTGCTTGATGTCTTGCGTCGACCCGCTCAGTCGGCCTTCATCGGTTCGCGAATGAGCTTGGTGAGTGTGCTGCTGTCCGGAAGCGCATGGCCGGTGCGCCGACGCTGCTGTGGTGGCTGAAAGGCGCGCCGCGCATGGTGCTCGCAATAGGGAAGGCCTGGCACCTTGGATCGGTTGCAGAAATGAAAGTCTTCGAGCTGGGGGTCGCCAATCGGCCACCGGCAGCTGGACTCGGTGAGATCCTGAAGCGACTTGCGCTCCGCGATCGGAATTTCGATTTCCTCGATTTGCGGGCCGAGTGGCTCCGCATCCGGATGCAGCAGCGCCCTGAGAGCTTGATTGCCTACGGGAGCGTACTTGGGTTTCTGAATGCGACGCACGGTGCGAATGTGTGCCCGCGTGCGGGTGGACGGTTGCCGTGTCGTCTGGCTGCGGCCCGACAGGCCGAGCCGGTGCACCTTGCCTATTACGGCATTGCGAGTGACGCCGCCGAGGCGGCCTGCGATCTGGCTTGCGCTCAATCCATCGGACCAGAGCTTTTTCAGAAGCTCGACGCGCTCGTCGGTCCAGGTCATGACTTGTTGCTCCCTTGGAATCACTGCAGACTCTCCACTTCGGGAGAACCCGTCTGGCAAACGGATCGACCGCACGAGCAATCCACTGCAGGCGAGCGTCGGCTGCGCGCCGGGGCACGCTGACGAACACAAACGAACAGGGACCGCAGCTGCACGTGCCAACTGGCAAAAGCACGCACGACGAACCGCGACTGACGCTGTACAGATTTGACTTTGTGGAACTTAACGCTTACGCGGCAGCCCAACAGGGCGCCCTACGCGTACAACTCGACAGAACTGGTGCAGACCAACTAACGCTACATCTCGCGTCTGACCCGGCGGACAGTACCTCATCCAGTAACCATTCTGCAAGATTTGCTTTGTTCTGATTCGCTCCATTGCCAGCTTCTCGTTGCCGTCAGGACACAGACGGCAATGTGTTCGCTGTATGTTTGACAATCGGGCTTGCCAGCCAGGTCGAAGCATTCCTGGCGCCGTTTTGCCCTGCCCGCCTCTCGCGTTGACACCGGCATGACCGCCGCGTAACCATAAAGCCATATCGAGGTCTGGCCGCCGGGTCCCGGCGGCTTTTTGATTTTTTCGCAGGATGAGGCCGTCATGAGTAGGGCGCCGCCGGCGACCGAACCGACTGTAAATCACGGTGGAAGGCCGGCAGGAAATTCCCCCGTAATGGCAACCTACGCCCGCGCCGACCTCGTGTTCGATCGCGGCGA
>JBJOGJ010000044.1:0-21186 GCA_046048295.1 Pseudomonadota bacterium | reverse complement strand
CGATGTTGCCGTAGAACGTATGAACGCCGCGAACCTGCAGGAGGGGCTCGGTCATTGCCGTATCTCCCGCTCGACTTGGGCGACGTCCTCGTCCGGGACGCCAAGATACGCGGCGATGACCTGCGGGTTGTTCTTGATCACCGCGGGCGGCCCTTCGGCGATCTTGGCGCCATAGTCCAGAACGACGACGTGGTCGGAAATTGCCATGACGACGCTCATGTCATGTTCGATGAGCAGCATCGACACACCGGTCTCGTCCCGGATCTCCTTCAGGAGACGGTTGAGATCGGCGCTCTCGCGCGGATTGAGACCGGCGGCCGGCTCGTCGAGGCAGAGCAGCTCCGGCAGGGTGCACATGGCGCGGGCGATTTCCAGTCGGCGCTGGTCGCCGTAGGCGAGATTGCCAGCTGCGATGTCGGCGCGCTCGAGTAGTCCGACCTTGTCGAGCCAGAGCCGGGAAACCTCTATCGCTTCGGCCTCGGCGCGCCGGTAGGCGGCAAGACCGAGTACGCCGCCGATGATGAACCCGGACGACCGCATAAGCGTGTTGTGCTGGGCGACCATCAGGTTCTCGAGGCAGGTCATGCCGGCGAACAGGCGGATGTTCTGGAATGTGCGCGCGACGCCCGCCTCGCGGTTGATCTGGTGGTCGTCCATGCGCTCGAGCAGGAATGAGCGGCCGTCATGGCGGCGCATGGTGATACTTCCAACCGATGGCTTGTAGAACCCGGTGATGCAGTTGAAGAGGGTTGTCTTGCCGGCACCGTTGGGACCGATGACGGCGGTGATGGCCCCGCGCAGGGCATCGAACGACACATCGTCGTTGGCGACGAGGCCGCCGAAACGCATCGTCAGGTGTTCGACCGTGAGGATCGCATCGCTCGCATTCATCCGCGGCCCTCGCCAACGAGTTCGCCGGAAACAGCGCGCTTCTCATGCAGCGCGACTGACGGCGTGCGGTGCGAGATGAGCCCGCGCGGCCGCCAGACCATGACCCCGACCATGGCAAGGCCGAATACCAGCATGCGGTACTTCTCGAGTTCCCGGAACACCTCGATGCCGCACACCATGACGATGGCGGCAATGGCTACTCCCCACTGGCTGCCCATGCCACCGAGAACGACGATGGCGAGTATCATCGCGCTCTCCATGAACACGAAGCTCTCTGGGCTGATGAAACCCTGCTTGGTGGCGTAGAACGAGCCCGCGAAGCCGCCGAACATTGCGCCGATGGCAAACGCCGTGAGCTTCGTCGTCACCGTATTGATTCCAAGCGAGCGGCACGCGATGTCATCCTCGCGCAACGCCTCCCAGGCTCGCCCGATCGCCTGCTGGCGCAGCCTGAGCGTTACCCAGTTGGTAATGAGCGCCAGCGCCAGGATGAGGTAGTAGAGGAAGACGATGCGGTGGATCGGCGAATAGGTGAGGCCGAACACGTCGGCGAACGAGCCGGCCCCGTCCCTGAACTCGAGCCCGAAGAAGGAGGGACGCGCGATGCCGGTGATGCCGTTGGGCCCGCCCGTCAACTCGACCCAGTTCTCGAGCACGATGCGGATGATCTCGCCGAACGCCAGCGTCACGATGGCGAGGTAGTCGCCCCGCAGCCGCAGGACCGGAAAACCGAGGATGATGCCCCAGAAGGCGGCGAGGATGCCGGCGAGCGGCAGGCAGATCCAGAACGACAGCCCGAAGTGCTGGGCGAGCAGCGCGTATGAATAGGCGCCGACGGCATAGAATGCGACGTAACCGAGGTCGAGCAGCCCGGCCAGCCCGACGACGACGTTGAGACCCCAGCCGAGCATGATGTAGGTCAGGACGAGAATGCCGAGGTCGACGATATAGCGGTCCGAGGTCGGAAGGAGAGGCAGGGCGACGGCAAGCCCGATCGCGGCATAGGGCAGCCACGCCCCCGCGCGCTCCCGCAGCACCGGCGGCACGAAAGACAGACTCGGAAGCGAAACGGGGCTGCCGCGCGCGAGATTGAGGGCAAGGCGGCCGACGAAGACGGCGCCAACCCCGATGGCGACGCTCATCCAGTGCGAGGTCAGAACCAGGCCTCCAGCCGAATCGTTCGTCCTGAATGCGAACAGTGGGATCGCGAGCAGCAGAGCTACGCCGGCGGCAAGAAGCGCATCCTTCAAGGCTGCCGTGAGCCGGCTCGGTTGCGGCATCGCCTCCATCGCCCTAGACCTTCTCGATCTCGGGACGACCGAACAGGCCCGACGGCATGAAGATCAGCACGATGGCTAGAATGGCGAACGCGGCGACATCCTTGTACTGCGCGGAGAAATAGCCGGACCAGAACGCCTCGATGAGACCGATGATGAGGCCGCCGATCATCGCCCCGGGCAGCGAGCCGATGCCGCCGAGCACGGCAGCGGTGAAGGCCTTGATACCGGCGACGAAGCCGATGTTAAAAGTGATGACGCCGTAGTTGAGCAGGTACATGAAGCCGGCGACCGAGGCGAGCGCGGCGCCGAGGATGAAGGTGACGGCGATCGTTCGGTCGACGTTGATGCCGGACAGTGCCGCCATCGTCCGGTCCTGCTCGCAGGCCCGCTGGGCACGCCCGAGCGGCGTCGCCTGGATGAGGTAGGTGAAGGCAGCCATCAGCACCACCGTCGTCACGACGATCAGGATCTGCATGTTGGAGATCGTGGCGGTGAAACCATCGGCGCTTTCGACGACGGCATAGCCGCCGGTGACGATGGGCTGCAGCGGCTTGACGCGGGCGCCCTGGACGATCTGCACGAGGTTCTGCAGCACGATCGACATTCCGATCGCCGATATGAGCGGGGCCAGTCGGAACGAGCCCCGGAGCGGCCTGTAGGCAATGCGTTCGACCGCCCAGCCCCAGACGGACGTGAGTGCCATCGCGAGAACAAGGACGAGGACGAGCGCCAGCAGCAGGATGGCGATGGGCAGCGAAGCGGAAACGCCGAGCAGCAGGATGAAAATGAGGGCGATGAATGCCCCGACCATGAAGATGTCGCCGTGCGCGAAATTGATCATGCCGATGATGCCGTACACCATCGAGTAGCCGATCGCGATGAGCCCGTAGATCGCCCCGAGCGTCAGCCCGTTGATCAGTTGCTGCAGGAAATATTCCAATGCACTCCCCCCAACGGGCCGAAATCGGCGCCCGACCCGATCACCCTCCGCCAGCCAATGCCTGTCCCGCCGGCAGGTAGGCCATCCCCAGGGCCTCCGCCACCGGCTGGCACGTGATGTTGCCCGACCAGACATTCAGCCCAGCGAGAAGATGCGGGTCGTCCGAGAGCGCCCGCTTCCAACCCTTGTCGGCCAAGCTCAGCACGAACGGCAGGGTAGCGTTGTTGAGCGCGTGCGTCGAGGTTTTGGGAACACCACCCGGCATGTTCGCGACGCAATAGTGGATGACGCCGTCGACGATGTATGTCGGCTCGTCGTGCGTCGTCGGCCGCGACGTCTCGGCACATCCGCCCTGGTCGATTGCAACGTCGACGATCACGGAGCCGGTCTTCATCGATTTGACGTGCTCCCGCGTAATCAGTTTCGGAGCCTCGGCACCCGGGATCAGCACGCCGCAAATGACAAGGTCTGCCTCGCGCAGATGCCGGTCGATGGCATCCCGGGTGGAGTAGACGGTGGCGAGCGGCCGCCCGAACTGGCGCCACAGCCGCCTGAGCACCTCGAGGTTCCGGTCGAGCACCCAGACGTCCGCCCCCATCCCGAGCGCGATATGCGCAGCGTGCGTTCCAACCACGCCGCCGCCGATGATCACGACCTTGGCCGGATCGACACCCGGCACGCCGCCGATGAGGACGCCGTGGCCGCCGTGCGCCTTTTCGAGATAATAGGCGCCGGCCTGCACAGCCATGCGCCCGGCAATTTCAGACATCGGCGCCAGCAGCGGCAGCCCCCCTGCGGACGAGGTGACGGTTTCGTAGGCGATGCAGGTGGCGCCGCTGGCAACGAGGTCTCTCGCCTGGGCTGGGTCGGGCGCCAGATGCAGGTAGGTGAACAGCACCTGCCCGCGCCGGAGCATGCGGCGCTCCTCCGCCTGCGGTTCCTTGACCTTGACGATCAGTTCCGCGTCCTTGAACACATCGGCGGCGGAAGCCGCAATCCGGGCGCCAGCACGGACATAGTCGCCATCCTCCATACCGATCCCGGCCCCGGCGCAGGTTTCCACCACCACCTCGTGGCCGTGGGCAACGAGTTCGCGCACACTGGTCGGCGTCAGTCCGACCCTGTATTCCCTGACCTTGATCTCGCGCGGCACCCCGATCAGCATGTGGATCTCCTGGAAAGGGCAGCAACAGTCGATGCTGGCGTCACAGCATGTTGTGGGCGCCGTCGCAGTAGGGCATGTCGTCGGACGCCTTGCAGCCGCAGAGATTGTAGACGCCGGTCGTCTCAGGGGTGAAGCCGTTGGGCTGGATGCCAGTGCCTTTGTGCGAGCCGTCGCAGAACGGCTGCGACTTGGAGTGCCCGCACGCGCACCACCAGTACTCCTGGCCGGCCGTAAGCTCGACCTGATAGGGCCCGAGCTGGGCAATCTTGCGTTCCTCGGCCATTGCTGATCCTCCCGGCGAAGATGGCGAAGTGCGGCCTCTGCCGCACTATCGTCTTAACGGCGCCAGCCGGTTTGTCCAGCCGGGCGTGCCGGTAGCCGGCGATCAGGCGCGTATCTGGCGGGGGCGTGCGTTCCTCGGCGCACCGCCGAACTTCTTGACGGTGGTCGTCCGCTGGCCTCCGAGGCGGCCCCGGTAAGCATTGATGTGGTCGGCCATGCGAATCAGTTGCGCAGCGTCGCCCTCGTTGCCCGAGTAAAGGATGACATCGGGGTTGTCGTCGACATCCCGCTCGCCGCTGCCGCCGGAAACGCGGAGGAAGAGTCCGATGCCGAAGCGCTGGGTGGAGGCTTCGGTCGGATCGTCCCCGAAAGTGCCGGTCGCACCCGTCATTTTCACGGCTTCGACCATCTGCCAGGGATAGTCTGCTGAGCCCCACGTACGCTCGACTCGCAGCCCTTCGGGGCTGAGCTTGACCCTGACGGGCAGTACCTGATCGACGAAAAGGACCGCGAGCGCCGCGCAGCAGCCGGCGGATACGAGCATCAAGGCGAGCAGCGTCGCCGGAATGGTGTTGAAGACGATGACGAGAAGCATCTGAACAACGACGAGCGCGGGTAGGGCGGCGAAGGCGATCCGGACGGGTGTCGCCTGCCGCGTGAACTCGATCGTTTCAGTCTCTCCATCGCGCTCGTGCACGGCTTCCATGCCACTGTCCCCGCTGTCGCTGCACATTCCCCGGCAATGCTAGTTCGAAAGAGCAAACATAGCGTTCACGATGCCCCGAAAATTCACAAGGGGATATGCAACCGATGGCTGTCCGTGACCTATCATCAAGAGTTTGTGCAGAGATTTTGAGTATTTGCCTGTTCACAGGTCCGGCGCGAAAGCCATATACATGGCAATGTCGAAAGGCCGCTCCGCGTTCCCTCGGGTTGGGTCGTGGCCGAACTATCGGCTCGTTCTGAGGTTGGGCTGGTCGGCAGTTAAACGCCCCTGATGCTCAACGGAAGGTCCAGAGGCGCACGGCGCTGGTGGGGCGGCTTACAGAGGAGACAGGGCCGATGACGGCGGCACTCTTTGTCCTGGCATGTATGATTGCAGTTGTCGTGCTCGGCATGATGCGGGCGGGCCTGTGGCTGTGGGCGCTGGCGGCGGCGGCGGCCGCACTTGCCTGGCAGACCGGCTGGCTGACCGGCGGGCCATCCTGGCCGATCACGCCGTGGACGGTTCTGATGTGGGTGCCGGCTGCGATCTTCGCCCTGCTCGCCATCCCGCCATTCCGACGCAACATCGTCGTCGCCCCGATCTTTGCCGTCGTCCGCAGTATCCTACCCAAGGTCTCGGAAACCGAGCAGCAGGCCCTCGACGCCGGCACGGTCGGTTTCGACGCGGAGCTGTTCTCGGGGCGCCCGGACTGGCAGAAACTCAAGAGCGTGCCCCCGATCGAGTTGACAGCCGACGAACGCGCGTTTCTCGATGGACCGACGGCGGAACTCTGCGCCATGCTCGACGATTGGCAGGTTCGCCACAACGAGCGCGAGATCCCCGAGCACATCTGGAAGTTCGTCGGCGAGAAGGGCTTCCTCGGCATGCTGATCTCGAAGGCGCACGGGGGGCTCGGCTTCTCCGCCCAGGCTCAATCGCTGATCCTCGGCAAGATCGCCTCGCGCTCGCCGGACGCGGTGACGGTCGTCATGGTCCCGAACTCGCTCGGGCCTGGCGAACTGATCGAGAAATACGGCACTCCGCATCAGAAGGAATATTACCTGCCGCGGCTCGCGAAGGGACAGGAGATACCGTGCTTTGCACTGACCGGCCCCACATCGGGGTCCGATGCAGCGACCATGCGCGATATCGGCACGGTGACGCGCGGCACCCATGACGGCAAGGAAACCCTGGGCATTAGGCTCTCCTGGCAGAAGCGCTACATCACGCTCGGGCCGAATGCGACGCTGCTCGGCCTGGCGTTCTACCTGTTCGATCCGGACAACCTGCTCGGCAAGGGGACGGAGCCGGGCATAACCCTGGCGATCATTCCCGCCAATCATCCCGGCGTCAACATCGGCCGCCGCCACCTGCCGTCCGGCGCGGCCTTCCCGAACGGGCCCAACTGGGGCAGCGACGTGTTCATCCCGATCGACTGGGTGATCGGCGGCGAGGCCATGGCCGGCGGTGGCTGGCGCATGCTGATGGAGTGCCTCTCGGCAGGACGCTCGATCTCGCTGCCATCCTCCTCGGCAGCCGGGATCAAGATGATGCTCAGGGTCTCGACGGCGTACGGTCGCATCCGCCGCCAGTTCGGCCTGCCGATCGCCCGCATGCAGGGGCTCGAGGAACCGTTGGCGCGTCTGGCCGAACAGGCCTACGTCGTCGAGGCGGCGCGCGCTGCGACATCGGCGATGGTGGCGGCCGGCGAGAAACCGTCCGTCATCTCGGCGCTGATGAAGTACCAGTCGACCGAGCGCATGCGCCAGGCCGTCAACGATGCGATGGACCTGCATGGCGGACGCGGCATCTGCGACGGGCCATCGAATTATCTGCAGGCCGCCTACCAGATGGTGCCGGTTGGCATCACGGTCGAGGGTGCCAATATCCTGACGCGCACGCTGATCACCTTCGCGCAAGGGGCGCTGCGCGCGCACCCCTATCTCTACAGCGAGGTGCAGGCTGCCCAGATGCCAAACCACAGGGATGGCCTCTACGCATTCGAACATGCGTTTACGAACCATGTGTCCTTCGCGGTGTCCAACTTCGCCGGCTGCTTCTTCCACAACGTCACCGGAGGTGCATTCGCACACGCGCCGCCCGATGCCCGCAAGGCCGCCCGCTGGTACCGCCAACTCTCCCGCGCCAGCCGCAACTTCGCACTCGTCGCCGACCTCACGGTGGCGATGCTGGGTGGTGGACTGAAGACACGCCAGAAGCTGACCGGCCGCCTCGCCGATGCATTGTCGGAGCTCTATCTGCTCGCCTGCACACTGAAGCGCTACGAGGACGACGGCCACCGGCCGGAGGAATACCCGGTCGTCGAACTCGCCATGCGCAACGGCCTCTATCGATTCCAGCAGGCGCTGAAGGGCACCCTCGACAACTTCCCGAACTGGCTGATCCGCACCAAGCTGCGCTGGATCATCTATCCCTTCGGAGACCACTACAAGCCGGCACTCGACGATCTCGGCCATCGCGTCGTGCGCGCCGCGATCGAACCCGGCAGGCTGCGCGACAGCCTGACCCGCGAGATTTACGTATCGCGTGATCCCAAAGATCCGACCGGCATCCTCGAGGTGGCGATGGAGAAGGTGATCGCCGCCGAGGAGGCGGAACGCAAGCTCGAACGCGCCGTCCGTGCCGGTACGGTCCAGCGCTACCATGGCCGCGACTGGATCGGCGAAGCCGAACAGAAGGGCGTCATCGACGCAAAGGAAGCGGCATTGCTGCGGGAGGTCGAGGCGTTGACCGCCAAGGTCATAGCCGTCGATGATTTCGACCCGGCGGAGGTCAGGCCGAACTTCTCTGCGGTCGGACACAATTCGCGCAACGTCGGCGCCATCGCCGACGCCGGTTAGCAGAAGCGACGAGGACAAGCCATGGCCGCCGAAATCAACGCCCTGAGGGACTGGCGCTTCAGTGTCGATAACGAGAAGATCGCATGGGCCGTGTTCGACCGCGAGGGCGAAAGTGCCAACACGCTCGGTGAGCGACCGCTCGAGGAACTGGGCGCAATCGTCGATCATGTCGAGAAGGAAGCGGCCGCCAACAGCGTCCGCGGCCTCGTATTCCTCTCCGCCAAACCCACGAACTTCATCGTCGGCGCCGACATCCGCGAATTCGACAAGTTCGACACGGTGGAGAAGGTGACTGACGCGGTCTCACGGGTGAACCAGTTGCTCGACCGGATCGAGACGATGAAGATCCCCGTGGTCGCCGCGATCCATGGCGCCTGCGTCGGAGGCGGCCTCGAACTCATCCTGGCCTGCCACTACAGGATCGCGACGCGTCACGATTCGACGCGTGTCGGTTTCCCTGAGGTGAAGCTCGGCATTTTCCCCGGCTTCAACGGCACGGCACGCTCCATTCGCCAGGTCGGTGCCGTAGCCGCAATGCAGAACATGCTGAGCGGCTCGCTGCTCCGCCCGACGGTGGCCCGCGCAATCGGCTTCGTCGACGAACTCGTCCAGACGCCGGACCGGCTACGCTGGGCAGCCCGCAAGGCGGTGCTCCGGAAACGGAAGTCGAAGCCCGCGGGCGGCTTCAAGGCGCTGGCATCGAACGTTCTCGCGCGCGGCTTCCTCGCCAAGAAGATGCGCCAGGAGGTGGCCAAGAAGGCGCGCCCAGACCATTATCCGGCTCCGTACAAACTGATCGACCTTTTCGCCGCCCACGGCGGTTCCTACCGGCGCATTAAGAGGGAGGAAACGAAAGGTTTCGCGCCGCTGATGGTGTCGGAGACCTCGCGAAACCTGCGCCGCGTCTACAAGTTGTCGGAAATGCTGAAGGCGCAGGCGCCGAAGGGAACTGCCTTCAAGCCGCAGCGCGTGCACGTCGTCGGCGCCGGAACCATGGGTGCCGATATTGCCGGCTGGTGCGTAGCGAACGGCATGGAGGTCTCGCTGCAGGACATATCCGAGGAGCAGATTGCCAAGGGCATCGCCGCCCAGGAGAAGACGCTCAAGCGCAGGTTCAGAACCAAGCCCGAGATGGACGCCGCCAAGGTCCGCTTCATCGCCGATCCCAAAGGCGAGCATGTCGCGCGCGCCGACGTCATCATCGAGGCGATCGTGGAGAAGCTGGAGATCAAGCAGAAGGTGTTCCAGGACCTCGAACGCAAGGCCAAGCCCGGTGCCGTGCTGGCGAGCAACACGTCCTCGATCATGATCGAGAAGATCGCCGAAGGCATGGCTGATCCGGGCCGCCTGATCGGCATCCACTTCTTCAATCCAGTCGCCCAGATGCCGCTCGTCGAGGTGGTGCGCGGGGAGGGGAGCCACCAGTCAGAGATCGACAAGGGCGCGACCTTCGTGGCGGCCATCGGCAAGTTCCCGCTCGTTGTGAAGAGCGTGCCGGGCTTCCTCGTCAATCGCGTACTCGCGCCCTACCTGATGGGCGCCATGAAGAAGCTCGACGAAGGGATGGACAAGGAGAAGATTGATGAGGCGGCACTCGCGTTCGGCATGCCGATGGGCCCAATCGAACTTGCCGACACGGTAGGACTGGATATCTGCCTCCACGTCGGCGAGAACGTCGGCTTCCAGACGGCAGGCTCGGGCCTGGCGAAGCTCGTGGCGGCCGGCAAACTCGGCAAGAAGTCGGGCGATGGATTTTATCCCTGGAAGGACGGCAAGGCGGTCAAGAAGAGTGCCGAATTCGACAAGGCGGTGCTGTTGCGGCTCGGCCGCGAACTCGTCGAGCCGCTGATCGAGGAGTGCGAGGCCTGCCGCGACGAGGGCGTGGTTGCCAATGCCGACCTCGTCGACGCCGGTGTGATCTTCGGTACCGGCTTTGCACCATTCCGCGGCGGCCCGCTCCATTTCAAGGCGAATGAGCCGCGCCAGGGCGCCGGCGAGCAGCGCGCGGCTGCCGAATAGGGAGAACAGGCCCGCCCACAGGCAATCACGCCGTACATGCCTTCACTACCGATGAAACGGAGCGACTAGGACAATGACCAACACACTTCGCCGCGTTGCCGTGATCGGTGGTGTACGCATTCCCTTCTGCCGTTCGAACACGCTCTATGCCAACGAGACGAACCTCTCGATGATGACCGCGTCGCTGAACGGCGTTGTCGAGAAGTACGGGCTCGAAGGCGCCCACATCGACGAGGTGATGGGCGGCGCGGTCGTCACCCACTCGAAGGACTTCAACCTGGCGCGCGAAGCCCTTCTCGGAACAAAACTTGCGCCATCGACGTCCGGCATCACCATGATGCAGGCTTGCGGAACGAGCCTTCAGGCGGCTGCCAACATTGGCGCCAAGATCGCGACGGGCGAAATCGAGTCGGGCATCGCAACAGGTGCCGACACAACTTCCGATCCCCCGATCGTCTTCACCAAGCGCTTCGCCGATTGCCTGAAGCAGATGACCGGCGCCAAGACGACGATGGGCAAGCTCGGCGCGTTCAAGGGCCTCTCTCCCTCCGAACTCGCGCCACAGCCCCCGAGCGTCGCAGAACCACGCACGGGCCTATCCATGGGTGAGCACTGCGAGTTGATGGCAAAGAGATGGGAAATCAGCCGCGAGGCCCAGGATAAACTCGCCTACGAGAGCCACAAGAAGGCTTCTGCAGCATATGCAGAGGGCTTCATGGATGATCTCGTGACGCCGTTCGCCGGCGTATTCCGCGACAACAACGTCCGCGACGACATCGACCTCGCCAAGATCGCCACGCTGAAGCCGGTCTTCGACCGAACGGAGACAGGAACGCTGACCGCCGCCAATTCCACTCCGCTTACCGACGGCGCAGCAGCGGCACTCGTCTGCTCCGACGCATGGGCGAAGGAGAAGGGCCTCACGCCGCAAGCCTACCTCACGTATTATCAGTCCGCGGCCAACAACTTCGTAGCAGGCGACGGGCTGTTGATGGCTCCGACGATCGCCGTCTCGAAAATGCTGCAGCGGGCAGGGCTGAAACTGCAGGATTTCGACTTCTACGAGATCCACGAGGCATTCGCCGCGCAAGTGCTGTGTACGCTCAGGGCATGGAACGATCCGCAGTATTGCTGCGAGGTGCTGGGCCGTGACCAACCGATGGGCGAGATCGATCCGGCAAGGCTGAACGTCAAGGGCTCGTCGGTGGCAGTCGGCCACCCGTTCGCGGCAACGGGAGCCAGGATCGTCGCCGTCCTCGCCAAGCTTCTCGCCGAAAAGGGCAGCGGGCGCGGCCTGATTTCGGTCTGCACCGCAGGCGGCATGGGCGTGGCGGCCATTCTAGAGGCAGCCTGAACATCAGTTCCGGCAGACATCGTCTTGTGATATCGAAAACGGCATGCACAATGCGCCATGCGCGCGCAATTGGGTCGGCGCGTCCGTCGAGCCGCCCGCATGCTGCGAAAGATGAGAGGCCTGCCAATGCGTTATGATGATCAGGATCGCGAAAGCTCCAACGTCGAGGACCGGCGCGGACAACGCGGTGGTTTCGGCTTCCCCTTCCCGGGCGGTGGCGGGGGCGGTCGCCAGATCAGGATCCCGGTTGGACGCGGTGGCGGTGGCATGAGCCTGACCACACTGTTGATCATCGGTGCGCTGATGCTGTTCTTCGGCTTCAATCCGCTCGATCTGCTGCGTGGTGGTGGCGGCGGATTTCCGGACATGAACGTGCCGCAGATGCCGCGCATGGACGACGTCCAGAACCGTCGGGCATCGAAGAGCCCGCTCGACATCCCCGGCCTGCCGGGCGGCGGCCAGCAGTCGGGCCAGAACGACGAACTCGCCAGCTTCACGAAGAAGGTCCTGGCCGACACCGAGGACGTCTGGAACGCGGTGTTCAAGTCGTTCAACCGCCAGTACCGCGAGCCGCGGCTGGTGATGTTCAGCGGCGCTACACAGACGGCATGCGGCCCGGGCCAGTCGGCGATGGGACCGTTCTATTGCCCGCTTGACCAGAAGATCTATATCGACCTCAATTTTTACGAGGAGTTGCGCCGCCGGTTCAAGGCACCTGGCGACTTCGCGCAGGCCTACGTGATTGCGCACGAGGTCGGCCATCACGTTCAGACGCTGCTCGGCATCGCGGAGAAGGTGCAACACTACAAGCAGCGCTACCCGCAGCAGGCGAACCAGATCCAGGTCCGCATGGAATTGCAGGCCGACTGCCTCGCCGGTGTCTGGGCGAACCTAAACCACCAGCTGAAGAACAGGCTTCAGCCCGGTGACATCGAAGAAGGGCTTAATGCCGCCAATGCCATCGGCGACGACATGATCCAGAAACGGACCCAGGGCTACGTCGTCCCCGATGCTTTCACGCACGGCTCTTCCGAGCAGCGTGTCCGCTGGTTCAAGAAAGGCTTCGAACAAGGTCGGATGCAGGTCTGCGATACCTTCCAGACCAATCAGCTCTGAAACGCAAGTCGACCTACTGCACGACAACGGGCCCCACGCGGGGCCCGTTTGCGTCAGCGGTGGCGAGAAGGGGAACTACAGCGGCTTGCCGGTGAAGCCGGAGTAGCGGCAGCGCGTTCCAAGCACGGCGAGATCCCGGCAGAGTGTCTTGGCGTTGGCTTCGCCGACCACGGGGCCCGCGATCAGTCTGAGCGGATCGCCGTCCTTGTCGACCACCAAGCGGTAATGGGGGGCAAGGCCTTTCAGGCGCGCGGCATTCTTGGCCGACACTTCGGCCCAGCGCGACCTCAGAACCTCGAGCGTCGGCCCCCGCCCGATTTCCAGGCCGAACTGCCTGTCGTCTTGGGCGGGCTCGGGCGCCGTCATGCGCGCGGCGACGCGCTGCTTCGCCGGAACCTTGCTGGGCGGCGGCGGTGCAGCGACAGGAATGCTTCCGGTCACGATGGGCACGCTGTTGATGACCTTGGGCACCGTCGTCATGGTGGCCGAGGTATCCTGGGCAATGGCAATCTCCGGCCCCCGCCGGTCGACCGGCGCGGCCTCGTCGGAACTACGTGTTCGGATCGCCAGGCGATCGCTGCGACCCGGGCTGCCACCCTCGCGGGCCGGGGCACTCGAGACCTTGACGTCGTTCGGATCAAAGCGTGCTTCAAGTGCCGCAACGCGGTTGGTGAGCGACTCGGTGACGTCGCGGTGGCTTGCAGCCGCCCGCCGGACATCGGCGAGGCCGCTCTCGACCTCGGCAACAGACCGCGTCAGACCCTCGAGTCTGGCGCCGTGGTCGGCAGCCTGGAACGCCGTGCCTGTCCCGGTGTTCAGCAGCCCGCCGGATGCGGCCCCGAGCCGCCCGACGAATTCGGGATTGAAGGCGACGAAAGCGAGATAGCCAGCCGCCGCCAGCGCCGCCCCGCCCCATGTAAAGTGATAGACGCCGAGACCCCCGTTGTTGGCCCTAGGCCTGCTCTTGGACGCTTGCATGTCGACCCCCGCATGACGAACAGCGAACTGGAACCACCCGGCTTGCCACGGGTGCGCTGTGCAAGGTCGTCGCGTGAGTCTCTGAGCGGGGTCAAGAAATCGGGGCCGACAACGCGCCGCAACTGTGGAATATGGCAGAAGGGCCACCCGCTGCTGCAACCGGCCGGGGTTCTGGCTGCAACGAGCAGAACCTGCCTTGCCAATGCCGGATCCGATTGACATAGCAGCTTGGCAGTGGACAACGGCGCGGATCGGCTGGACGCCGGTTAACCAAGGCGCTGGCATCCACCTTGCAATATGGCCGAATGATTCGGCAGGTGGCAACGTCGACTGAAGATCTGGGGCGAGCGCGAGATGACCGACGGAAACCTGATGACAGTCATCCTTGCAGCCGGCAAGGGGACGCGGATGAAGTCGGCGCGGCCCAAGGTGCTGCACGAGATCGCAGGCCTGTCGATGCTCGGACACGTGTTGCGCGCCACCAAGGAAGCCGGAGCGTCCTCGACGGTCGTTGTCGTCGGACCGGACATGGACAACGTCGCCGAAGAAGCGCGCCGCCATGTGCCCGAAGCAGGAATAGCGGTGCAGCATCGCCAGCAGGGAACCGCCGACGCCGTACTTGCTGCACGCCAAGCCATTGCCAGCCACCGCGGACCGGTCCTCGTGCTGTTCGCTGATACGCCGCTCCTCCGCAGCAGCACGCTTACCGACATGCACACGCAGCTTGCCAACGGTGCGAACGTCGCTGTCCTTGGCTTCGAGGCAGCCGACCCGACCGGCTACGGGCGCCTGCTGACAGATCCGGACGGCGGCCTTCGGGCAATCCGGGAACACAACGACGCGAGCGAGGAGGAGCGCCGCGTGCGGCTCTCGAACTCCGGCGTCATGGGGTTCAATTGCCCGGACCTGTTGTCGATCCTCGACGGCATCGGCTGTGACAATGCAAAGGGCGAGTACTACTTGACGGACGCAGTCGGCCTCGCACGCGCCAGCGGCCTGAAGGCGACTGTCACGCTGTGCCCGGAAGATGAGGTGTTGGGCGTCAACTCGCGGGAGCAGTTGGCGAGTGCCGAGTCGATATACCAGCGCCGGCGGCGGGCGGCGGCGATGCAGGACGGCTGCACGATGATCGCGCCAGATACTGTCTGGCTGTCGCACGACACAAGGCTCGGCCGCGACGTGGTCATCGAACCGAACGTCTATTTCGGTCTCGGTGTCACGATCGAGGATGGCGTATGGATCCGCGCCAACTGCCATTTCGAGCACGCACTCATCAAGACGGGCGCTATCGTCGGCCCGTTCGCGCGGCTGCGGCCCGGCGCCGTGATCGGCAACGAGGTCCACATCGGCAATTTCGTCGAGGTGAAGAACGTCGAACTCGGCCATGGCGCCAAGGCCAACCATCTCGCCTATCTGGGCGACGGCACGGTAGGAGCCGGCGCCAACATCGGGGCCGGCACGATCTTCTGCAACTACGACGGCTATTTCAAGCATCGCACCGAGATCGGCGACAAGGCGTTCATCGGCTCGAATTCATCCCTCGTGGCCCCGGTCAAGATCGGCAACGGCGCCTATGTCGGATCGGGCAGCGTCATTACGCGCGAAGTGCCGGCGGATGCCCTGGCCCTCGAACGGGGCACACAGACGGATCGGCCCGGATGGGCGGCGAAATTCCGGGAACTTATGCTGCGCCGGAAGAAAACATGAAAGATGCCGAAGCAAGAACATGAAACCAACTGTGACTTGAGCAACGAGCTGGCGCTGCTAGCAACCGGTATAGAGATAACGAGCGAGGATCGTGGGATATGTGCGGAATAGTCGGGATACTCGGAACGAAACCTGTCGCCGAAGACCTGGTCGATGCCCTGCGTCGCCTCGAGTACCGTGGGTATGATTCAGCCGGCATCGCTACTGTTGAAAACGGCATGCTGGACCGCCGCCGCGCGGAAGGCAAACTGAAGAACCTGGAGATACGCCTCGCCAACGAGCCCTTGACCGGACGTGCCGGCATCGGCCACACGCGCTGGGCGACGCACGGCAAGCCGACCGAAAAAAACGCGCACCCGCATATGTCGGCAAAGGTCTCCGTCGTCCACAACGGCATCATCGAGAATTTCCGTGAGCTGAAGGCTGAGCTCGCCGCGAAGGGGCACACGTTCTCGTCCGATACCGATACCGAGACAGTCGTACACCTGATTACCGAGGAACTGGACCAGGGCGCCGATCCCGTCGATGCAGTCGCACGCTCTCTCAACCGGCTTACGGGCGCGTTTGCACTCGCCATCATCTTCGCCGGACACGACGACATGATGATGGCGGCGCGCCGCGGCTCGCCCCTCGCCATCGGTTTCGGCGGCCAGGAGATGTATCTGGGCTCTGACGCCATCGCACTGGCACCCTTTACCGATACCATCACCTACCTTGAAGAGGGCGACTGGGCGGTCCTGCGCCGGGACGGCGTAAAGATTTTCGACAGCATCGGAAATGAAGTTGAGCGCCCGAGGATCAAGTCGGTCGCGAGCGCACTTCTGGTTGACAAGGGCAACCACCGCCACTTCATGGCCAAGGAGATCCACGAGCAGCCGGAGGTGATCTCGCACACGCTCGCGCACTACCTCGACATGGGCGAGGAGACTGTGACAATTCCCGACTTCGAGTGCGACCTCTCGAAGGTGGACCGGGTAACGATCTCGGCTTGCGGCACGGCCTATTACGCGGGCCTCGTCGCGAAGTACTGGATCGAACGCTACGCCCGGGTTCCCGTCGAAATCGATGTCGCATCCGAGATGCGGTATCGTGAGCCGCCGATGGCAAAGGGCGGATTGGCGGTGTTCGTGTCGCAGTCGGGTGAGACGGCGGATACGCTGGCAACGCTCAGATACTGCAAATCCCAGGGGCAGTCCGTCGCGTCAGTGGTAAATGTGCGGACGTCGACGATTGCCCGCGAGTCCGATTACGTGCTGCCGACACTCGCTGGTCCCGAAATCGGCGTTGCATCGACGAAGGCCTTCACCTGCCAGCTCTCCGTGCTCGCTTGCCTCGCGATAGCACTCGGCCGGGCGCGCGGCGCCATCGACCGCGAGAAGGAGCGCGAACTCGTCAAGGCGCTGACCAAGGTGCCTCGGCACATCTCGACGGTATTGCGCCGGGAAGCAGACTTCGAGCGCATCGCGCATGACCTGGCGAACGCCTCCGACGTCATCTACCTCGGCCGTGGCACCAGCTACCCGATCGCCCTCGAAGGCGCGCTGAAACTCAAGGAAATCTCGTACATCCACGCGGAAGGATATGGCGCCGGCGAACTCAAGCATGGGCCCATCGCCCTGATCGATGAGAAGGTGCCGGTGATCGTCGTCGCGCCGTCGGACGGCCTGCTGGAAAAAACCGTCTCCAACATGCAGGAGGTTGCAGCGCGCGGCGCCAAGATCATCCTCGCCTCGGACATGCCGATCGAAGACGCCGGGTGCCAGCTCTCGGCCTATATCCCGCTGCCCAGGCTGCACGAGTTCGCGACGCCGCTTCTATACGTCGTGCCGATGCAACTCCTGGCCTACTACACGGCCGTGACCATGGGGACCGACGTCGACCAGCCGCGCAATCTCGCGAAATCGGTGACGGTGGAGTGAGCAGGACGGAGGCGTGCCTGGCTGCAACGGCAGTTGCTTCCGCGAAAGCGATCTCATAGGTTGGCCGCAAAGATTGAATAGCGTTCGGGGCAGAGTTGGCGAGCGGTCGAGGGGACCGCACGAGCATTGTGAGGCACTGGCCATGCTCATGGAGCATTCCGTTTCGCCAGGGATTCTGCACTGGTCCGCGAAGATTCTGCCTGCCGCAGCCTTGACGGCGATCCTGATGGCCAGCCAGCCGGGGAATGCCGCCGCAGCGGTCGAACCGAAGTCTGCCGCCGCAGACGCGGCCGTGCGCCAGCCGTCCTCAGTCATGCAGGTGGCCCAGGCCAAGGCACCCAAATCGACGAAGCAGAAACCGTCGGCCGCCGAGATCCAGGCGCTCGCAGACGGCATCGCCGAGGCACAGGCCGGTCGCTACGAGACCGCCGTCACAAAGCTAACGGCCGCGATCGACAGCGGCCGCTTGCCGTTCAAGGATACAGCGCGCGCCCTCTACTGGCGGGGTCTCGCCTATAACCGTGCCGGCAAGCCAGCCGAGGCCATCACCGACCTGACCAGCGCGGTATGGAAGAAGGGCGCACTGTCACCCGATGAGCGGCGAGCCGCGCTTTCCGAGCGTGCGGCAGCCTACCAGGCAGCAGGACTTGGCGAGCAGAGCGTCGCCGTCGCCGCTACGCCTCCGGCAACCGCACCTCCACTCGCACCGGCAGTGACGACGCCCCGGCCCAAGCCAGTGACGCCCAAAGCCGCCACCACCAAGAACTGGGATACGCGCAAGGTGGAGCACAAGGAAGTGGCGACCGCCCCCGCGCCCACGACGCAGACCAGTGTTGGCTCGTTCTTCTCAGGCCTGTTCGGCTCGTCGGCGGCCAAGCCTGCCCCAACACCGGTCAAACCGGGAGGCTCCAACAGCCAGACGAGTTCGTGGTCGACGGTGACGTCCTCGATCAAGGCCAATCCCGCTCCCAAGACCGGGGAGCGCCGTCCGGTGCAGGCCGCGCCGGCACCCGCCGGCGCGTCGGCCGGCGGCAAGCTGAGTGTCCAGGTGGCTGCACTGCGCAGCCGAGCCGATGCCGAGGCGTTGGCAAAACGTCTCTCCGCCAGACACCCGGGCCTCATTGCCGGACGTGCCGCCAATGTGAAGGAGACTGTCATGGGCAACATGGGAACCATGTACCAGGTGCGCGTCGGACCCTTCCGCAGCCAGCCCGAGACCCAGAAACTGTGCGCCATGCTCCTTTCGGAAGGTCTCGACTGCCTGCTCCTCGACAATTAGGTCGCTCCAGCGTCGGCACTGACCCGATCCGCCGTTCATGCTCATGCGCGGACCATGGAGCATGCAGCAGATCGGCCCCAGGCCACATCTGGCGGAGCGCGGTCCGGAGGCGGATCGGAGCCAGTCCGGGGACGGCGCACGATCAGGTACAGGAGTTCGATCGCAGCCTGGGACTGTTAATCCGCGGCTGCTACAATGCCGTCGGAGAGGAAGGAGTGCGGCAGGCATTAGCTGCAACTCGTAACTGAGCGAATGAGCAAGAAAAGAGGCCCTGGCCAGAGCGCGGGGGAGCGAAAGAGAGTTCAAGAGCCCGTCGGGCCGCCACCCGTCACGCGGGAATCGCTGCACCTCGGTGCCCGCTTGCGGACATATTTCCTGACCGGACTGGTTGTCGGCGGCCCGATAACCATCACGCTCTACATCACATGGTGGTTCATCCATGTCGTCGATGCCTGGGTGAAGCCGTTCGTGCCGAAGGTCTACGATCCAGAGACCTACCTGCCCTTTCCCATCCCCGGCTTCGGCCTGGTCTTCGCGGTGTTACTGCTCATCATGGTCGGCGCGCTGGCCGCCAACCTGTTCGGCCGCGCGGTCATTTCCTCGGGCGAGATCTTTCTCGACCGCATGCCGATCGTGCGCAACATCTACCGCGGCCTGAAGCAGTTCTTCGAATCGGTGGCAACCGCCGCCGCGCCCGGTACCGGCTGGGCGAAAGTCGGTCTCATCGAGTTTCCGTCCAAGGGCATCTGGTCCCTGGTCTACGTGACGACGGAAGCGACCGCCGAGATAAAGGCGGCAGCGCCAGGCGGCGAGACGGACCTCGTCATGGTCTGGATGCCGACGGGTTTCATGCCGCCGACCGGCTTCACCTGCGCCATTCCGCGCAAGGATGTCATCTTTCTCGAAATGAGCGCCGAGGACGCCGCGAAGATCGTAGTCTCCGCCGGAATGGTCTCGCCCGAACAGCAATCGCGACTGCAGGATCTCGCCGCCGCCATCCGCACGCAGCACATCGTGCCGCCCACACCTCGCGATCCTCCCAAGTAGCGCGTCAGGCCGCACGGAACAGCCGCACCGCCTCGTCGCACTCGAACAGATAGAGCAGGACGCGCAATGCCTGGCCCCGCGCACTGGCAAGGCCGGGATCACCGTTGAGGATGAGCCTCGCATCGTCGCGCGCCGCCTCGAGCAGTTTCTCGAAACCCGGCACGTTGGCGATGCGAAACTCAGGCGAACCGCTCTGTCGCGAGCCGAGCACTTCTCCACCGCCCCTGAGGTCGAGGTCCTTGTCGGCAATGACGAAACCATCCTCCGTATCGCGCATGATCGTCAGCCGCTCCGACGCGATTTCACCGAGCGGCGGCTTGTAGAGAAGGACGCAGTAGGACTGGTTGGCGCCGCGCCCCACGCGGCCACGCAACTGGTGCAGCTGAGCCAGGCCGAAACGCTCGGCGTGCTCGATGACCATGATCGTCGCGTTGGGCACGTTGACACCCACTTCGATGACGGTCGTCGACACCAGGATCTTGAGGCGGTCGGCCGTGAACTCCGCCATGACCGCATCCTTGGCAGCTCCCGACATGCCGCCATGCAGGAGACCGACCCGCTCGCCGAACACCTGCATCAGATGGGCGTGCCTCTCCTCGGCGGCAGCGAGATCGCTCGGCCCGCCGCCTTCGATCAGGGGACAGACCCAGTAGACCTGCGCACCGCCCGCAACCGCGCGTCGCAATCCGTCGACGACCTCCTCGACGCGATCGAGCGACACAAGCGTCGTGGTGACAGGTTTCCGCCCGGCAGGCTTCTCGGTGAGGCGCGAGACATCGAGATCCCCATAATGGGTCATCAGCAGGGTGCGCGGAATGGGCGTCGCCGTCATGACCAGAACATTGGCGCCACCGTCGCCGCCCTTGGCCTGCAGCGCGAGGCGCTGATGCACGCCGAATCGGTGCTGCTCGTCGATCACCGCCATCGACAGGTCCCTGAATACGACATCGGGCTGGAACAGCGCATGGGTGCCGATGAGAATGTCGATCTCGCCGGCCGCAAGCTTCGCAAGGACCTCGGCGCGCGCCTTGCCCTTTTCGCGCCCCGTGATGAGGCCGAGCCGCAACCCGGCCTTCTCCGCCAGCGGCTGCATGGTCTCGACGTGCTGGCGCGCAAGAACCTCCGTCGGCGCCATAAGTGCGGCCTGCGTGCCGGCCTCGACCGCGACCGCCATTGCGAACAGCGCCACCGCCGTCTTGCCCGAGCCGACGTCACCCTGCAGCAGCCGCATCATCCGGAACGGCGCCGCCATGTCGGCCTCGATGTCGCGCAGCGCCTCGGCCTGCGAGTTGGTGAGCGAAAACGGCAACGCCGCCGTGAGCATGCCACGGATGCGGCCGTCGCCGGTGATCGATCGACCCTTTTGCGCCTTGAGCCTCTGCCTGACGAGACCGAGTGCAAGCTGGCCGGCGAGCAGTTCGTCGTAAGCCAGGCGCTGCCACGCGGCACTGCCAGTCGAGATGTCTCCAGCATCGGATGGCATGTGAAGGGAGGTGAGGGCGGCCTTGAAGCCCGGCCAGCCTCGCTCGCCGAGCCACTCGGGCTCCTGCCACTCGGCGAGCTCCGGCACCAGTTCCACCGCCTGGCGCATCGCTGTCAGAAGCTCCTTGCCAGAGAGCCCTGCGGTCAGCGGGTAAACCGG
>JBJOGJ010000043.1:0-22099 GCA_046048295.1 Pseudomonadota bacterium | reverse complement strand
GGCGACCTGGGGTGCGGCCGGCGATTCAGAGATCTTGCCGTCGAGAAGGAGGCGGAGGAGGTCTGCTTCGCGCACTTCACCATCGCAAATGGCGGTGTAAGGGGCGGCGGTGTAGTCGTTGGCGTATATGACAGTGTGACGCGCATGGGCGCGCAGCCGATGAAGCATCGGCGTGAAGTCTGCATCGCTCGAAAGAATTATGAATTCGTCGTAGTAGGTGTCGTGGTTGAGCAGATCGCGCATGTCCATGACCATGCGGATATCAGCTGAGTTCTTCAGCTGGGCAGTCAGCGGAGGGCAGTCTACAACCTCGAAGCCGCCACGCAGGAAGTGGTGACGAACGAAGGGGAAGGAGTTCATGTCGGTCGTGTTATCGCTCGTATTGCGTCGCGGCACGGGATTACCGTAGCAGCGTGCCATAACGAGCCGTCTGCTGCGCGTGGCAAGCAGGCCATTGGTCGGCGTGACTATGTTGCCGGTGGTGATCTCCTTGATCCAGAAACCCGCGTCTTTCGAGAAGCGCTTAGCAGCCTCTTCGCTCTTGCGGCGAAGCGACAGATAGATGTTGTCGTAGTCGACGAATACCGCCGACAGGACGGGCCCATTGGGCTCTTGGTTCATTGGCACAACCCCCGCTTAACGTCTTAACCGACTGTGCGGCACTCTTCATGAGTCGCTGATTCGGGGCAAGGCGAGGCTTGGGGCGGCGGCCGACTTACTCTGTTTTCTTTCGTGCGATCAGCGAGTTGGGCGTTCTCTGGCGCGAACTTTGCGGTGGATAACCGGTGACAATCAACGCCGGCCAGGCGTAAATCCCACCGGAGCCAGGTGAAAGCCAGAGAACTCGAATCCGGGTGCGACCGTGCAACCGACGAGTGAATACTCGCCCAACGACACCGCACTCTGCCAGTGACCAGCCGGGACGACGATTTGCGGCTCAGCCCCGGATTCGACGTCGGGTCCAAGCAAATTGGTCCGGATGGAGGCGGATGGGGCGGCAATACTCAGTTCAAGTGGGGCGCCGGCATGCCAGTGCCAGATTTCAGGAGCGTCAACGGTGTGCCAGTTGGAAACTTCTCCGGCCTGCAAGAGATAATATATCGCGGTCGAGCGCGCCCGTCCGCCCGGCCCCGGCTCATCGCGAAAGGTTTCGCGAAAATGCCCGCCTTCCGGATGCGGCTCAAGTCGCAACATGCGTATCAACTGGCTGGCTGTCGGCATCTATCGCCGGATCAATAATTATTCTTGCGGATGCGGACTTCGCCGAAAACCTGCCAGTCGGCCGCTTTCTCCATGCCGAGCGTGTGCCTGATCTCAGGGGATTGAGGCCGGAGGAAAGGGTTGGTTGCCAGTTCGAGCGCGACCGTGGTCGGCAGAGTTGGACGATCTTCGGCGCGGAGCGCTTTGACATCTTCATAGCGCCGCTTCAGTTCAGCGTTTTGGGGCTCGATCGTAAGTGCGAACTCGGCATTCTTTTGGGTGTATTCATGACCACAGTAGACGCGGGTCTCAGGTGGAAGATTGCGGATTTTCTGCAGTGAGTTCCACATGCCTTCGTAGTTTCCGTCGCGGACGTTGCCGCAGCCCATGGCGAACAGCGTGTCGCCGGCGAATGCTATCTTCGCATCGGGGATCCAGTAGGTGACATGGCCGATGGTGTGACCACGCGTGTCCAGAACGTGTACCTTGAAGGCGCCGAAGTCGAAGACATCTCCATCCACGACTGTCTTGTCGATCCCAGGGGTCAGGTCTTCCTCATCCTTTGGGCCGATGATCTGACAACCGGATGCCGCCTTGAGTTGGAGATGACCATCGGTGTGATCACGATGGTGGTGGGTGGTAAAAATGTGGGTAAGTTTCCAGCCCTTGCTGTCGAGTGCCGCCTGTACCTCATCCCCGTTCGGCGCGTCAATGGCGGCAACCGCACCCGATGACGGGTCCCGAATGAGCACACCGTAGTTGTCCTTGCGGCAGATAAACTGGTGAATCTCGAGTGTCGCCATGGGGGATCAACCTTTCGCGTTCGATAGCCAACTGGTGCAGCAGCCAGCATTCATGTCTCGTGGCAACCGTAACAGCCCCTGCGTCCCAGTTGCAACTGCCGCTGCGTCGAGGTGGACGATGGCCGTGTTGGGGCTATTATCCGCAATATGCATTGCGACGTCACGGAACTCACGGACTTCTATCGGCGGCCACTCGGGCAGATGGTCAGACGGCTGCTGTCGCACCGTCTGCGTGCGCGGGCGCGAAACGTTGCAGGGCAGACGGTGATCGGTCTGGGTTTTGCAACGCCATACCTCAGCATGTTCCGAGGCGAAGCTCGATGCGTTGGCGCGCTCATGCCTGCGGCCCAGGGCGCCCTTGTGTGGCCGTCGGAGGATGCTGTTCAGACGGCGCTTGTCGACGAGGAGCACCTGCCTTTGGCCGACAATTCCGTCGATCTGCTGATCGGAATCCACTGCCTGGAGATGGCAGAACGCGTCAGACCACTCCTCAGGGAATTGTGGCGGGTGCTGAGACCCGACGGGCGGCTCATCCTGATCGTCACCAACCGGACGAGCATCTGGGCGCGGCTCGACCGGACACCGTTTGGGCACGGCCGGCCTTTCAGCCGCGGGCAGATCGAGCGACTTCTCGCCGACTCGCTGTTCGCAGCCGGCGAGTGGAGCCATGCCTTACACGTGCCGCCGCTCGAGTGGTCATTCATCATGCGTTCCTCTCCTGCCTTCGAACGGGCCGGCGCACGCCTGACGCCAGGAATTGGCGGCGTCATACTGGTCGAGGCGAGAAAAGAGCTGGCACAGCCAATTGGCGGACACCGGCAAAGACAAAGGAGCGGCATGTTCGCCCCGATCGGACGGCCGGCCATGCCCAAGAACACCCATTTCGGCAACTGAGCTTCAGCCTTGCTGGCTGCGCAGGAGAAAAATCGCACGCTCGCCAAAAAGATTGTGCACGAACAATGGGGAATAGGGTGAGAACTGGCCGCCGCCGCGGGTGATGGCCGTGCGCTCCTTGACCTCCGCGCCAACTACCCGGCACAGATCGTCGAAGTCGCGTATGGTGCAAAGGTGCGAATCCGGGCTGTCGTACCAAGTCTCGGGGAGGTTCTTGGTGATCGGCATTCGTCCTAGGAAGAGCAACTGGGTCCTAATTCGCCAATAGCCGAAATTCGGGAAGGAAACGATTGCGAAACGGCCGATCCGCAGCAAATTCTCAAGAACAGTGCGCGGGTAGCGGGTGGCTTGAACGGTCAGGCTCAAGACGGCGTAGTCGAAGGCCTGGTCGGGGTAGTCGGCGAGGTCGGAGTCTGCGTCGCCCTGAATGACGGACAACCCGCTCGCGACGCAGGCGTTGACTTTCTCCCGCGATATCTCGATGCCGCGCCCATCGACACCGCGACGCTCGGCCAAGAGGTGAAGCAGAGCGCCATCGCCGCAGCCTACATCCAGCACCCTCGAGCCGCGCTCCACCATGTTGGCGATCAACAAGTGATCGGCGCGATCCTTGCGCGTTGCGCCAAGTGCCATGTTCCCCTGCCCCGCGAGCACTATCAGCCAACCCTCAGACCGCGCTTCGACGCGGCAGCATTCAAGAACCCGGTCATGGTTGCGAAGAACTCCGGCTCATCGAGAAGGAATGCATCATGGCCCTTGTCGCTCTCGATCTCCACGAAGCTCACGTCTGCCGCGACGGCATTGAGCGCGCGAACGATCTCCTTCGATTCTCGCGTCGGGTAGAGCCAGTCCGAAGTGAACGAAACCACGCAAAAGCGCGTCCGGGTGCCGCGAAACGCATTGGCGAGCACATTGTCGTGCTCGGCCGCCATGTCGAAGTAGTCCATGGCCCGCGTGATGTAGAGGTAGCTGTTGGCGTCGAAGCGATCGACAAATGTCGAACCCTGGTGGCGGAGGTAGCTCTCGACCTGGAAATCGGCATTGAAGGAGAAAGTGAGCGCGGACCGCCCCTGAAGGCTGCGCCCGAACTTGCGTTGCAGGGCATCCTCGGAGAGGTAGGTAATGTGGGCTGCCATGCGGGCCACCGCGAGACCGCGGCGCGGAACCACTCCGCGCTCGAGGTAGCGCCCCTCGCACCAGTCGGGGTCCGCCATGACGGCCTGGCGGCCAACCTCGTGGAAGGCGATGTTCTGACTCGAATGCCAGGGGGCCGTGGCAATCGGGATGGCGGAGAAGACTCGCTCCTTGTATCGCGAACACCACTCGAGCACCTGCATGCCCCCCATGGAGCCGCCGATTACCGAAAACAGTTGGTCAATGCCCATCCGGTCGATGAGCCTTACCTGCGCCTCGACCATGTCGCCGATCGTAATCACGGGAAAATCGAGCCCATAGGCAAGCCCGGTCCCGGGGTTCAGCGAGGCGGGGCCGGTCGACCCCATGCAGCCGCCAAGGATGTTGGGGCAGATAACGAAGAATCGGTCGGTGTCGATCGGCTTACCAGGCCCGATCATGTTTTCCCACCAGCCGGGCTTGCCGGTCATGGGATGCTCATTGGCGACGTGCTGGTCGCCGGTGAGGGCATGGCAGATCAAGACAGCGTTGGAGCGCGCAGCGTTGAGCGCGCCATACGTCTGGTAGGCGACCTGAAACGGAGCCAGCTCCTTGCCACAATCCAGCAATAGGGGCTCGCCCGGCTCGAAGTACTCAACCGGACTCGAAGGGTTGCGTACCTCGTACAACCGCGGATCCGGCGCCGGAACAACGTCCCGTGTGCCCAGGTTGCTCATCGGCTGCTTTCCATTGGCGGACTTCGACGGACCTAGAATATGCTGGCGGACACAGCCGCCATGCTGCGCCCGCTGCTTGCAGCAGGCAGAAACCTTCTCTTAGCGTGTTCGGCGGCAATCAACAAACCAATTGCTGCGACTGGCACGAGCGCGCCCATAGGGAAAAGCGCCAACAGGGTGAACGGGGCGACGTGTTGACGTTTGCGTTCGTCGCCGAGCCGCCCTATCAATCGGCGCTCGACATCCAGTTCAGGGTCGGACCCGAAGACAAATGACATCCCGCGCACCCACGCCGCGAGCCGGCATCCTAGATATCGCCGCCTACGTCCCAGGTGAAAGCAGCCTGCCGGGCGGGGTTAAGCCAATGAAGCTGTCGTCGAACGAGACGCCCCTCGGACCTAGCCCCAAGGCTGTCGACGCCTTCAAGGCAACAGCCGAAAAGGGGCTCCATCGCTATCCGGACGGCGGAGCGACCGAACTCAGGAAGGCCATCGGCAAACGATTCGGACTGGACGCGGACCGGATCGTCTGCGGGGCCGGCTCGGACGAGCTGCTGAGCCTGCTAGCGCAGGCCTACCTCGGGCCCGGCACCGAGGCAATCTACACCGAACACGGGTTTCTCGTTTACCCGATCGTAATCAGGACGAATGGCGCAAAACCGGTGGTGGTGCCCGAGCGCGGGCTCAGGGCCGACGTCGATGCAATCCTAGGGGCGGTGACAGAGCGGACGAAAATGGTCTTTCTCGCCAACCCCAACAACCCAACCGGCACCTATGTGCGGGCGGATGAAGTGAGGCGGCTCAGGGCAGGGCTGGCCGACGACGTGCTGCTGGTGCTTGATGCGGCGTATGCCGAATATGTTCGACATAACGACTATGAATCCGGCATCGAGCTCGTTGCAACGACGAACAACACCGTGATGACCCGCACCTACTCGAAGATCTACGGGCTTGCGGCGCTGCGGCTTGGGTGGGCCTACTGCCCGGCGGAAGTCGCTGACGTACTAAATCGGATCAGGGGGCCGTTCAATGTTTCGCTGCCGGCGATGGCTGCAGGCATCGCCGCAATCGAGGATCTCGCCCACGTCCAGCTATCGGTCGAGCACAACGAAACCTGGCTAGCTTGGCTTACCTCGGAGGTCACCAAACTTGGGCTCGAGGTGACGGCGAGTGCGGCGAACTTCATTCTCGTACATTTTCCGAGCGAGCCTGGCCGCGACGCGGTGGCGGCCGACCAGTTCCTGAAATCGCGCGCGATCATCGTGCGCCGGGTCGCAGGGTACGGGCTACCAAACGCGCTGCGGATCACAATCGGCAAGGAGAATGAGAACAAGGCCGTCGTCGCGGCCCTGGCGGAGTTCCTGGCCGGCACCAGCGGCGGGAGGCCGTGATGGCAGCGTCGTTCGAGCGGATCTCCCTTATCGGTCTGGGCCTCATCGGTTCGTCAATATGCAGGGCGGTGCAACGGAGCGGGCTCGCAGGCGAACTGGTGGGGCATGCCCGAAGCGCCGCCACCCGTGCAACAGCGCTCAGGATCGGAATCGTAGAACAAGCATTCGAGACGGCAGCGGAGGCCGCCGAGGGCGCCGACCTCGTCATCCTGTGTGCACCCGTCGGCGTCTACGGCGAACTTGCAGCGGAGATCGGCCCGCACCTCAAGGCAGGTGCCATAGTCTCGGACGTCGGCTCGGTGAAGGCGGCGGTGGTTCGGGACGTCGCGCCGCATCTTCCACCGGGGGTGCATTTCGTGCCAGGGCACCCGATAGCAGGGACGGAGTACTCCGGCCCGGAAGCCGGCTTCGCAGAGCTGTTCGACAACCGTTGGTGCATCCTGACCCCGCCCGAAGGAACGGAGCCCGAGGCAATCACGCGGCTCAGGGCGCTTTGGGAAGCGATGGGCTCGAATGTCGAGATCATGACGCCCGAACACCACGACATGGTACTCGCCATCACCTCGCACGTGCCGCACCTGATCGCGTTCAACATCGTCAACACGGCGGCCCATCTGGAACGCGTGACGAACCGAGAGGTCATCAAATTCTCGGCCGGCGGTTTCCGGGACTTCACGCGCATCGCGGCATCGGACCCGACCATGTGGCGGGACGTCTTCCTCAACAACCGGGAAGCGGTGCTGGAAATGCTGGGCCGGTTCAGTGAAGATCTTTCGAACCTGCAGCGCGCGGTCCGGTACGGCGACGGCGAGACACTCTACCGATTGTTCGGCGAGGCGCGCAGCGTTCGGCGCGAGATCATCCAGGCCGGTCAGGACACCGCCTCTCCGGATTTCGGAAGGCGGACGGAAACGAAGAAGGACGGCGGAGATTCGGAATGATCGACCTGCCACCCATCGGCGCGGACGGTTCGATCTGGGTGTTCGGTTACGGTTCCCTGATGTGGAACCCAGGCTTCGAGGCAGCCGAGGTTGCACGAGCACGGCTGTTCGGGTTTCAGCGGCGGTTCTGCATCTACTCGGTACATCATCGCGGCAGTCCGGATCGGCCCGGGCTGGTGCTCGGCCTGGACGCCGGCGGTACCTGCGAGGGACTGGCGTTCAGGATAGCGAGCCAGCGCCGGCGCGAGACGCTCGCCTATCTCAGGGCACGTGAGCAAATAAACGGCGTCTACCGAGAGCGCGCCGTCAAAGTCCAAATGGCGGGGTCGAACGAAACGACAGCAGCAGTAGCGTTCACGGCTGAGCGGCGACATCCGAGCTATGCCGGCCGGTTGCCGCTCGACAGGCAGGCCAAACTCATCAGAGCCGCCTCTGGCAAATCGGGCGCCAACCTGGACTATCTCTTTGCGACGCTCCAGCAACTCGAGCGGCTCAGCATAACCGACGCCGAACTCAGGCGGCTGCTGGTACTCGTCGGGCCGCATTTCTCACGGCTTTCTGCGTCACCGGGGACGAATGGAATGAGCGTCGTCAAGAACAAGACTTGCGGGTTGCGGCTCGCCTGCCAGCGGTTCCCGGTCCAGGCGCCGCTGATGCGACCGGACCAGCGGCGGCGCTTTACGCATAGGACACAAATCGCTGTCTGGCGCAGCCAACAGGAAACGGGAAGGGGCGGCGATCAGCAGCGGGAGTAACCGCAGGCATGGCAGACCCAACACCCCTCGTGGCGGTAGACCTCGCGCCGGCCGCAGCGCGTGCAGCCGCGTCCACGGCCAGGGGGCGGGGGATCAGCGAAACCGGCTTCTATCGGCGCCGTCACCGGGCTCGAATGGGAAAGGGATCTCGAGCGTCGAAGCTCAGCTGAAGCCGGCAGGAAGCCGGTACGCACCATATGTCCCTCGATGATTTCGCCGATGGCCGCCAGGAGACTCGGGACGTAGTGCCCCTGCATCCACTGCCCGCCCTGGGGATCGAATACTGCCTTCAATTCCTCCACCACGAAGGAGACGTCACCACCGCGGCGGAAGACGGCGGAGATCATGCGGGTGAGGGCCACGGTCCAGGCATAGTGCTCAAGGTTCTTGGTGTTGATGAAAATCTCGAAGGGGCGGCGACGGCCTTCGTACTCAATGTCGTTGATGGTGACATAGATGGCGTGGTCACTCCCGGGCCACTTGAGCTTATAGGTGAGGCCGGCAAGCGCTGGCTCACGCTCGATAGGCAAGTCCTGGCAGATCACTTCAGAGGCAGGATTTGACGAAATGGCCTCCTGCTCCTCGGCATCGGCCGACAACACGGCGCCAGTAACCTCGTTGGGGCGAAACGTCGTGCAGCCCTTCAGCCCCATGTCATAGGCCTCCAGGTAGATGTCCTTAAACGTATCGAAGGGGATATCGGCGGTGCAATTGATCGTCTTCGATATGGAGCTGTCGACGTAGGGCTGGACGGCAGCCTGCATTGCTAGGTGTTCCCCGGGCCGGATGGCGGCGGTCGTGACGAAAGTGTCCGGCAACGGCGCGTCGGTGCCATAGCGGCTTCGGAAAAGTGTGACGGCATAGTCCTCAATGCGCTGCTCATGGACGGTGCCAGATTGATCGCGAACACCGCGGCGATAGGATAAAGCAAACACTGGTTCCACGCCACTCGACACGTTGCCAGCCAGAAGCGAGATGGTACCCGTAGGGGCAATGGACGTGAGGCAGCCGTTGCGAAGGCCGTGGCGTGCGACGAGGGCCCGAACCTCAGGATCCAGGCGCTGCGGACCAGGACGGCTCAGCAACTTCACTGAATCATAAAGTGGAAACGGTCCCTTTTCGGCGGCAAGCTCGGCACTTTCCGCGTAGGCGGCATTCTGAATCGTACGCATCCAAGCGGTGGCCTGACGACAGGCTGCTTCGGAGCCATAACGCAGGCCACAAAAAATCAGTGCATCGGCAAGGCCGGTTACGCCGAGGCCGATGCGGCGCTTGGCCTGCGCCTCCTTCTTCTGAGCTGGAAGCGGCATGCGGGAGGCGTCAATCGCGTTGTCGAGGAAGCGGACCGCCGCGCGCACGCGCTCCTCGAGCCGGGCAGTGTCGATGGCTGCATTCGGGGCAAACGGGTGCGATACGAGCCGGGCCAGGTTTATCGACCCAAGTAGGCAGGCGCCGTTTGGCGGCAACGGCTGTTCGCCACAAGGGTTGGTGGCGTGGATCGCTTCGCAGTAGGCGAGGTTATTCTCGGCGTTGATGCGATCGATGAAGATCACTCCGGGCTCGGCATAATCATATGTCGCACGCATGATCCGCTCCCACAGAGCGCGCGCAGACACAGTGCGGTAGACCTTGCCGCCGAATACCAGGGGCCAATCCGCATCCTTGCGCACCGCCGCTATGAATGCATCCGTGACCAGGACCGAGAGGTTGAAGTTTCTGAGACGGGAGGCGTCGGACTTGGCGGCAACGAACTCCTCGATGTCGGGATGATCGCAACGAAGGGTTGCCATCATGGCGCCGCGACGGGCGCCAGCAGACATCAATGTGCGGCACATCGCATCCCACACATCCATGAAGCTGACCGGGCCCGAGGCCTCAGCACCGACGCTGTGCACCATGGCACCGCGCGGGCGCAGGGTCGAGAAATCCTGGCCGATGCCTCCACCCTGCTGCATGGTGAGCGCCGCATCGCGAACGCCGTTGAAAATGGCGGAGAGATCATCCTCCAGGTCAGCCATGACGAAGCAGTTGAACAGCGTGACTTTCCGTGCCTTGGCTCCGGCCCCGGCGATTATCCGTCCTGCAGGAAGGAAACCAAAATCTGCGACAGCGTCGAGAAACGTCTTTCGCCATCGTTCGCGGACAGCCCGACCGCCGGTTTCGACAGATGCCATGACGCGCGCCAGCCGCTCCCAGGTATCCGATATCGACGCGTCCGGGCACTGCCCCGATGGCCCGCCATCGACCGTCAGCTGGTACTTTAGGCGCCAGATCTCTTCCGAAATCGGTGCGACCTCGAACGGGTGGGGATGGCCGTCAGCGCTGTGCATATCGTCGGGCATATCGCAATCATATCGTGGCTAGCACGGCGACGTCAACGAAATGTTCCTTAAATGTTCCTGGCTTTCACGGGGCGGCGGAAACCGGTCCGGACGAGGTTCCCCGGGGGGCGTCGATGGATAACAGACCATTCGAGGCATTTTCGATTGCGGCTTCCAGCCGGCGCCTGAATTCAGCGCGAGGCAGACCGGGCGGCAATGGGTCCAGTATCTCGACCACTATCGTGCCGGGGCCACGGACGAGAGACTGGCGGGGCCAGAAGACACCGGAATTCAGCGCCACCGGGTAACAGGGAAGGCCCAGGCCCTCATAGAGCGCCACATAGCCGGGCTTGTAGTCCGGTGGCGCGCCTGGGGAGCGACGGGTCCCTTCGGGAAAAATGAGGATCTGGCGGCCCTGAGCGGCGCGGTCCGCCGCGTCGGCGATCATGGCCTTGAGGGCGACGGCCGCGCGGTCCCGTTTCACCATAATGTGCTCGAACTTCATGCAGAACCAGCCATACAGAGGGATATGGCGGAGTTCAGCTTTGAGAACGATCGCCGGGTCGTGAAAGAGCGGAATCAGAGCGAAGGTGTCCCAAGCCGACTGATGCTTGGAGACGATGAGGGCAGCGCCGCGCGGCAGTTTTTCGTGACCCCGCACCTCCATCCGGATGCCGGCGACAACGCGTAGCAACCATACGCACACCCTGGCATGGGCATCGAGTCCTGCCATCGCCCACCTACGAGGCCCGATGAGGAGCGGGCTGCCGACGACAAGAAATAGCGCTGTCGCCAGGTAGAAACTCCCTGCGAACAGTATCGAGCGCAGGCCGGGCGCTGGCCGGTCAACGGGAGGAGATGTCGACATTCGCCGTCTCGTGGCTCCCAGAAAAAGGCTTCAGGACCCGGGCGGCAGCAAACCTCGCTGCCGCCGGAAGTAGCTTCAGATATTCGGCAAGGAGCGTGCGAGTCGTCGTATAACTCAACCACCACGGCTTCAGCTTCAGGCTGGGCGGCACGACGGGATACGGTATGAGCTCGGTGTCGGGGAGTGCGCCACGGAGTTCCGTCAGGCTTCTCGGCATGTGATAGCTGGACGTAACCACGATCAGGCGCCTGATGCCGAGGCGACGCACCCACTTCTGCGTCTCGACGGCATTGCCAACGGTGTCCTGCGCCTCATAACCGAGTTCCACGCAGCAGCGGAACGTCTCCCTCTCCAGCCGGGCAAGCCGGAAGACGTCAGCGAGACTGGTCTTGCGGTTGACGCCGGAAATGAGGAGCCGCCCGGCACGGCGTTCGGCAAGCAGGCGTCCGCCAACCGTTATCCTGTTGCCAGCACCAGTCAGCACGACAATTGCGTCGCTCCTGGGCGGGGCGCGGTCGGGCTCATGGGAAGCGCTTACAGCGAACAGGACAAAGCCGAACAGCAGCAGCGCCGTCAGCCCCACCGCCAAAGTAATCACGTATCGCGCCGTTCCTCTCATGCCCACTTCCGAGCGACGCAACCATCGAAAACGCCGCTTCTATGTCCCTGCGGCATAAGACATATCATCAACCAGAAACGCATTGTGCTCCTGCGACTTTAAGAAACACATGACCAGAAATCATTGCTGGGTGTGCAAAATGCGATACACGCCCAGGCGGGAGGTGAACATGCAAAGGGCAGCAATCACGAACACAACGACACCGAGCCAAATGTAGCCTTGCAGGTCCAACAGGCCGGATCCGACCAGCCGGCGCAGCTCCGCTGAAGCAACGGATCCGCCGCCAAGCGCATACAAGAGCGCGGGCATGATGGCAAATACCGCCATGGACGATATGGCCCCGACGAGACCTGCTCGAATGCCCAGCGTCAGGAAGTGCCGCTCGAATTCGCGGGCAATGAACTTGTCGGTGGCGCCAACGAAGTGCAACACCTCGACGATCTCGCGGTTGGACGCCATCGCGCTGCGGGTCGCGGAAACGATGATTGCCGTCGTCGCGGCGCCGACCAGCAGGAGGATGGCCAAGCCGCCCAAGGCGAACGACCGGGTAACTGCCTGAATCTGCTGACGCCAAGTTCTGTGATCATCAAGACGCGCGCCCTTGAAGCGGCGGGACAGGCTCTCACCAAGACGGTCGAGGTCGCTCGGCGCCGTGCGATCCAACTCGACGGCGATGAGACGCGGCACCGGAAGTGCCTTCAATACGTCGGCGGATCCGAGCCAGGGCTCCAACAGTGAGGCGGATCGTTCGAGCGAGAATGGCGTAACTCCGGCGACACCGGGCTGGCGGCGGAGGAATTCGGTCACGGCGGCAACGAGGTTTTCCGATTGCCTGGCATCGACCACTTCCACCTGCACCGTGACCTCGCTCGCAATGTTGGCCGTCCACGCGGCGGCGGAGCGGTTCATCAGATACACGGCGCCAACGGTGAGGCACGCAAGGAAGCACATGATAGAAATGACCAACGTCAACGATCGGCCGGTCACCGAATCCGCCGAAACGATCGGTGAATTCGAAGGTTCAGCGGCGGGTGCTCCAGCGCGCTTCGTTGCGTAGAAATCCCGATCAAGATCCGGCGCCGGTTGCGAAACAGGAGAGTCGTACGGGCCACGCATGCTCGGCGAGCCCGTCAGCGGCCCATCGTAGTACTCGTAGGGGTCGAGGCCTGGTGCCGGCGGACGCCCGGTGCGGCCCGGGGGCGGACGATTATAGGATCCGGACATGGCCTTCATGAAGGTCGAGACGCGGCGCCTTGAAATGCCGCATCAGTTGATGATCGTGGGTGGCTATTACGACCGACGTCCCGAGCCGGTTGAGTTCGACGAAAAGGCGGAGGAGGCGACGCGCCATCTGAGGGTCGACATTGCCCGTCGGCTCGTCGGCCAGAAGCAATTCGGGTTTACCGATGACCGCGCGGGCAATTGCGGCGCGCTGCTTTTCACCACCAGAAAGGACCGAAGGAAACACGTGCATGCGATCGCCCAGGCCAACCCACTGCAGCAAATCGGTCACATCTTCCTTATAGTCCTTGATGCGTTTGCCTGTCACACGCAACGGAAGGGCAACGTTGTCCCATGTCGTCAAATGATCGAGGAGCCGGAAATCCTGAAAGACGATGCCGATCCTGCGGCGAAGCTCGGCACGCTGGCCGGGCGTAATGTGCGTGACGTCCTGATCGAACAGGGAAATGTGGCCGCGTGTCGGGCTGATCGACATGAACAGCATGCGCAGCAGCGAAGTCTTGCCAGCACCGGACGCGCCACTAAGGAAGTGGAATGAGCCAGGCTTCAAGTGGAAGTTGACCTCGCGGAGCACCTCGGAGCCGTTGCCATACCTCAGACCAACGTTGTCAAGACGAATCACGGCGCACGCGGCTCCACCAACCTTGATTACAGGCGTTCGTTATGCTGGAACGCAAGCCAGCGATCAATCCTTAAGCGTCGCGGCGGGGCTGCGCCAACAGCCATTTTGAATGCCGACGCATCGTCCGCCAAAAACGTTCTAGATGAAGATGCTGGCAATTTTCAGCCGTACTTGCCACGGTAGTGCTACGTTTATCGGATACCGGACGGCATGCTTCGACAAGGGGGAAGCAAGAATGGCACGGATACTTCTCGCCGACGACGATGGCGGATCACTGGATTTCATGAGCCGGGCACTCATCAGCGACGGTCACGTGGTGGTCGGTGCACAGGATGGACTGGAAGCCGAAGAGCAACTTGCGAGCGGTCCATTCGACATACTCATCACGGACATCGAGATGCCAGGACTCGACGGAATCGAGCTGGCGAAGCGGGCGACGACGGCGAATGGCGCCCTCAAGGTCCTGCTGGTATCGGGATTCGCAGGCAGCCTGGACCAAGCGTCCGGCATCGCAGGCGGCAACGTCAAGGCGGTCAGCAAACCCCTGTCACTCGAACAGATCCGCAGCGAAGTCAGAGCCTTGCTCGGCTAAGCGCGACCCCTAACCGCCGGTGACACTCATATGGCGTGCAACCGCGGGGCGGCGCGTGCGGCGGTCTATCACGAAATCGTGTCCTTTCGGCTTGCGGCCGATGGCTTCGTCGATTGCGGCGCTGACCAAATCATCGGCCGCGCTATCGCGCAGCGGCGCGCGCAGGTCTGCCGCGTCCTCCTGGCCGAGACACATGTAGAGTGTCCCGGTGCAGGTCAGGCGGACACGATTACAGCTCTCGCAGAAATTGTGGGTCATCGGTGTGATGAAACCCAGGCGCCCGCCCGTTTCCGCCACCTCGACATACCGGGCCGGCCCACCGGACCGATAGGGGATGTCCTTTAGCGTCCACTTGTCCATCAGCCGGGCCCGGACCACGGAAAGCGGCAGGAACTGGTCGGTGCGGTCTCCGTCGATGTCGCCAAGCGGCATGGTTTCGATCAAAGTGAGCTCATGGCCGCGACCGTGCGCGAAGGCAATCAGATCCTCGATCTCGTGCTCGTTCACGTCCTTCAGTGCGACGACGTTCAGCTTGATTGAAAGGCCCGCCTTCTCGGCAGCCTCCAAGCCCGACATCACCTGTGCAAAATCACCCCACCTTGTGACCTCGCGGAAGCGGTCCGGATTCAAGGTATCGAGGGAAATATTGATGCGGCGGACGCCGCAATCCCGCAGCTCTGCAGCATATTTTGCAAGCTGGGTCGCGTTGGTGGTCAAGGTCAACTCGTCGAGGGCGCCGGAGTCAAGATGACGAGAAAGGGCGCGGAACAAGGACATAACGTTCTTGCGGACCAGCGGCTCGCCGCCTGTGATACGGAGCTTACGCACGCCCTTGGCGACAAACACCGAGCACACCCGATCCAGTTCCTCGAGAGTCAGCAGGTCTCGCTTCGGCAGAAAAGTCATGTTTTCCGCCATGCAATAGACGCACCGCAGGTCACAGCGGTCGGTGACCGAAACCCGAAGGTACGTCACCGCGCGACCGTGCGGATCGATCATCTCGCGTCCAAGGATCGGAGCAATTGGTGTTATCGCATTCATTTCTTTTGCCAAATCCGCTGTTCGGAGATCTGCCTATACCATCGGTGGCAGATAGCGATATTGTCAGCCAGACATAACGCTTCAGGCCCCGTCCAGCAAGGGGCCTCGGCTCATTTAGCGGCCAGGGCGATCTTGATGTCGGCGGCGGATGCCGCCGGGGAGGCGGCAAGGTGGCGCGCGGCGCGGGCTACAGCTCCGGCGGCATCCTGCGATGCGTAGATCGTCGTCGGAGGCGCGTCCTGGCGCGGGTCGGGCTTCGACGATGCCTTCTCGGCAGGCTTTTCGACGATCAAGAGCAAGTGCGGCGCCCGACGGGCCGCTGCCTCCAGCAAGGCCGTTCCATCCGGGCCATGGCGCCAATCGGCAAGCACCGCGATCCGCGCCGGCGTGCGAGAGACGAAGGCAATCGCCGCTGCCCGCATCTTCAAGTCTGCAACGTCGATCCGCACGGCTGCAAGCCGGATAGGGGTGCCAGCCAACCTGGACGCTGCAATCAGGCCGCCCGGGTCTCCCGCACCGGTGAGGTTCGGAGCGAACGGATATTCGTCGTGCCCGACGAAATCCCAGCCGATCATCTGGCCCTCTCCGTCCCGCGCCAACGCGGCGGCTACCTCGGCCGGGCGGTAGTCAATGCCTGCTGACACGATTGCAACGGCGATGCCGCCCGGGTCGGCGCCGCTGGGGACCGGAGGATCGGCTTCCGCGGCAGCGCAGGTCAAGGCGAGCAGGAGTGTCAGTGCGGCGATGCGCGTAGCAGTTCCCCGTTTCATTCGCGATCCGTCCGATCGTCAGCCTAGCTTCAGTGTCGTCAGGATGAAGTCGGAAATCCGAGGCGCATCGTCAAGCGGGAAGACGGGGACATGCGCGCCAGACAACTCATGGTCGGAGGCGATGGCGAGAATGTCGGGGTCGGCATCGGCGAGTGTCCGCTCCGACTTGGAATCACGGCGGCGGCACTCGAGCTTCGGGATCGGCTCGTCCTTGTAGCCTTCGACGAGGACCAGATCATGAGGCGGGTCGTGACGCGCCAGCGCGGACAGAGTTTGCGAAAGCGTCGGCTCAGGTGTGTCCCTGAGTTCCGTCACGATCGCCCAGCGCCGGGAAGAGACGATCGCGACCTGGGCGGCTCCGGCGCGGCGATGGCGGGCGCTGTCAGTCTCGGCGTCGTCGATCTGGAAACTGTGGTGCGCGTGCTTTACCGTCGCAACGCGCAGGCCACGGCGGGTCAATTCCTGCACGAGACGGACAGTCAACGTGGTCTTGCCGGAGTTCTTGTACCCGACAATGCCGAAAACCGGCAGGAGACTGTTCATTGATCACCCCTCGCTAAGCAATGATTCCGCCTCGGCAAGGTCATCGGGCGTGTTGACGTTGAAGAAGGGATCGACCTCACGGCCACCAATGCGTGACGGCGGAAAATCGACAGGCAGGGTTCCGTGACGGTCGGTCCAGGCGAGCACCTTGCGGGTTCCGGACACGAGCGCAGCTTCGAGGTCATCGGCCAGAGCCGCTGGCCACAAGCCGATCACCGGATGGAGATTGCCGCCAGAGCGGGCGAGCGCGATCGGACGTTCCGTTAAACGCCCGCTCCGTGCCGCACCCAGAAGCCCTGCAACCAGATCCGCCGGCACAAACGGAGCATCCGCCGATACGGTGACCATCCAGCGGGCGGCCGGGACATTCGCTGCCGTCCACCGGAGACCTGCGAGAACACCGGCCAGCGGGCCGGGAAAGCCTTGCACGGTGTCGGCAACGACTGGAAGGGCGAAGGCGGCGAACCGTGACGAATCGCCATTGGCATTCAGAACGAGATGCGCGCATTGGGGCGCCAGCCGCTCCAACACGTGTGCAAGCATCGGACGACCGGCGATCATGCGCAGGCACTTGTCACCGCCGCCCATACGGCGCGACTGACCGCCAGCCAAGATGAGACCCACCACAACGTCCAGTTCAGCATTCGAGGTCATAGGTCAGCCCTACCGATACCACTTCGCGGCATGCGAGGTGGAACTTTGAGCGAATAAAGGAAAAGCACCCGCAATTCGAGGGCAATTCGGATAACAGAACTGCCAATGCCACTGTTCTGCCGTGAGCAAATGGTGAACACTCGTTTCCGGTGAAATCGCCTCTCCTTCTCGATGGCTCCTGCTCGCATGCAGGCACGATAGATCGGTGTGACAGTCATGACCCTTCGGACCCTTCTCGCGACGCTCTTCCTCATCGCTCAGGCGCTGGCGATCAGCGCACAGGAGGCATTCGTCCACAAGGGCATTGCCGCCGACGGCAAGCGATACGAAAGCTGGCTCGACAGCAACTGGCCAAAGCCTGCGAGCGGCACCTCATCGATGCAGATGCTCGCTGCCGGCGATGCTACACTCAAGGCCGGCAAGGATCCGAGGGGGGCAAGCCGGCAGTTCGTGACGGCAGTGCTCGCAGACAAGTCCAATGCCCGGGCATGGACCGGACTGGCCGAAGCGCTGCTCACAATCACACCCGACCCGAGGCGCAGCGCCGAGCGCTATCAACTGCCAGTCAACGCAAGCGGTGCGGCCTATATCGCCTACCAGCGGAGCAACACAACCGACGAGAAGGCCCGGGCGCTGAGCGTGCTCGGTGCGGCGCTGGTGCGGCGCTCCTACTGGCGGCCGGCGATCGAGGCACTCAAGGCCTCGCTGCAGCTTGCCGAAAATGCCGAGGTGCGGCAGCCCTACGAGGCACTGATGGCGGAGCATGGGTTCCGCATCGTCAACTACGAGGTTGAGAGCGATCTCAAGGAGCCGCGGCTTTGCATCAGGTTTTCCGAGCTGCTGCAGAAGGGTGCCGACTATTCAAAGTTCATCGCCGTCGGCGGAAAGGATCCGCAGGGTGTCAGCGCAGAGGGAAGCCAGCTCTGTATCGAAGGCTTCGAGCATGGCAAGCGCTACGAAGTACTGGTACGTGCCGGCACGCCATCCGACATCGGGGAGGCGCTGTCGAAGCAGGCGGAGATCGGCATCTATGTTCGGGACCGGTCACCGGTGGTCCGGTTCACCGGCAGGGCCTACGTATTGCCGAGTCGCGGGCAGCAGGGCATTCCGGTGGTTTCCATCAATACCGACAAGGTCGGCGTCGAGATCTACAGGGTCGGCGATCGGGCCCTGACATCGGCAGTACTTGGCGGCGAGCTATCGCGTCAACTCGGCCAGTACGAAATCGAGCAGCTCCAGTCATCGAATGGCGCTCTCGTCTGGTCCGGTTCGATGGACGTCGCGATGAAACTCAACCACGAAGTGACGACGGCAGTGCCTGTGGGCGATGCCGTAAAGGTGATGCAGCCGGGAGTCTACGCGCTTATCGCACGGCCGGAAGGCAACGTTCGCGACGTTTCCCCGGCAACGCAATGGTTCATCGTATCCGATCTCGGGCTCACCGCCTTCTCCGGTGACAGAGGCATTTACGCGTTCGTGCGCTCGCTTGCCACAACGGCCGCGACGTCCAGCGCCAAGGTGCGATTGATTGCGCGCAACAACGAGGTGCTGGCTACCGGGCTTACAGACGCGCGCGGATTCGTCAGGTTCAATGGCGCGCTCGCGGCCGGGAGCGGCGGCCTGCAACCGGCAATTCTGGCAGCCGAAACCGACAGCGGCGACTACGCCTTCCTCGACCTCACGAACTCGGCGTTCGACCTCACCGATCGTGGCGTGAAGGGGCGAACCCCGCCTGGGCCCATCGACGGCTTCCTCTTCACCGAGCGCGGCGTCTACCGGCCGGGTGACAACGTGCACCTTAGCGCGCTGGCGCGCGACAAGACGGGCAAGGCGGTCAACATTCCGCTGACCCTTATCCTGAAGCGGCCGGACGGGGTCGAACACCGGCGGGTCGTTCTGGCCGACGGCGGGCTCGGCGGGCGCAGCCACTCGCAGGCGATCTCTACTGCCGCAATGACCGGAACGTGGCGTGCGGAACTGTTCGTCGATCCAAAGGACGAGCCGATCGCAACCGTCGCATTCCTGGTCGAGGATTTCGTGCCCGAGCGGCTCGACATGACGCTTGCGGCTGGTGTTAAGGCCCTGGTGCCGGAAGAAAGCGGAACGGTGAAACTCGCTGGCCGCTACCTCTATGGCCCGCCAGCCGACGATCTCGCACTGGAAGGTGACATCGTCGTCAAGCCATCGACTGGCGGCCTGCACGGCTACGAGGGCTATGTGTTCGGGCTTGCCGACGAACAGGTCAGCCCTGTCAGGGCGACGCTCTCGGGCCTGCCGCGAACCGATGCGAAGGGCGAGGCGACCTTGCCCGTCACGCTTCCCGCGATCCCGAGGACTGCAAAACCGCTTGCCGCCACCCTCCAGATCCGGCTCCGCGAAGCTGGCGGGCGGACCATCGAGCGTACACTTTCGATGCCGGTCGATCCGAAAATCCAGCGTATCGGCATCAGGCCTGGATTCTCCGGCGGTGCGATCGGCGACGGCGAGACGGCAACGTTCAAGGTCGTCATGCTCGATGAAAACGGGCAGGCAGCAAGCGGCAAGGCCCTGACGTGGACGCTCTACAAGGTCGACCGGACCTGGCAGTGGTACAAGCGGGACGGCTCGTGGTCGTTCGACGCGGTGTCCGTCAAGCGCAAGGTGGGCACGGGCGAGATCACGACTGGGACGGTTCCCACCGAGATTTCGGCCAAGCCAGACTATGGCCGGTACCTGCTCGAAGTCGTTGCAAGAGATCCGGGCGGGCCAGCATCCAGCACGTACTTCAACTCCGGTTGGTATGCGGGTGATGCGGCCGACACGCCCGAGATGCTCGACGTGGCACTGGACAAGCCGGCATACAAGCCGGGTGAAAAGGCCAAACTTCGGATTGCCAGCAGAACGGGAGGGCGGGCGCTTATCGCCGTTGTCGACGATGAACTCAGAGCGCAAGCCGAGGTCGACGTCGCACGTGGCGGCGGCGAATTCGAAATCGCCGTCGGGCAGGGTTGGGGTGCTGGCGCCTACGTGGTCGTTACACTCTACCGGCCGCTCGACGAGCTAGCCAAACGGATGCCCAGCAGGGCCATCGGAGTCGAGTGGCTCGGCATCGACCAAACCTCGCGCACACTGATGGTCTCGGTCGGTACGCCGCAGAAGGTCGCCTCGGGCGGGAAGCTCAACGTGCCTCTGAAGCTTACTGGGCTCGGACGCCAGGAGGAGGCGCGCGTCACGGTTGCCGCTGTCGACGTCGGTATTTTGAACGTCACGCGCTACCAGGTCCCGGCACCCGAAAAGCACCTCTATGCGCAAACGCGACTGGGAACCGAAATCCGCGACCTCTACGGGCGCCTGATCGACGGAATGCGGGCAGAACGCGGCCGACTGAGGGTGGGCGGGGATGGCGACGGCGGCAGTGCAGGAATGAAGGGCAGCCCGCCAGTCGAAAAGCCATTGGCGCTCTACTCCGGCATCGTCACGGTCGGCAACGATGGGACGGCGAACGTTTCCTTCGACCTGCCAGACTTCAACGGCACCGTACGGGTCATGGCCGTCGCGTGGAGCACCGACAAGGTCGGACACGGAACGGCGGATGTCATCGTGCGGGATCCCGTCGCCATCACCGTCTCGGCGCCGAGGTTCCTGACGCTCGGCGACAACGCCAAGGCCATGCTGGCTCTGCATAATGTCGAAGGTCCGAAAGGCGACTACCGCATCTCGTTTTCAGGCGCTTTGGAGGGCCAAGCCGCAAAACCCCTGCTCGAGAAGCAGATGGCGTTCGACGCCGGCCAGATGCAACGAGTAGACGTGGACCTCAAGGCGACGGACGTCGGGCAGCACGACTATACGGTGAACATCACGGGGCCGATGGGCATCGACGTGAAACGCACACTGACCTTCAAGGTCCTGCCACCGGCAGGCGACGTGCGGCGCGTTACGGTCGCCAAACTGCAGTCCAACGGCGGCAAGCTGACGATCAGCAAGGACATGATCGCAGACCTCATCCCTGGTATGACTACCATCAACGTCAGTGCAGGACCGGTTGCCGCAATGGACGTACCGGGCCTGCTGGCCCAGCTCGACCGCTACCCGTACGGCTGTGCGGAGCAAACGGTGAGCCGGGCGCTGCCTCTCGTCTACGCGAATGCGCTCAGCTCAGCGGCGGGTCTGGGGCATGATACGGGATTGAAGGCGCGCATCGACGGTGCGATCGGCCGGGTGCTCACGATGCAGGACTCATCGGGTGCCTTCGGCGCATGGGGCCCTGCCTATACGGACATGTGGCTCACGAGCTACGTGATGGATTTCCTGACGCGCGCCAAGGAGGCGGGGCACGCAGTGAGCCCGATCGGGTTCGCGAGCGGTCTCGACCGGTTGCAGAATTTCATCTCCTATGCGCAGGACTTCAAGACCGGCGGCGAAGACAGGGCATATGCGCTTTATGTGCTGGCGCGCAACGGGCGAGCTCCGATCGGGGAGCTACGCTACTACGTCGACACACGGCTCGACCGGTTCTCGACGCCGCTGGCGCGGGCACAGATCGGTGCGGCGCTGGCGATGCTCGGCGACAAGGAGCGTTCGGAGAGGGCATTCAGGTCCGCAATCGAGAAGATACAAGGCAGTGGCGAGAGCATGAGGTCCGATTACGGCTCGCAGCTCAGGGATGGCGCGGCGCTGGTCACACTCGCATCGGAGACGCGGACGATGTCGTCGGAGGTGCCGACGCTTGCGACAGTCGTCGCGAACGCTTTCCGCGAGAAGGCCTACACATCGACTCAGGAGCAGGCCTGGATGCTGCTCGCGGCGAAAGCACTGACGGACAAGGCCAACGCCGCGCAGTTCACCATCAATGGCGAGACAGCGAGCGGAAACTTCTCGCGGAGCATCGAGCCGGCGACGCTACTTGCCGGCAATGTCGAGGTGACCAACACCGGGCCCGAATCGAGCGATGCCCTGGTGTCCATCGTCGGGGCGGCGCTCACACCTGAACCTGCGGTCTCAAAGGGCTTCACAAT
>JBJOGJ010000042.1:0-22421 GCA_046048295.1 Pseudomonadota bacterium | reverse complement strand
CAGCGACACGGCAAAACGCTGGCGGCAATCCGCCCGCGAACTTGCCACCACCGCAGCCCCACCCACCAACTGTCATCCCGGCCAAGCGGCGCCAGCCGCGCAGAGCCGGGACCCAGGGGCCACGACGCAAACCCATCGCCAAGCCGCCCCTGGGTCCCGGATCTCACTCCGCTCGTCCGGGATGACAGGAGTTTGTCTTGCCGGCGCCTCGCTCACAAGGCACCGACCCCCGCCCGCTAACCATATAAAATACTTATCCCCGCTCCATCAGCATGCCCCATACTCCCTTGCATCCGCCTCGATCAGGGGTACTGTCGCGAGCTGGGCGTTCGGGTGGAGGCGGAGCCTGGTAGGCATTTGCACTCCCATCAGCTGGAGTGGTTGCCCGTGCCGGCACTCGCGGCCGACTGGGCCACGAATGCAGGTGACCGCGCTGGTGAGATGGACCGGTGTCGGGCGACAAGTGCCCCAGGCGCGGGACGGCTCCGGTCCCATCTTAATTACTGTTCGACGGCCCGTGCCGTCCCGCCCCCATTTGTTGGGGAACAGATTTGAAACGACGCAAACCGCCAAGGCCGCCCGCCTGTGGCGCCGCTGGCGTGGAACTTCCTCAACATCGGCCTGCCGATGTTGAGCAAATCAAACAAAAAACTTCCTCAACACGAGCCTGCTCGTGTTGAGGAAATCAAAAAATCACGGTGTCGAGAAAATCAAACCAGTCCGCCAGCGCTTGCCAATCCATCGCAGGCGCTGCACTCTATGCGCATCGGAACAAGGACTGCATCCAATCAAAACCGCAGTGCCGCTCCGGGAGGAAGGATCTTGCCCATGACACGACTGCCCAAAACCGGCGTCGCGGCGGTGCTCGCCTGCGCCATTGCCTTGCCGGCCGCTGCGCAAACGCCCGAGGAATTCTACAAAGGCCGCCGCATGGACCTTATCGTCGGGTCCGGCGCCGGCGGCGGCTATGACGAGTACGCCCGCCTGCTCGCCCGCCACATGGACCGGTACATCCCCGGCAAGCCCAGCATCGTCGTCAAGAACATGACCGGCGGCGGCGGCCGCGTTGCCGCCCAGCACGTCTACACGGTGATGGCGAAGGACGGCTCGGGATTCGCCTCGACGCTGCGCCAGGTTGCCTTCGAGCGGCTCTACCATGGCGATCCGAAGCGCGTCGACGGCACCAAATTCAGCTGGATCGGCAGCCTCAACAGCGAGGTCAGCCTCTGCGTCACGTGGCACAACAAGAACATCAAGACCATCGACGACGCCAAGAAGAAGGACGTGCTGATCGGGGCCAGCGGGCCTGCCAGCTCCGACGCCATCCTGCCGCGTGTGCTCAACCGGATGACCGGCAGCAAGCTCAAGCCTGTCCTCGGCTATCCTTCCAGCACCGAGGTGCATATCGCCATGGAACGTGGCGAGGTGGATGGGCGCTGCGGGCTCGGATACGACAGCCTGCTCGCACGCTACAGCCAGTGGCTCACCGAGAAGAAGGTCAACATCCTCGCGCAGTTCTCACTCAAGAAGCATCCCGACCTTCCGAACGTACCGCATGCCATGGAACTGGCGCGCAACGACGAGGACAAGCAGATCGTCGAGCTTCTGATGGGCCCTAACGAGATGGGCCGTCCCTTCTTCGGCCCGCCCGAAATTCCCGCCGATCGCCTGGCGGTTCTTCGCAAGGCGTTTGCTGACACGACCAGGACGCCGAATTCGTGGCGCAGGCAAAGAAACAGAACAACGCGATTCTGTTGCTGACCGGCGAAGAGGTCGAGGCGATGGTGAAGCGCATCTACAAGACCCCTGAACCGGTGGTGAAGCTGACGCGCAGCATCATCGGTTCGGCGAAGTAGCCCGCATCACCGCTTGCTCGCAAAGAAGCTCTGCACCGCACCGATGACGGTTTCGATCTGCTCGTCGGTGAGGCGCTCATAGCAGGGCAGCGAAAGGGTCCGCTGCATGATCGAGCGGGCCTTGTCGAGCGGCGCGCGCTGGCGAAGATGTGCGAAGGCCGGCAGCTCCGGCAGCAGGTAGCTGTACTGGATGCGCGTGCCGATCCCGCGACCTTCGAGATGCGCCTGCAGCGCGTCGCGTTGGTCCGTCGCAATGCTGTAGCTGTAGTAGACATCGCGGTAGTCGGCCACGTCCCGCGGCGGCTCCACCAGTCCGGCGAACGCCTCTCGATACCGCGCGGCGATATTCCGCCGCCGGGTGATGGTCTCCTCGAGCCGACCGAAGCGCGGCAGTACGACGGCTGCCTGCAGCGTGTCGAGGCGCGCGTTGCGGCCCGGGATCACGCGACCGCCGAGGTCTGCCTGACGGTTGTCGCGCAGCCCGCGGATGCGGTCGCGGATGCTCTGATCGTTGGTCAGGACCATTCCTCCTTCGCCGAAGCTCTTGAGGATCTTCATCGCGTTGAGGCTGATCGCGCCGGCTGCCCCGAGGCTCCCCGCCTTGCGACCGTCGGGGCCGGAGGCGCCGATCGATTGCGCGGCGTCCTCGATGATCGGAACCATGTGGCGGTCCGCTGCGGCCGCGATTGCTGCCATGTCGCAGAGTTGTCCGCCGAGGTGCACAGGGACGATCGCCCGCGTGCGCCTTCCGATCACAGCCTCGACGGCTTCGGGATCGACGTTCATGTTATCGCCGACGTCGACGAAGATCGGCGTGGCACCGGTCGCGGCGATGGCGTTGGCAGTGCCTATGTAGGAGAGTGCCGTGGTAATTACTTCGTCTCCCGGCCCGACGCCGATCGCCTGCAGCGCGAGGCTTATGGCATCGGTGCCGGAGCCCACGCCAACCGCGAAACTCGTACCCGAGTAGCCGGCAATCCTTTCTTCGATCTCCGAGACCGCGCGGCCGAGGATGACATCGCCATCCAGCATGACCGTTTCCACGGCGCGGAGATATTCGGCGCGTTCGGCATCATCCGGGATACGGTAGTCGAGATAGGGGACTTGCATGTGACCTGCTCATCAACCAAACCGCGACGATCGCGGTTTGGTCTCGCAAAGCTGTCGTCGCCTGCCGCGGAGGCAGGCACGCGCGACCTACTCGAAGCTGATCGCCGCCTTGACGACCTCGTAGTTCGCCATGGCGTTCATGGCGACGTTGATGTCCTCGAGCTTGTAGGTCTTGGAGATCATGTCCTCGAACGGATAGCGGTCGCGCCGCGTCGCGAGGAAGTCGATCGCCTGCAGCCAGTGGCGCGGCTCTGCCGAGCGCACGTGGCGGAAGTCGAACTGCTCTGGCATCGATTCGACGGGCACGGATCCCTTTCCGCCGGCGCCAATGTGCATGTAGCGACCGCCGCCACGCAGCATGGTGAGGCCTTCGGGGACGGCTGCATTGTTCGCCACCTGGAAGACGATGTCGGCGCCGCGCCCGCCAGTCTGCTGAAGCACCCATTCGCGCCGGTCCTTGGCGTCCTTCACCTCCTCGAGGTTCAGCGTTTCGTCGGCGCCCATGCGCTTCGATACCTCGAGACGGTGGCCCGGCGCGCCGATCACCAGCACCTTCTTGGCGCCCATGTCCTTGGCGACGGCGGCGGTGAAGTTGCCGAGCGGGCCTGAGCCCTGGATCAGCACGGTCTCGTGTGCCTTGATGGCGCCGAGGCGGTCGAAGCCGTGCATCACCGTGCGGTAGGCGCAGGCCGAGGCTGCCGCCGACACCGAGGACACCTCTTCCGGCACCTTGATGAGCAGGCATTCCTTCGGCACGTACATGTATTCGGAGCAACTGCCGAGCAGATAGGGCGGCTCGTCGGAGGGATTGTGGCCCCAGGAGGCGCGGCCGCGGCAGATCGACGGTTGGAGCGCGACCGAGCAGTAGTAGCACGAGCCGCAGGCGACATAGCTCCAGACGATCCGGTCACCGCGCTTCACCGGCTGGCCCATGATGTCGGTGCGCTCGCCGGCGATCTCCTCGATGGTGCCGCAGGGCTCGTGGCCGGTGATGAACGGCAGCCGGTCGGGTGCCTTCAGGGGACCATGCCAGCGGTGCACATCGGTGCCGCACAGCGTCGACGCCGTGATCTTGACCAGCAGCGAGCCCTTTTCGAGCTTCGGCACGGGCACGCGCTGGATTTCGAGCGGCGCATTGTGGGCGGTTATTACGGCGGCGCGGCAATCGTCCATGGCGGTTCTCCCCGTTCGCTTGTGCTAGGCTATGATGGTATTGGTTGGCGTGCAGTATGGTCGAGGGACGTGCTGCATGCAACGGGTAGGTCTTCGTGCTGGGGCAGGGTCGGTCGATGTTGGGGGTTCTGGCGAAATCAGCCGTCTGGCTCGGGCTCTTTGCGACCGGCATGATGTGCTACAGAATTGTCTCGGGTACCTACTACATAGCCCCTGGCGACTGGTCCGCCTACTGGCCGTTTGTCGCCTTCGCCATTTGCGTTCTGCTGCTGGCTCTTGGCCCCAGGACCAGGGTTTAGTGTGCTGGCGGCAAGTCGGTCGATGCAAACCTTCCCAGGGGAAACGCCATGTTTCCCGAATCGCGCCGATGATGGCCACTCGCCTATGCTCGAGGAACCGGTGATGTCGTCTCAAGGGCGGCGTTAACCCAGTGCGCTGACGAATCTTGTCTCGTCTCCCGTCTTCGGCCACACCCGGATCGGTTTAGAGAGCCTTTAGTAGAGGGTTTGCTGAACCGATTGCCGGGCCGGGTATGCATCTACTGATGTAGCGGGGGTGGGGGGAGACATGACGACCGGGGATCAGTTCGGTTTGCGAGCGAGTGCGATCGGGCTGCGATGGCCGCTGATGCCGGTGGTGCTCGCGGCTGCCGTCGTCGCGATGCTTCTCGTCACCTTTGCGTCCGCCGACCACTACACCAACGATGCGGCGCAATATCTGAGCGGCGTCTATCATTTGCTTGCAGGTGATGGTCTGAGGACATCTGCCATCTACTTTGAGGTGCAGGCGAACCAAGGCGTCCCGGCAATTCAGACCGTATGGCCGCCAGGACTTCCGCTTGTGGTGGCTGCTGTCGTTTGGTTGACCGGCCTTGATGCGATAACCGCAACAGTGTTCACCAACGCTCTGGCGCACGCGGCCACCGCCTGTTTGATCGCTTGGATCATGCTCAAGCTGTCGTTGAACCGGGTATGGTCGATTGCGGTTGGTATCTGCTATGCGGCCTACGTCCCTGCTTGGCGGCTGGTGCTATCCGGATTGGCCGAGCCGATATATCTTTTGCTGATCGCGGCTTCGCTGGCCGCGCTGATGAAGGCGTTCGATGAGGGCAAAGATGCGGTGCCGGCATGGTTGGCCATCGCCGCTTCTTGCATAGGGATGGGAGCGTGGTTTCGCTACCAGGCCATCTTTCACATCGTACCGTTGGGGCTGCTGATCCTCTATGCCTTCTTGCGGCGAGATTCCGCCATTCGTGCCGTGCTTCGCACATCGCTGGTCTGTCTGCCGGGCGCACTGATCTTCCTCGTGCTCATCGCCAGGAATTGGCTCGTGGCTGGTAGCTTGTCAGGGGCGGGATCATCTAGCACCAGTAACAGCTTGAGTGATCTGGTCTCCCAAGGGCTTTGGGTCGTCCTGAACCTGCTCGGTGTCGTAGACGGTCTGACGAAGCTTGCTGCCGTTGCAGTTCTGGTACTGGTCGCTTTGTGGAGCATATTCTACGCAAAGGAACGCGGCAGCAATTTCAGGCTGGCTTTCGACATGCGCGGAGCCACTGCATTCTATGCGATATCAGGGGGACTATTTACGGCGGCGGTCATTGTTGGGCTCGCGCTCAGATCGAACTTCTATTTGCTCGAGGCGCGGTATTTCCTATCCTCGGGAATTCTATTTCTGATCGGCCTGTATGCCTTGTCTGCTAGCTTTGGACGCACGGCTGCTGTTCCGCGCTTTTCACGGATCTTGGGGATCGCTGCGGGCACGTCGGTCGTCTTGCTGCTCGCGGCGCAGGTCTTCCATTTCGTTTCCCGCGCCGGTGCACCTGGCGAAAGCGCGCTCATCCGGCAGCATCTCGCCACGCCCTATCGTGATGGGACCGTTGCCAGCTTTCTGAAGGCTTCGGCATCTTCGCGTTCGCCTGTGCTTTCGAACCAGTCGCAACTTCTCCACATCGCCATTGGAAGGGCGACGTTCGGCATTCCTGAACGTCGCTTGACGGCTCGCACATGGGGATCGGAGGACATTTATGCGGTCGCCAGGCGACTTGGCGTAAGTCATGCCGTGATCTTCAAGACTATGCCGCTTGGCGCAAAAGATGGAACGACTGATTATGTCTGGCGGCTCGCCCGGAGCAGACAAGGCTGGCTTTCTCCACTCCTGGAGACGGATCAAATCGTGCTCTACCGGATAGTTGATCGATGGTAGCCGATCTGCCTTCTTTTCTGCGCTTTCTACTCGTCGGCGGATCGGCGACAGTGGTTCAGTATTTTCTGTTCATTGCCAGCGTCAATCTCGAGCTCGGTCCTACGGTCGTTCTGTCAGGCGCCAGTTACCTGATGGCCGCGATCTACAATTTCTTCCTGACTCGCAGCTTCGCATTCCGATCGCAGACTGAGATAGGTGGTGCGGCAATGCGGTTTGGGTTCATGGTCGCAATCGGGCTCATCCTGAACACTATCGTCATGTCGATGTTGTTGGGGACGACATTGCACTATGTCGCCTGCCAGGTTGTTGCAACGTTGGCAGTCATCGCGTGGAACTACGTGGTCGCCCGGAATTGGGTTTTTCCGGCCGATCGCAATGACGGTAATGGTCGGAGCATGCCGTCATGACGGGGCGCAACGCGATTCACCTTCCGATGGCTGATTTGTTGACAATGCGCGCCGCTCGATCCTGTTGTGCTTGGCAGGCGAGGAAACGCCGATGCAACCACAGGCCAACAACAATTCGGGTTTGACATGTCGAGCGGACGCCTGAAACTTTCCGTGGTTATACCCTGCTACAACGAGCAGGAAGTCCTCGAGGAACTTCGTCGGCGCCTGGTGCCCGTGTGTGAACAGGTGGCGGGGAATGACTTCGAAATCGTGCTTATAGATGACGGATCGTCGGACAGGACACGCTCCATGATGAAGCGTTTCCAAAGTGAGGATCCCCGTTTCGTCGCAGTTCTCTTGGCGCGAAATCACGGTCACCAGCTTGCCCTTTCGGCAGGTCTCGCCGTAGCGCGTGGAGACCGCATCCTTGTTATCGATGCAGACCTGCAGGATCCTCCGGAACTCTTGCCCGGAATGGTCCAGAAGATGGACGAGGGCTATGACGTCGTGTACGGGCAGCGGCGCAGCAGGCGTGGCGAGACGCGTTTCAAGAGGTTCACTGCATCCCTATTCTATCGTTTCCTCGACAGGATCACCGATATAAAGATTCCCGTCGATACAGGCGATTTCAGGCTCATGAGCCGGCGTGTGTTGAACATCCTCGTGCAGATGCCCGAGCAGCACAGGTTCATTCGCGGCATGATTAGCTGGATCGGGTATCCGCAGTTCGCCTACGAATACGACCGCGACGAACGGTTCGCGGGTGAGACGAAGTATCCTCTTTGGCGTATGATCCGGTTGGCGCTCGATGCCATTACAGGGTTCTCTGTCGTACCCTTGAAGATTGCGACGTGGCTCGGCTTTGCAGTTGCCATTTTGTCGGCATTGCTCGGTGTCTATGTCCTCGCGAGTTACCTGCTGGGCGGGGCAGTACCCGGCTGGACATCCATGTCGCTCATTGTCCTGATCGTCGGTGGAGCGCAGCTTTTCGTGCTCGGCATCGTAGGCGAGTATCTGGGCCGCCTCTACATGCAGTCGAAGGGACGGCCTCTGTTTGTGATCGAGAGTATTCTGCGCGCTGAGCCCGGGATGGCAGAAGCGCGAAGGTACGACAGTCCTGAGCGGGCGAATGCGAAGTCTACCGTGCCCCACGACAGTCTCGTTGCGGGCACAGGCCATCATTCATGAGACTGAGCGCCATCCTTCTAGACTTCAGAACTGCCTGAGACGGATGCCTGCCATACGGCGAGCGCCTGCCTTGTTGCCGCGACATCATGCACCCGGATGATCTGCGCGCCCTGGCTCGCGGCGGCGATCGCTGCCCCCAACGACCCATGAATGCGCTCGCTTGCCGTGGCGACTCCGGTCAGCGCGCCGATCATGCCCTTGCGCGAGGCGCCGAGCAGGACGGGACAGCCCATGCCGTGGAACAGTGCGAGGCCAGCCATCAGCGCGAGATTGTGCTCGAGCGTCTTGCCGAATCCGATGCCAGGATCGACGACGATCCGATCCTCCGGGATGCCGCCGCGACGGCAGGCGTCGATGCGTGCCTCCAGGTAATCGAACACGTCGAGGAGGACGTCGTCGTAGGTAGGGTTCGCCTGCATCGTTCTCGGCTCACCCTGAGTATGCATGAGTATCACCGGCAGGCCGATGTCGGCGACAGTTTCGATTGCGTCCGGCGCGAAGGACAGTGCCGAGACATCGTTGACGATATCGGCGCCGGCCTGGGCGGCAGCACGCATGACCTCAGCTTTTCGCGTGTCGATGGAGATGCGTGCATCCGTCTTTCCCGCCAGCCCTTCGATGACGGGTAGGACACGACGCATCTCTTCTTCGATGCTGACGGCATCGGAGCCGGGGCGGGTCGATTCGCCGCCTACGTCGAGAATGTCGGCGCCCTCCTCGGCGAGGCGCAAGGCGTGGGCAATCGCGGCCGGGGCGGTGTCGTGACGGCCGCCATCGGAAAAGCTGTCCGGCGTGACGTTGACGATCCCCATGATCCGCGGCTGGTCGAGTTTCAGCCCGGCCAGGCGCGAGCGCGGCGCCTGGATCGCTTCGAACATGTCGGCGGCGTTGAGCGCGCGCCGGCCCCAGTCGCGCTCCAGGAACTCGCCGAGGCCGACGATGCGCCGCTCGACCCGTGCGCCGTTGCGTTCGATGACCTCTATTGCAGCGAAGTCGAGCCAGCCTCCCGCGAGCCGAAGGCCGCCCCAGATCTCGTCGGCTTCCTCGGACTGCCTTGCGGCGAAGAGACCAACCGGGCGGACATAGATTTCGCGGAGCATGGGGCTTCTTTCGGTCGTGACGCGCGCCTCTCGATAACACAAAGGCCGCGCATCCGTTGGAATACGCGGCCCCTCTGTCTCGAACTTCGATATCTAGCCGGGCTGCGGTTCCATCCCGCCAGTGTCCGGGACGCCGCCGCGGTTGGGGCGGACTGCACCGGCGCTGGGCACGGCGGAGCCGATCGGTCCCTTGGTGTCTTCGTCATCCTCGGGGCGGACGATCTTTTCGCCACGGATTACCGCTTGGCACTCTTCGCCACTGATGGTTTCGAACTCCATCAGTGCCTGCGTGATGGCCTCTAGCTTGTCCTTGTTGGCGCCCAGAGCCTCCCACGCCGTCTGCTCACCTTGGGTGACAAGCCGGCGCACTTCCTCGTCGATGAGTCGTGCGGTTTCTTCACTCATGTTCTGACTTTGCGTAACTGAGTGACCGAGGAAGACTTCCTGCTGGTTCTCGTTGTAGCGCAACGGGCCGAGCTTTTCGCTCATGCCCCATTCGGTGACCATTCGCCGGGCCAGGGCTGTTGCCTGCATGATGTCGTTCGCAGCGCCCGTATTCAGATGGTCCTTGCCGTAGATGAGCTGTTCCGCCACCCGTCCGCCGAACATCATGGCCATGCGCGCCTCGCACCACTGCTTTGAGTAGCTGAGGCGGTCGCGTTCCGGCAGGCTCATGGTCACACCCAGGGCGCGGCCGCGAGGAATGATCGTGACCTTGTGCAGGGGATCGCCGCCATGTACCAGCAGGTTGACGAGGGCATGACCTGCCTCGTGATAGGCAGTGGCAAGCTTCTCCTCCTCGGTCATCGCCATAGAGCGGCGCTCGGCACCCATCATCACCTTGTCCTTGGAGTCCTCGAATTCGGCCTGGGTGACGAGACGCTTGTTACGGCGTGCGGCCAGCAGAGCCGCCTCGTTGACGAGGTTGGCGAGATCGGCGCCGGAGAAGCCCGGCGTCCCGCGCGCAATAACTTTCGGATCGACGTCTGGAGCGAGCGGGACCTTGCGCATGTGCACACGCAGGATCTTTTCGCGCCCGACGACGTCGGGGTTCGGGACGACGATCTGGCGATCGAACCGTCCCGGGCGCAGCAGCGCCGGGTCGAGCACGTCTGGGCGGTTGGTCGCAGCAATGATGATGATGCCTTCGTTGGCCTCGAAGCCATCCATCTCGACCAGCAACTGGTTCAACGTTTGCTCGCGCTCGTCGTTGCCACCGCCGAGACCGGCGCCACGATGACGGCCTACGGCATCGATCTCGTCGATGAAGATGATGCACGGAGCGTTTTTCTTGGCCTGGTCGAACATGTCGCGCACGCGGCTCGCACCGACGCCGACGAACATTTCGACGAAGTCCGACCCGGAGATGGTGAAGAACGGCACGTTGGCTTCGCCGGCAACGGCGCGTGCGATCAAGGTCTTGCCAGTTCCCGGCGGTCCGACGAGCAGCGCGCCTCGCGGGATGCGGCCGCCGAGGCGCTGGAACTTCTGGGGATCACGCAAGAATTCCACGATCTCCTGAAGGTCCTCCTTGGCCTCGTCCACACCGGCCACGTCCTCGAACGTCACCCGTCCGTGGCGTTCGGTAAGCAGCTTCGCCTTCGACTTGCCAAAGCCCATGGCGCGGCCGGAGCCGGCCTGCATCTGGCGCATGAAGAAGATCCAAACGGCGATGAGCAGCAGCATCGGGAACCACGAGACGAGCACGCTGATGAAGGAGGGGACCTCATCCTCGGTCGGCCTGGCCTTGATCTTGATGCCGCTGCCGCGCAGGCGCTCGACGAGTCCCGGATCTTGTGGCGCGTAGGTTTGGAAGGAGCCGTTACCGTCGCTGAACGAGCCGTGCAGACGGTTGCCCTGGATTGTCACCTCCTGGATCCGCTTGTTTGCGACGTCATCCAGGAAGTCGGAGTAGGAGATCTCTGTGCCCCGCCGACTTTGTCCCTGATTCTGGAACATATTGAACAACGCCACCAGCAGGAGCGCGATCACCACCCAAATGGCAAAGTTCCGGAAATTCGAGTTCATGCGGGTTCCTTCATGGCTGGAGTTCGGGACAGCTCACAGCCGGGTAGGCGGGGTAACTTCCTGATCGTCCCCCGCGACGTTAGCACGTAGCGGTAAAATAGGTGTCATGTCGCTTGTTGCCAAGCAGCGAGATATGCGCAGCGCGCCGTCTGGTCCCGGATATTTTCCTGAACCTGGGCGAAATATGGACCAACCGTCAATCAAGACCCGTGCCAATGGTTTGGTCTTCGCTGCGTCCTGGCAGTCTTTCTGGGCTAAAAATGTTTATCAACAAGGACTTGTCGATGAATTCTGGAATTGAATGCGCTGTCGAGGCCGCAAAGTAGGGCACTGCAACCAGTCGGTCACCCGCATAGATCGCCGGTAATGACAGATAGGCATGGCGGGGGCCGGATTTCAGCACCTCAGGCGGCAGATGTGCCTTGAGTGCATTCCAATCACCGCTGCCGAGGGCCCGAACCGAATAATCGGCCGGCGGCAAACTGCTGTGCCGGACAAGGCCGATCGTGAACCGGCCGTCCCAAAGGATGCTGCGCCCGGGTACAAGCCGAACCACTGGCAGTGTCCTGCGCCCCGTTTCCCGCCAGATGCAGACGCTACCGTTTGAAGCTGTCTGGATGCACGTACCACCGAGCGTACGCTTCATCGGCAATGCAATATCGCCGCGCGCTGCGGCCAAGATGTCGTCGGTGAGGGCTTCGACCCTTGCAAGCCTGGGTGTTGGCGAGAGACCGCCGAAGTTCTCGATCAGGGCAGCGAGGGCGCGTGCGGCTATACCTGGCCCGGCTTCAGCAAACGCCTGGACCGTGGTGGCGGCATAAAGTCCGTCGTGCATGGCCACGTGGTTGGAAATAAACAACCCGGTCGCGCGCTTGAGGGCCTGCTTCGCTTGGCCTAGCCGTTTAGCGCTGAGGGCGACCATCGGCGGCGTGATGCCGAGCGCCGCGAGGTGGGGCAGCGCTGCGCGGATGCGGACACGCTCGAAATCTTCATTGTCGTTGCTCGGGTCCTCTATCCAGGTCATGCCGGCCGTCTCCAATGTCTTCACGAGCCTGGCTTTCGGGACATCGAGCAATGGGCGCAGGAGCCCCACGCCGTCGAATTCGGTGACCGGCTGCATTCCAGTCAGTCCTTCGACACCACTGCCGCGGGCCAACCGCATCAGTACGGTTTCGGCCTGATCCTCCTGATGATGCCCAGTCACGATGGCAGATCTTGATTCTCCGTAGAGTTCGCCAATGTGAGCCGCGAGGAGGCGGTACCGGGCTAAGCGTGCGGCCTCCTGAAGGCCGCTCCTGGGATGCGGTCCCTGCCAAGTGAGAATGGTATGAGGTAGCCGGAGCCTGTTCGCTTCCTGCGCGACCCTTTCAGCTTCCTTGCGTGAGCCTGGTCTCAGCCCATGGTCGACCGTCGCCACGTGGACCTTGGGCGCGCCCACATCAAGGCCCGAACGCCACCGGGAGACCAGGTACATCAGAGCCATGCTGTCGGCTCCGCCCGACACGGCAAGCAGCAGGTCGGCATGATGCAGTTCTTTGAATAGCCGCCCAGCTTCATCCTCTGAAATGGGATCGGCGAGGATCATGTCACTGACAGCGGAGGCGCAATTTCTCCGCCTTGGCTTCGGGCGGCATATGGGCGGCGTCGCTCGGGTAACGGGCACGCATCTGCTGGAACGCCTCGCAGGCGTCCTTGGGTCGGCCGGCCCGGCCAAGCGAGGCTGCGAACATGGCAAAACTGTCAGGGGCAACCGGCTCCTGCGGGAAGGCTTTGACCAGCGACCAGAACTGCTTGGCTGCAACAGTGTATTGACCGAGTTTGTAGTTCGATTGGGCCAGCCGGAACTGGGCAGTTGGAATCTGAGGATGGCTCGGATGCGTGCCCACAAAGACCGTGAGCGCGTCGCGGGCTCCCTTGAAATCGTCCTGATTGTAGAGGTTTATCGCCTGCAGGTAGCTGCGGTTGGCATCAGCCGAAGTACCTGCGGCAGCAGGCGAGCCGGTGCGGGAATCGTATCCCCGCACTTCGGGCCCGAAACTGCGAGATGGCGGCTGGGCGTTCGGTTGCCAGGCACTGCCGCCGCCCTGGGATTGTGTCTGCCAGCCGGTAACGGGCTGGGATGCCGCGGCGCCGCCAGAAGCGCGGCCGGTGCCGGAAAGTGCCCGCACCTCGCCCGCGAGTTGCTCGATTTGCGAGGTTAATGCCCTGACCTGCGTCTCCAGGACATCGATGCGGGCGTTGCCACCCGTGTCGCCGCCGAAACCACCGCTAGACGGCTGTGACGCCGCGCCTGGACCGCGCTTGGCGAGTGAATCCAGGGTATCGATCACGATTCGCATTTCTACGAGTTGGGCTTCGAGCTGCTGGACACGTTCGGCGAGATCGCCGCTCGCATCGGTCTTGATCGTCTTGCCCTTCTGCTGCGCGAACGCATCGTTGCCCAGGAATAGGCCAGCCAGCAGTACGCATGCTAACCGGACAAGGTGCCACTGAGGAAACTTCGATGCGCTCATGATCCTGCCTGCCAGAGAGATCTAAAACCGCATGCCCCGTGGCTCCTGAATGCACCGGGGTTAGCTCTTGCGTACCACACGCGGCTGCATGGCAAAATCCGAAGCGATGCAGAAGCCGCATTGCGCGAATCTAGCAGGTGTCCCGTCGGCTCGCCAGCAAGTGGTTGCCGCGAGGCACTGCATCAAAGTCCGGCGCGATTGTTGAGAACGGTTTGCGCGCGACGGTTCTGCGACCAACAGGAGATATCGTTGCAGACGGCGACCGGACGCTCCTTGCCGAACGAGATCGTGCGCATCCGCTGGGCGTTGATGCCGTTACGGGACAGGAAATTCTTCACGGATGCAGCGCGGCGCGCACCGAGCGCGATGTTGTACTCGCGGGTGCCGCGCTCATCGGCGTGCCCTTCGACGGTAATCGTGTAACTCGCATACTGCTGCAGCCAGCGGGCCTGCTTGGCGAGAGTCTGTTGTGCCTCGGGCGTCAGGTCGGAGCTGTCCGTCGTGAAATAGACGATGTCGCCGACGTTCTGCGAGAAGTCGCGCATCGAACCCGGTTTGGCGGGGGCGCCACGGCCGGAGTTCAGGCTCGATTGGTTGGGGTCGAGCTCATTGCTCGAGCAACCGGCGAGCAGTCCGGCGACGATCAACGCCCCGACGAATTTGCGTAGCAGCATTGCTGAACCTTGTGCAGGCATCCGATCCTCTCCCTCGGTGGCTGGAATACTGAGCCACCCGGAATGTGCGGGGCCGACTGTCGGCTATAGCTCCGACGTCGCCACAGCGATCACCCATAAATGTGTCGAGGGATTGACGACACGCTTCTCGATTGGCTTATCCGACGCACGCAGGCGGGGCAACACGTGCGATCAACTCGTTCACAGGCTGAATGCCGGTCTACGACAAAAGAAAAGGCCACATCGCCGGTTTTTTCCAAACCAGCCACGTGGCCTAAACCATTGCCCCCTTGCTGGGAGGATACCCGTTTTAGCGGGCAACCTTCTCAGCGGCAGGAACGTCGGCACCCAGCTTCATCGGCGAGTGCGGAACTTCCTTGCGGCAAGCCCCCAGAGCAACAGCTGCAACAACAGCTGCGATAACGATAGCGCCCTTCATAGTCTTTCTCCTAGTTAGGTCGAAAGAAGTCGCAGATTTAGCGAGCTACTTCAACCGTCGCAGGAACTTCTGCCCCAAGCTTCATCGGCGAGTGCGGAACTTCCCGGCGGCACGCACCAAGAGCCACAGCAGCAACGACAGCTGCAATTACGATAGCGCCCTTAACACCCTGCATGATCTGCTCTCCTAACTGATTTGTCGGCAAATGCCTCTTCGTGGGTACCTACACCCGGTTCCGAGATCAAGCGAAGAGCGCGCTCGCCCACAGTTTTGCATCATCGTTGATGCGGAATTGCCACGTGGTGCAAATGCTCGCCACGTCCCGGATTGAATACATTTCGCCGTCAAACTGTTGCGTCGAATCCACATTTGCTGCGTCTCTCGACGTCTAAATGCGGTCTGCGGCGGGAATGATTGCGTGTTTCAGCCGAGGAGTGGCGACCACGCCGGATCGGATGCGAAGGACGGCGAGGGTATACGACGCTCATGATATCCGGTCAGGTCGGCCGAGTAGAGGCGAGGACCGCCGTTGGGGCCGGGAGAATCACGGAAGAACATGACGACGCGTCCATTGGGCGCCCAGGTCGGGCCTTCGTTGTGGAAGCCATCGGTCAAGATTCGCTCGCCCGACCCATCCGGCTTCATGACGCCGATCAGGAACCGGCCGGCCAACTGTTTCGTAAACGCGATATAGTCACCGCGCGGCGACCAGACCGGCGTCGAATAGCGGCCCTCGCCAAAGCTGATTCGCCGGGGCGGGGAACCGTCAGCGCCCAATAGATAGAGCTGCTGGAAACCGTCCCGATCCGATTCTATGACCACGAACCGTCCATCAGGCGAGTAGCAGGGTCCGGTATCGATCGCCTGGGTCTGGGTGAGCTGTCGCGGTTGGCGCGAGCGCAAGTCCATTTCGACGATGGAGGAGCTGCCGCCCTGCTGGAAGCTCATGATGATTCGCTGACCGTCGGGGGAGAAGCGCGGCGCGAATGTCATTCCTGGGAAGTCGCCCACCACCTCGCGATGGCCGGAGCCCAGGTCCATCAGGACGACGCGAGGAGTGCCGCCAGCGTAGGACATGTAGGTGATCTGCTGGTTGGTAGGACTGAATCTCGGGGTCAGCACGAGTTCGTTGCCGCTCGAAAGGAGACGAACATTGGCTCCGTCCTGGTCCATAATGGCCAGCCGCTTGCGCCGCTTGTCCTTTGGGCCGGTCTCATCGATGAACACGATCCGCGTGTCGAAATAGCCCTTCTCGAGCGTCAGCTTCTCGTAGACCTGGTCGGCGATCAGGTGGCCTATCCGGCGCCAGTTGCGGATGTCGGTCTTGAATTGCTGGCCGGTGAGCTGCTTGCCGAGCACCACGTCCCAAAGCCGGAATTCGGCGACGGCGCGAGGGCCGTCGCGCCAGACGCGGCCGACCACCAGTGCTTCGGCACCGATGGAACGCCAGTCGCCAAAGCGCGGCGCGACGTTCGTATTGGCAATCTTCTCGATGAAGGCACGCTCGTCGAGCGGCTTGAAGAGGCCGGAATTGCCGAGGTTGTCGGTCACGATCCGGGTAACGTCGGCAGCGAGCCGCGGGTCGTCGCCGAGGAAGGTCGGGATGGCGATGGGGCGCGGTTTGAGGTTCGCCTCGTCGATCGTCACCTCGGTCGGGCCCTGTTGCTGGGCGAATGCCGGGCACAGGAATGCGAGCGTGGCTGCGCCGGAGCCCAGGGCAAGGGCTTCTCTGCGGCTCAAGGTCGGGCGGGTTTTGGCACGTGTCATGATATTCTTCGGGGCTTTCGGTCTGCTGCCGGTGTGCAGGTCTTGTTATATGGTTTGTTGTTCTATCGTGACGAAAATCCGGTCAATTGGTCCTCAATACATCTTTCGTGGATCGAAGGTCAGCCGCACATAGTCCCATCCGCCTTTGTAATATTTCTGCGGCAGGTCATAGGGCGCGCATCCGATCACCGCCCGTTTGGCGGCGTTGGCGACATCTTGGAACAGCGGGCCGCGCCCGCGCGTGACAAGTGCAGGCTCGCTGGCCAGATGCCCGTCGGGCCGGAGTTTGATGTCGACCTGCACGACGATGTTCTGGATGCCTTCTGCGCCGGTGTTGATGCTCCAGCACTTGCTGACGGCGGTCTTCAGCAGGAGGCCGATCATCAGGCGCTGGCTCGAAGTATTGCGGTCATCGACGCCCTCTTCGGCACCTGCCGTCGCTCCCCGGTTGCTGGTGGCGGTCTTCGGCGGCTCAGCGGCGCCTCCCGCAGCCGCCTTGCGCGTCGGGTCGTTGTCGGCCAGCCCCTTGAGCACGTCGTCCCAATTCTTGGGCTTCTTCTTGGCTTCAGCCTGCTTGCGCCGCTCTTCATCCTTGCGCCGCTTCTCCGCAAGCTTCTTCTGCTGCTCGAGCCGCTTCTTGCGTTCAGCCTCGCGTTTTTTCCTGGCCTCAGCAAGCTTGCGCTTTCGTTCGGCCTCAGCCTTTTTCTTCGCCTCGTCGTCAGCCTTCTTCCGGGCTTCAGCCTCAGCCTTGGCCTTCGCTTCCGCCTCGGCCTGCTTCTTGCGCTGGAGCATCGCGAGCTCCGCCGGATCGGGCTTGGGCGGCTCGGGCTTTGCGGCTTCAGGCTTTGCAAGAGCAGCAATCTTGGCGGCGATCGGGTCGGGTTTCGGCTCGCTACTGGCAGGCTCCGGAGGTGGCGGCTCTGAGGACTCGGGCGGTGGTGGAGGAGCAGCTTTCGGATTTTTTACGGGCTTCTCGGCTTTTCCCTCCTGGGACTCCGCCTGCTTTGATTCGAGTAGTTTGGATCGTCGGCTCCCCTTCTTGAGTCGCACCAGATCCTCATCAGTGATGAGGGCCACCTCTACTGGCTCGGGCCCGCCGATCTTGAAGGGCGGTGTCGAGCTGATGTTGACGAGCGCCCAGGCGAGAAGCCCGGCGTGCAGCAGTACAGAGATGGCAAACCCGAAGTACACGGGCTCTCACCCCCCACCTTCGACCTCGGTCACAAGCGACAGCTTGCGGAAGCCCGATTCCTTTATCTTGGCCATGACACGCGCAATGGCGCCGTACTCGGTCGCCTTGTCTCCGCGCACGAAGATCGGCTCGTCCTGCCCACCGCGCGACTTCGATATCGCCTGGAGCTTTTGGCCCAGGGCATCGAGTGCCACGGCGGTCCTGTCCTCCTGCCCGAGATAGACGCTTCCATCTCTCGTGACGGATACGACGAGCGGCTCGTTCTGCTGCGCCTCAAGCGGTTTGCCGGTGGCCTGCGGCAGCTCGAGCGGCACGCCGGCGGTGAGGAGCGGTGCCGCCACCATGAATATGATGAGCAGCACGAGCATCACATCGACGAACGGCGTCACGTTTATCTCGCTCATCGGCATATGCCGTTTCGCGCGCCGCCTGCGACCGGTATACCCGCCACCGCCACCCAGACTTGCCCCCATCCTCTAACCCCTTGCTGCTTCGGGCACGCGCTCGCTCTGCTGATGACGCTCGCTGACGTCGATCTGGCGAGACACGATGGCCGAGAACTCGTCCGCGAACGCCTCCAGGCGCTGGCCAAGTCGGGCGGCGTCGGCCGAGAATTTGTTGTAGAAGATGACGGCTGGGATGGCGGCGAGCAGACCGAGGGCGGTGGCGAATAGGGCTTCTGCGATGCCTGGCGCAACGACAGCGAGGCTGGTGTTCTTCGAGGACGCGATGGCCTGGAAGCTCGTCATGATGCCCCATACGGTGCCGAACAGGCCTACGAATGGCGCCGTCGATCCGACCGTCGCGAGGAAGAGAAGGCGGCGCTCAAGTCGCTCCATCTCGCGACTGATGGTGACATCCATGACTTTTTCCACGCGCAGCTGGATGCCACCGAGCGCCCGGATGCTGCCTTCCACCGAGCGCTTCCACTCGCGCATGGCTGCAACAAATAGCGCACCTATGGCGATCGTGTGCCCGCGCGCCAGGTTGCCATATAACTCGTCCAGCGACTGACCGGACCAGAACATCTGTTCGAAGCGGTCTGCCTCGATACGAGCGCGCCGGAATGCAATTAACTTCTCGATGATGATCGCCCACGACCATACCGAGGCGAGCAGCAGCCCGAACATGACGATCTGCACGACGATGTGCGCGTGCAGGAAAAGTTCGACGAACGACACGCCGCTGGTAGTCCCGACGCCGCTCTTCAGTACATCCGACATTCGCGTATCCATAGAGGTGAGAGCAGGAACCGGAAGTCCCCTGCCTGCTGCCGTGCAACGTCAAACGACAACCGGCGCTTGTTGCGATTGAAGGTGGCCAAACTGCGACAGGTTATAAGTCTTGCGCGCATAAGTCGTACAGAATGAGCTTGATCCAAGGTTCGCGGCGACGGCCAGTGGCCTATGGGCCACCCTTGTCGGCTGAAAACGCCGCTTTGATGGCGTCGGTCAGTCTCAGCGGCTTGCCGCTGACGGAAACGAGAACGACCTGGACCTCCGCTGTGACGATCTCGCGACCATCTCGCATAATCCGCTGGTCGAGCAAGAGGTGGGCAGCGCCGGTCTCATTGGTGCGCGTCACGACCTCCAGGACTTCGTCGATGCGGGCGGGGCGCCGGAAATCAAAGCTCATGCGCCGGACGACGAAGGCCGCCGGCTCGCTACCCGTCTGGCCGGAGATCAGCCCCCTGTGGTCGTTGCCCAGCAGCCGCAAGAAATCCGATCGCCCACGCTCGCACCACCTGACGTAGCTCGCATGATAGACGAGCCCCGAGAAGTCGGTGTCCTCGAAGTAGACGCGGACGGGAAGCACGTGGTGGCGCCGGCCTTCTGCATCCGCGACGATCCTGCCAGCAAGATCGGGCCAGGTCCGGGGGCTGTCGACGGTCATGCCCGGCCCGACCGGCTGCGATCCGTCGACGGCACTTCCGGATCAACTTCGAGATCGTTCTCGAACATCGTGAACTGTGGTGCTGACATGCGCGAGGGTCCAGTCAGACCGAGGTGCCGGTAGGCCCTGAGTGTCAGCACCCGGCCACGCGGTGTCCGGCCGATGAAGCCCTGTTGCAGCAGGTATGGTTCGACGATTTCCTCGAGTGCGTCGCGCGGCTCGGAAAGCGCTGCCGCCAGGGTCTCGATGCCTACCGGTCCGCCCTCGTAGTTCTTCGCAATGCAATTTAGATAGCGGTGGTCGAGCGCGTCGAGGCCCTCGTTGTCGACCTCCAGTGCACGGAGAGCCTTGTCGGCAACGGCGGCATCGATGACCTTGGCGCCGTCGACGGCGGCAAAGTCGCGCACGCGGCGAAGCAGCCGGCCGGCAATACGTGGTGTGCCCCGCGCGCGGCGCGCAATCTCTCGTGCGCCTTCCGGCGCCATAGGAGCCGCGAGAAGGCGGGCGCCTCGCGTCACCACGAGTTCGAGTTCTTCGACAGTGTAGAAGTTGAGGCGGATCGGGATGCCGAAGCGGTCGCGGAGAGGCGTCGAGAGCAGGCCCGCCCTCGTCGTCGCGCCGACGAGGGTGAATTTGGCAAGATCGATCCTGACCGACCGTGCAGCCGGCCCCTCGCCGATGATCAGGTCGAGCTGGTAATCCTCCATGGCAGGATAGAGGATTTCCTCGATGGCGGGATTCAGGCGGTGAATTTCGTCGATGAACAGGACGTCGCGATCCTCGAGATTGGTGAGCAGTGCGGCGAGGTCGCCCGCCTTGGAGATGACGGGGCCGGAGGTGGCGCGGAAGCCGACGCCAAGCTCTTTCGACATGATCTGGGCGAGGGTCGTCTTGCCGAGGCCGGGCGGTCCTGCGAACAGCACGTGATCGAGGGCATCACCGCGGGAGCGGGCGGCCTCGATGAAAACGCGAAGGTTGGCGCGTGCCTGCTCCTGGCCGACGAAATCGCCGAGCGACTGCGGCCGGATCGAAGTATCGGCGGCATCGGTCTCGACGGATTGTCCGGTGAGGATGCGGTCGTTCATGGAAGCGCCTCGGCCAGAGGATGATTCGTTGCCCTTTCATATCACGATTTGGCATACAACACTGCATGGCCGTGATCGGGACTCACGCCGCCCGTCGGCGCACATCAACTGCCGGCGGCGCGGCGGTCTGCGAGGCGTTGCTCGGCCCCCTTCAGGATGGCAAGCCTCAGGTCCGCGGGGGCGTCTAGTCCGCGCGGGACGGCGAGATGCTGGGCGTCGGCGAGACGCCGCAGGTTCTCGGCGCTCGAGATGGTCTCGAGCTGAGCCATCAGTGCTTCCCGGCCTTCGCGCTTGAAGACGACGATCGCATTGAAGGCAAACGGATTGAACGGCGGTTGCGGGGTAGCAGACGGAGCGCCATTGTCCGCATCCGGCTCCGGCCATGGCGCCATCTCAGCCAGCGCCTCCGCCGCGCCGGCTGCCTGCAGATCCTCCGCCTCGTAGGTGTGGCCGGCTGCTGGCGGCTCGGGATAAGCCCAGACCCGCATCAAATTGATCGGCCGGGAGAATTTCTCAACCAGCCGCTCGCGGAGCGGGGCGGAGATCTCCGGCTCGTCGGCGAGCAGGTTGCGGAAGAATTGCTTCAACCGCTCGCCCGGATAGAGTTGATCGGAACGTGCCATCGCTCCCTTCAATCCTCTTGTCTGCAGCCTCTATTCAGCAGCCTGTGCATGCACGAAGTGCGTTGCCAGTTCCTCGTAGAGCCGCGATAGGTCGGTGGTTGCTTCCCCGTATTTCTTCTCTATCGGCTGCGGTTCTGCAACCCAGTCCAGTGCATTCGCGATGGCCTCGCGCTGTGGCAACTGGGTCGCGAGCAGCGGATGGAAGAGGGCGATCTCGTCGATCAGCGAGCGGTCGCGGTCCTGATTCCGCACGAAGTTGGCGAGGCAGACGTAGCGGCGGCGGTCGAAAGGGATCTCCTCGACGGCATCGTTTGTGCGCTTGTTCTCTATCAGCTGGGCGATGCGGTCGACGGCGAACTGCGAGACGTAGTCCGGGCGGAACGGTACGACCACCTTGTCGGCAACCCGAAGCGCCGCGAGGGCCGCGAACGACAGCCCCGGCGGGCAATCGAGGATGACGAGGTCGAACTGCTCCCCGAACCGGCGCAGCAGGCGCTCGAGCTTGCCTTGCACGCGCTGGCCGACGACCTCGTGGTCGCGGCTTTGATTCGAATCCATGAGGAATAATTCGCCCTGGACGTCCTCGAGCAGCAGCGAGCCTGGGAGCAGCGAAATCCGTGGCCGCTTGCCGTCTAGTCCCTGGACGTCGCCGACCCGGTGCTGGACGTACTCCTTGGCCTTCGGATTCTTCTCGTCGAACAGGTCGTAGAAGTAGTCGGCGATGGTGCGCTCCTCGCGGCGAGCCAGGCTCCAGCCCTGACCGCCGATCAGGATCAGCGAGGCGTTGCATTGGGAGTCGAGATCGAGAACGAGCACGCGCTTGCCGCCCCACACGGCAAAAGCATGTGCGAGCATGACCGCGATAGTCGACTTGCCGACACCGCCCTTGCGATTGGCAACCGCCAGAAAATACGCCATGATTTGCCCTCGAGTGAAGTTCGTTCGCCAATGGCGCCAGCCGTAGCAGGCGCCTGCCACGGCACCGCTTCATGCTCGATCTATGGGCCGATTCTGAGGCCGCTCTCAACGCCGCCAGCCATGTGCGCACAGGCTTTCCCGGTTAACGATCCGCTAACCGGCTATTTGGCTCGCGGCGATCGTGCCGGCAAAGTGAGCAATGTTAACCGCTTTAGTGCACGATTTGTTTGGCCAAGGGACGCTTCTCCCGGCTAATACGGGGGCTGGTTCG